>CALXXU010000129.1 GCA_944392765.1 uncultured Anaerobiospirillum sp.
GGTGGTACACGAAGTACTCAAGTAAAGTTTTAAACTGCTTGAGCTTGGCATAATAGGTAAGTTCAGCTGGTTGCGCAGGCTCTGCGGCAGGATTAGCTTCAGCAGCGGCGACCGCTTCAGCGTTGGTGTTATCTTGCGCAGCGGTGTTGACTTCAGCTGGAGCGCTAATGCCTTCAGGCATGACTTCAATATTAGTGTTGTTTTCCATGGTCTAAATCCTCGGGTTAATCATTGGCCTTGGTTGCATTTGCCTTCGCTGCGGCAAAGATCTTAGCCAGAGCATCCTCTGACTTATGCATTGCTTGACAAAAGTCGTCAGCATAGGACATGCCTTGCGTCTGCTGCGGGATCTCAAGAAACTCAGTCCCCAGCATGCCGCCATAGCCTTTCAAGTCGTAGCGTTTACCAGCAGGCTTTGCACCTTGCTCTACCGGACACAGCAAGATACCCTGTGGAGCTTTGAGCGCGTGCATATAGCCCATCATTTGATAGACATCAGAACGCCTAATTGAGTGATCGGCATAGCGCTTGTACTTGGCATCGACCACCAAGCTGGCACGCTCATTTTCACGCTGGCTATCCGCTGTCTCAAGGTAAAAATCAGGATAGAATCTGAGCTTTGGCTTTCCGTCTATGGTAGCTAAGTTCAACTTGGTCTTGTTCTTGGCCGTCTCGTTGTTATTAAGGTGCGTAAAGCCATCAAGTGCAGGCAAGGTTGCTAAGTACTCCTCCCACAAGTAGGAGATATCAAAGAGCACTCCGAAAATTTGATCTTTGCTAGCAGTAAAGCTCATCCCTTGCTTGCGCAAGATCATGAGGCATAGCTGTTGAAGCGGCCGGTACGCGGTCAACAACGGATGCGAGCACGGCTTGAAGTTGGCCTGCATCACCGTCCTACGGTCTTGGCTGCGGTAGCTAGGCGTCGCCAGCTTAATCTGATTTATCGCATTTTTCACCGCTGGGTCATGCTGGAACAGACCACGATATTCCGGTCGGTGATTGATGTACTCATAGGTATGACGAATGAGCTCAGTCACCGGGTTATCGAAACTAAACTCGCGGGTGCTGTAGGCAATCTTGCCTTGGAATGGCAGGTTGAGCTTAATGTGGCGTGCCACATCAATCGTCCCACGCGGACGGCTGTCGTTGTACTCAAAGCGTTGGTACTGCTTGAAGAGTCCTTGATTAACCGCCCGTTTCAGATAGCTCGGAAAGAGCAAAGGCAGCAGCTTAAGGATATCGTCTGGACCTTTAGGAGGTTGCAGATCCACCACGCTGCAGCGAGCAGACTTTTCCATCAAGTAGTGCAGAAAGTAATCACCGCACCCCTCTGGAGTAAAGCGCGAGCGAATGGTGATACAGACATCATTGCGCCCAATAAAGCCTACGAGATTGTAGGACTGCATGCGGTAATTGCCCGATGAACCATGAAGCGAGAAGATACGCGAATCGTCATGGTGAGCACACTCAAACACAAAAGCTTCTCTATCTTCAGGATCTTCAATGTCACAAGAATGAAGAAGAACCTTACTTTCTTTTTGCAAGTCAGATAAGGTACAGCTCTCGATAAACTGCAGATCCTTTAGGTCTTGCTCCCCAAGCGTAGCGAGCACAGCCTTAAGCTTGGCTGGTTGGTACTTATCCTTAGGCTGGAGATTATCTGTCAGCTCAAGCACAGGCATATCATCACTATCCCCTATTAACTATCGGTGATGGCTTAGTCCCTGTCGCAAAATCTCTAGCTCCAGGCACAACCAAATTTAGATTTATCATAACACCAATGATAACGCATCATTTTATCATTAGTCTTAAATTTGCACCTCATCACAAAATTCCATGCCCGGCGCTTTGATCGGATCATTGCAGGTTGATGGGAGGCAGTTCCAATCAACTGCCTGTCTCCACGATCTTCCCAAGGCGCACTATCGCTAAGTTGCGTTAAGACCTCCTCCCCTCATACTTGCCCCAATTGAGTGTGCTTCATTTCTTTGGATCAGACTTATCAGGTCGACAGATTCGACTGATGGCCCCAAGTTGCAGCGAGCTCACCATCTGATACGTCCTAGCTCTTAGAGCGCAAGATTTGCAAAGCTACTTCCAAGGCACGATTGCCGATCTTGCGGCGATCGTTCTAATGGCATAGCGGCGGGAGGGTGATGTGTGGCGCGGCTGGGGCTAGATAGCGCAAGATTGCGCAGCTTGAGTTAGTGAACGCACCATCGTGGGTTAAAAGGGGCGGTTTTGCGTCCCAATAGAGAGCAAAGCACTAGATCTGTGCGCCGTCATTGGGCAGATGGTGCGGGGGCTTGGTTGGGGTCGCTATGATGAGCCCAACAAGATTTTTCGGGAATTGATGTTTTCTTCCCTACCCCTTGTTATCTGTAGTACTAGCAGCCAAAGACAGTTTACCTTCTGCCTTTGCGCCAATTAAGGTGCTTACCCGCATCTGATGCGTTAGTACACCACTTCAGGGCTACCCGTTTTTGCCTTGACCTTGCTCCCGTTGAGTTACGTTGTGTGCAAGGGCATGCGACGGGGTAATTATTTGTCTCAAGCCAAGACCAAGGGCTTTTTTGCTTTTTTGTTTGGTCTTAAATCGAGTCACCGCGAGGCTTGAGGCAGGTAGGCATGACAGCTCATGCGCCGCTCGAAGTGTTCACAAGGCTGGAAATGGTTTAGTCGAGCGCAAGCTCAACATTGAGCGTTAGCTCATCTAAGGTACGAAAATGGCCAATTACTTTAATACTCTTAATTTGCGTGAGAAGTTAGCACAGTTAGGCTGCTGCGAGCTGATGGACCGTAGCGAGTTTGCCTCCGGCTGCTCGTGCTTAAAGGGCAAGCAAATCGTCATTATCGGTTGCGGTGCTCAGGGCTTAAACCAAGGTTTAAACCTGCGTGACTCCGGCCTGAACGTGGCTTATGCCTTACGTCCTGAAGCTATCGCTGAGAAGCGTCAGTCTTACGTGCGCGCTACCACCAATGGCTTTAAGGTCGGTACCTACGAGGAGCTGATTCCAACTGCTGACTTAGTTATCAACTTAACTCCAGATAAGCAGCACTCCCCAGTAGTCGAGGCCGTTATGCCTTTAATGAAGCAAGGCGCTGCTTTAGGCTACTCCCACGGCTTTAACATCGTTGAGGTCGGCCAGCAAATCCGTAAGGACATCACCGTAGTGATGGTCGCTCCTAAGTCCCCAGGTACTGAGGTTCGTGAGGAGTACAAGCGTGGCTTCGGCGTTCCAACCTTATTAGCCGTTCACCCAGAGAATGACCCAGAGGGTAAGGGCTGGGATATCGCTAAGGCTTGGGCTGCTGGTACCGGTGGTGACCGTGCAGGCTGCTTACGCTCTTCCTTCGTCGCTGAGGTTAAGTCTGACCTCATGGGCGAGCAGACCATCTTATGTGGTGTGCTGCAGGCTGCTTCGATCTTAGCTTTCGACATGATGACCGCTAAGGGTGTCGATAACGCCTACGCTTGCAAGCTGATTCAATATGGCTGGGAAACGATTTGCGAAGCCTTGAAGCAAGGTGGTATCACCAATATGATGAACCGCCTGAGCAACCCAGCTAAGCTGCGTGCCTGCGCTATCGCCGATGAGCTCAAGACCCGCTTACACGACCTGTACTTAAAGCACATGGACGACATCGAGTCGGGCGAGTTCTCGCGCGTTATGATGGAAGATTGGGCCAACAACGATATCAAACTCCACACCTGGCGTGACAACTACGCTAAGTCGGGCTTTGAGACCGCTCCAGAGTGCTCAACCCCAATCACCGAGCAAGAGTTCTTTGATAAGGGTATCTTATTAGTTGCCTTCTGCAAGGCCGGTATCGAGCTTGCCTTCGAGACCATGACCAAGTCGGGCATCTACCCTGAGTCGGCTTACTACGAGTCGCTCCACGAGCTCCCATTAATCGCTAACACCATCGCTCGTCGCCGTCTGTATGAGATGAACATCGTCATCTCCGACACCGCCGAGTATGGTAACTACCTCTTTGCCAACACCGCTATCCCATTATTACACGACTACATCAACAGCCTTGATTTAGACGTCATGGGCAAGGGCTTAGAGGGCGACAACTGCGTGGACAACCTGGCTTTAATCAAGGCCAATGAGTCCATCTACAACCACCCAATCGAGGTGGTCGGCCGCAAGCTGCGCGCCTACATGACCGGCATGAAGGAAATCTCGGTAGGTAATAAGTAATTACCTCTTCGTGCCGCGCCCAAGTAAGAATTGGGCTTTAAACCCGAGCACAGCTTGGGTTACCAAGACCCGAGACCACGACATAAAAGTTCTTGGGTCTTGTTGTTTTTGCCGTGAGGCAGGCTCATTGGTTGAGTCTGACCTCACCTGAATTACCGCTTCTTAAAGCTTATGCCTTCGCGCTCTGAGTTGGGTCTTATCAAGACCCCCACTGGGGTCTGACCTGACAGCACGTTTGACCTGAAGGACAGCATTACCCCCAAGGTTAGCATTGACCTCAAGGTCAGCATTACCCCCTTGTCAGAACCTTACCCCCAAGGGCGCAAGCAGGATTGGATTTTTGCAGGAGCATGCCATGGCTAAAATGACCGGCGCTCAAAAGTTAGTTCGCACCTTAGAAGAATTAGGTGTTGAGTACTTATTCGGCTATCCGGGTGGTGCGGTTATCGATATTTACGATGCCCTCTCCCACTCCGAGAAGATCAAGCACGTGCTAGCCCGCCACGAGCAAGGTGCCGTCCATATGGCTGACGGCTATGCCCGTACCACTGGTAAGGTCGGCTGCGCCTTAGTAACCTCCGGTCCTGGTGCTACCAATGCCGTAACCGCTATTGCCACCGCTTATATGGATTCGATTCCACTGGTGGTCTTAACTGGTCAGGTTGCCACCAACCTTATCGGTACCGACGCGTTCCAAGAAGTTGATACCATGGGTATCACCCGCCCAGTGGTTAAGCACTCCTTCTTGTGCAAGAGCCCACTTGATGTGCCGAAGTACATCCGTCAGGCTTTCTACATTGCCTCGACTGGCAAGCCAGGTCCAGTGGTCGTTGACCTGCCTAAGGACTGCGTAGGCTTTGCCTCGGCTGGTACCGACTTCCCAGTCTTAACCGAAGACGACTTAAAGCTCGTTACCTACAACCCAACCACCGAAGGCCATAAGGGTCAGATCCGCCGCGCCGTTAAGCAGTTAATGCGCGCTGAGCGTCCAATCGTCTTAGTTGGTGGTGGTGCCATCGTTGGTGATGCCTGCGAGAATTTAGCTAAGGTCGTAAGACGCTTTAGACTGCCAGTTACCTGCTCGCTCATGGGTCTTGGTGCTTACCCATCGACCGATCCTCAATTCATGGGCATGTTAGGTATGCACGGTACCTACCAAGCCAACAAGGCCATTGCCGAGTCTGACTTGATCTTCGCCATCGGCGTCCGCTTTGATGACCGTGTCACCAACAACGTTGCTAAGTTCTGCCCTCACGCCAAGGTCATTCACATCGATATCGACCCTTCGGCGATCTCGAAGATCATTGAGGCCGACTTACCAATCGTCGGTGATGCCAAGACCATCTTAGGCCAAATCTTAGATATGGCCGATGAGATGAACACCGAGAGCAAGTACGATGCTTCGCACTTAGATCCTTGGTGGGAGCAATTAAACGAGCTCAAGAAGTTCGATGGCTTACGCCACGACACCTATCCAGATGTTTGCCACCCAGCTCAGGTCATTGAGGCAATTTACAAGGCCTCCAAGGACCACGATGCCATCATCTGCACCGATGTCGGTCAGCACCAGATGTTTGCCGCCTTGTACTACCCAATTGACCGTCCACGCACCTTTGTTACCTCCGGCGGTTTAGGTACTATGGGCTTTGGCTTCCCAGCTGCCATTGGCGCTAAGATTGCCAACCCAGAGAAGGAAGTAATCTTAATCACCGGCGACGGCTCGTTCCAGATGAACATCCAAGAGCTCTCGACCTGCTTGGAGTACAACGTCCCAGTTAAGATCTTCATTGTCGACAACCACACCTTAGGCATGGTTCGTCAATGGCAAGAGCTCTTCTACCAAGGCCACATCACTTCGACCAACTTAAACTACAACCCTGACTTTGTTAAGGTTGCTCAGGCCTATGGCCACGAAGGCTTTATCGTCGGCAAGCCAGACGAGTTAGACACCACGATTGAGAAGGCCTTAGCCCTCAAGGACAAGCTGGTCATCGTTGATGTCATGTGCAACACCGCATCCTTAGTCCTGCCAATGCAAAAGACCGCAGGTGCTATGGACGAGATGATGCTGCCTTGCGCTGAGAACTCGGCCAGCAAGTAAACCCCACCCATCCGCTGCCCGGTTGCCCTCACAACAAAGGCTGGTTCCTGTACTAAGCAGATGCCAGCCCGTGCTGGCCACAGCAAATACTGATGCCAGCATGATTGTTTGACAACCGGTGCTTACAAGGAAAATCGCTATGCGTCATTTGATTTCTATTTTGCTTGAAAACGAAACTGGTGCATTGTCGCGCGTGGTGGGCCTTTTCTCCCAGCGTGGCTACAACATCGAGACCTTAACCGTAGCTCCAACCGAAAATCCTCACATGTCGCGTATCACCATCTCGACTGTAGGTGAGGACATCGACCTCGAGCAGATCAAGAAGCAGATCCACAAGCTCATCAACGTCTTAACGGTCTCGTCCTTAGAGGACGGTAAGTCCGAGGGCACGATTGAGCTCGAGCTTATCTTCTTAAAGCTCCGTGCTACCACCAACGTCCAGCGCGACAACATTAAGCGCTTAGCTGACATCTTTGATGCCCGCATCGTCGACGTCAGCGCTGAGACCTACACCGTATGCTTAAGCGCCGGTCGCAATAAGATCAACCGCCTGATGAAGGCCTGTGAGGAGCAAGGCGAGATCTTAGAGACGGTTCGCTCCGGTATTGTGGCGATCTCGCGTGGCCCTAAGGCTTTAGGCAGCAAGGTCAAGAGCGACAAGGCTGTCCCAGAAGAGCATTAAGCCCACTACTTCAGCGGGCCGCTGGCCCTACTATTTCTGAACTAAGACTCAAGGCCGATGCCGCAAGGTACCGGCCTTAATTGTACCTATAAGCAGCCAGTACAAAAATGTGGGCAGCTACTTAACAATAACCACATAAGCACCCTGCTCCCGCAAGGCAAGTTACTACCGCTCGCAGTTAGGACATTAGCTGCGCTCACACGCAGGGTGTATGTTGCGCCTCATTGTCTCCACAGCGGGGTGTTGGCTGGTCGTTAACTACGCCAGCGCGCCACCACAAAGTACGGCTGCCAAGTGAGGGCAATAGCACCGGATTCATCGCTATAGTGCTGCTCATAGCGCAGCATAAAGCGTCTGAGCTCACTGGGGGTCAGAGGCTTGTCCCCGAGACTGTTGACCCCGGTGTCCTTAAAGTGGCGCAACAAGTGAAAGCTCGAGTCAAAATGCTGCACCACAGTCTGAGTGCAAAAGTGCAGCACCTCACAATGCAGTTCCAGCACCGTGCGCGCTTGGTCCGCTGTGAGGTAATTAAGCCCCCGCCCTAACAGCTCGGAGAGCTCACGCATCGTACCTGCAAGAAACGAGGAGTACACCAAGTACCCGCCGTGCGCTGCAAGTTCCTTAAGCTTCATGAGCGCGGCATCTAAATCGGCAAACCACTGGAAGGTGGCATTGCTCACCACCAGGTCGTAGCATGCCTCAAGCGTGGTTCCTTGGGTTAAATCGCCGACCACGCTGTCGACCTGGCAGCTGTTCACCTGGCAACCGTCCGCGCCACTACGCCCACTGACACGCTCACACGCGGCCGCAACCAAGGACGAGCTTAAGTCATTTAAGGTGAGGCGCTTGAGGCTGGGCAGGCTCTCTAATAACAGCTTGGTGAAATTGCCGGGACCACAGCCGATCTCTAAGGCCTGCTGCCAGCAAGGTGCTAAGTCGTACTCTTTTAGGGTGCGCCCCAGCACTGCCATGAGTTCGGCGCCCATGGCGTTTTGGACTAAGGCCGCGCGCTCATAGGTCGCCGCCGCCTTTTCAAAATTGCGGGCAATCAGGTCAAACTCGGCTTCGGCCATAGCACATCCTCAGTTAACACAGCACAATAAAAAGCCTGGATGTCTTTTCTGAACAGCGGACTTGTCCCTCGTCGTGGCGGCATGAAGGAAAGGCCACCTGCCTGGTGCACCTTGGCTCCAAAGACAGCGCTCACCTAGAGCTCGGCTGGGAATTAAGCAAGCGCTTTCAAGCCAAGCTTACCTTTCCCAATCAGGATGGAATGTGTCAAGCAAGAGCTGGCACACTTGGCCGCAGTTAAAGTGCGGGCTCTCAAGCTCGCGTACCTCGGCCTCACTACCGGCATCCGCCTTAACCGCAGCGGCCGGGCACAAGATGTCCTTGGTGTAAGCGTAATGGAGCTTGAAGCACTGGTCAAAGCGGCTGCGCCCCAGCTCGCCTAAAGGGATCACCGGCGCAAAGCACAGGTCAGCTGTGATTTCCATCATGCCCTCAGAGGTCAGCTGACCGCGCGAGATGCGACGGATGAAGGGATCGCGCGCCAAGCCCGAAGGCTTTTGGAACAAACGAGGCCGAGCCGACTGATAGCACACCATGGTGGCAACCTTGGCGTACTCTTTTCCCAGATGGAAGGTCGCCACTTCCTCGATGCGCTTCTTAAAGTCAGTGAGCTTAGGCAGCTCCGACTGATTTTGGCGCGGCCCTTTGTCCGCTAAATTGATCGGGGCAAAGCGCAGGTTGAAGTAGTACTTGGAGCTGTTGAAGAGGTTGAGGTAGTACTGCTCCATGGTGGCAATACTCATTTTATCGAGCGTGTCAGCCCACAGATCCTGCGGCATACCGCGCGTATC
>CALXXU010000130.1 GCA_944392765.1 uncultured Anaerobiospirillum sp.
TGCGCTATGCCGTGCGGCATGGTTTTGTGACAGTAGTTGAGCCTGATTTATTGGGCGCTTTGAGGATTATCTAACCTTGCGTGCCAAGATGGAAAAGATGGCGATTGTGGCTTTAACCTTAGCCTGCGCCACCGTGGGAGTTGAGGGAGCTAAGGCCATGGCTCAAGAAGTGGATTTCGCAAAGATTATTGTGGCGCACCGGGGCGCCAGCGGCTATTTACCCGAGCATACCTTGGAGTCCAAGGCCTTAGCCTATAACATGGGCGTGGCCTACTTAGAGCAAGATCTGGCTATGACCAAGGACGATGAGCTGGTGGTAGTGCACGATCATTACTTAGATCGCGTCACCGATGTCGCCGATAAATTCCCCGATCGTGCCCGCGCCGACGGCCGCTATTACGTGATTGACTTCACCTTAGAGGAAATCAAGTCGCTGCGCTTCACCGAGGGCTTCAATCTCGAAAATGGTAAGCGCGTGCAGGTCTACCCAGGCCGCTTCCCGATGTTTGGCTCGACCTTCCGCATCCATACCTTTGCTGAAGAAATCGAGTTCATCCAAGGCCTCAATGCCACTATGGGCAAGGACATCGGCCTCTATGTTGAGACCAAAGCCCCTTGGTTCCACAAGCAAGAAGGCAAGGATATCTCCAAGGCCACCCTGGAGGTGCTGCGCCAATACGGCTACACCACCAAGGACAGCAACGTTATCTTCCAGACCTTTGACTACCCTGACCTCAAGTACGTCAAGACCAAGTTGATGCCAGAGCTGGGCATGGATCTTAAGACAGTCATCCTCATTACCGATAACTCGTCTAAGGAAACCTACGAGCTCATCGATGGCAAGTGGCAGCCTTACGACTTCAACTATCTGCTCGATCCAAAGAATTTTGCCGAGATTGCTCAGTACGCTGACGGCATGGGCCCAGCCTATAAGATGCTCTTTGACTTGGAGCAAACTAAGTTAGGCCACATCGTTCCTAACAACTTGGTCAAGGCTGCGCATCACGCGGGCATGGTGGTTCACCCTTACACCATTCGCAAGGATGCCCTGCCGCAGTGGGCCGCCAACGTCGACGAGCTCTTCCAGGCCGTCTTGATTGACGCCGACGCCGATGGCGTCTTTACCGACTTCCCAGACCTGGGCGTGGCCTTTTTACGCAAGCACGAGCAGCAGCAATAGCGCGCTAACCTACCCAGTGTGCGCTGAGGGACTGCACCCTTGCCCCAACGCCCGTGTGCGCCAGCATGCGGGCGTTGGCATCTCTGAGCGATGACTTGCTTGGCAGAAACTAACCCTTGCTCGTGATAAAATGGGGAAATATTCGATAAATGTCTGATGCAGTCAGAAAGGGGGCAGGATGAATTTTGGTGATCTAAGAAGGACGCTGCCGACCGGATTCCAGAGTTTTGACCAACTTCGGAGCAATCGTAAGGTCGTGTATGTCGACAAAACTGCTTACGTTTATGAGATTGCTTCTAATAGATTTCCTCAAATTCTGACGCGGCCGCGTCGCTTCGGCAAAAGCACTTTGCTCTCTACCGTAAAGGAGCTGTTCCTGTATGGCTTAGAGCCCCACGACGGTCAAACTGAATCCTACTTTAAGGGACTGGCGATTGAGCAGCTCTGGCATGACACTGACCACTATTTGGTGCTGCATCTAGATTTTTACGATCTCACCTATAATTGTGTTAGTGTTGAAGAGTTTGAGCGTAAACTGATGCGTAGTCTCAAGGATTTTTGTCTCGAGCGTCAACTCAAAGTTCGAGATGATGCCTTTGATTTTGGAGACCTGTTTTTATATGTTTTGAAGCAGTTGCCTCTGAGTTCGCTTGTGCTTCTTATTGATGAATATGATTGGCCGATTGTTTATTTTGCCAGTCAACCGCAGCAACTAGAATCTTGCAGATTACTGTTACGGAGTGTGTTTGGTCCGGTAAAAACTCAATCGAACAAATTTCGCTGTGTGTTCTTTACCGGTGTAACACGTTTTCAGGATTTAGAGTTAGGCTCTTCTGCTGGCAATAACTTTACCGAGCTGTCGTTTGAAAAAGGCTTTGCGGCTTGTTGTGGCTATACGCGCGATGAACTCAAGCAATATTTTGCGCAGCAATTGCGCTATGCAGTAGCGGTCAGGGAAAAGTGTGCACCTGAAGTGGTGAGCGACGCTCAGGTCGAGAACCTGCTCAATGAGCTGTCCGTTTGGTATGATGGCTATTCATTCTCTGGTGAGCCTGACCTCAAGGTCTTTTCTCCTTGGTCAGTACTCCGTTTTTTCTCCAACGAAGATGCTCTTGTGCAACCCTATTGGAGCAACGAGGTGGGAAATGGCATTCCTCAAGTGCTTAAGATCGCTTTAGATCGCTTGGATCTGCCACAGCTGATTAACGATGCGTCGGTCGGTGATATCGAGATTGACTCCAATCAGTTCCAGCAATCTTCCTTACTCAACCCCAAGGCTAACTCGTCTTCCTTGCTCTTTCAGACGGGCTATCTTACGCTCTGTGAGCCTTTCATCACCAGTGGCAAGCTTCATTTGAGATGCCCGAATAAGGAGATTCGCTTAGCCTTTGCTAATTTGCTTGCTCGTCATTTCTTCAATCTAGAGGAAGATGTTTTTTCCGCAGAATCGAACTCGCAGGCGCTGTTAGCTCTGATTAGCCTTGATCCAGATAAGATCCGGGCGTACTTTAACCAAATTTTAAGTGCTATTTCTTATTCCAACTTCAACATCACCAATGAGGCTGCGGTCGCAAACTTTGTCAGCGTTCTGTTGTTTGGAGCGGAGCTAAAACCTCGGAATGAAGTCCTTTCCAGTTTGGGCCGGGCCGATTGTGTGATCGATCTGCCTCGTTACAAACTAACGATAGTCTTTGAGTATAAATTTGAGTCGAGCGCTGATCCCAAAAAGTTGGAGCACAAGCTTGAGGAGGCGGTAGCTCAGGTCAAAAAGCGTGAGTATTGCGATAATGCTGCCAGTGAGCCTCGGGTGGCACGTTTTGCTTTGGTGTTCTGCGCCGATCCCAATGTGCGTAAATTTACCCACGTCTCCTTGGTCGATACTTTCACCAGAGCTGGATTTCATTGTGCATCAGCACAATAATTAATCTAGGCTCCTTGCGCTAACCTAGGGCGGCCTTCTTGAGCAGATGCCCGTGTGTTCACGCATGCGGCCACCCCATTTTGGCAAAAGTACTTTGCTTGCTACTATCGAAGAGCTGTTTCGGCATGGAGTCAAGCCTTACGATAACCACCCGTCGCTTTTTACGGGACTTGCGATTGAGCATCTCTGGCATGACATTGGCCACTATCTGGTGCTGCATCTTGATTTCAACGAACTCAATTCAGATTGCACGACTGCTAGTGCATTCGAGCGGCATCTGATGAATTATGTCACTTCCTGGCTCACCGCAATTTAGTGGGGTATTGACCAAAGCGGCCTCCCGCACATGCGGGCTCAAAGTAGCGAACCCCCACTAAATTGCGGTGAGCCACTTCCTTTTGCCGTGAGCATAAAATCGAACTTGCGAAAAAGCTGGTTGCTGAGCCGCAACGTTTTCGGGAGCTGTTTAGCGCGATGTTGGAACTTGTACCTAATCGCTCCGTAGTGTTGCTGATCGATAACTGCGATGTACCGCTGCTTTACCATGGCGCTAATGAGCAAGAACTGGTAATCTGTAGATTGTTAATGCGCGGTATATTTAGCGTAATTAAAAGACATTCGAATAAATTTCGCTGCGTTGTGGTAACTGGTGAAACCAGCTTTCGGAAGCTGGATTTAGATGCGGCGGGTAACAGTTTTACCGATTTGTCATTTGAGAAAGGATTTGCGGCCTGTTGTGGCTATACGCGTGCTGAGCTTAAGCAGTATTTTGTCCCACAATTGCGGTCTGCGGCCGCATTCAGGGTAGATTGTGCCCATGAGGTGGTGAGCGCAGAACAAGTCGAGGCTCTGTTAGATGAGCTGGAAGAGGGCTATGAGGGTTTCGCCTTTGCGCCCGATGCGCCGCAGCTTAAGGTCTATTCCCCTGAGGCGGTACAGCGCTTTTTGGGAGCAGCAATGACCTAAAATGCGGTAGAGGTAAGGACTGCTGCGCGTAGTGGTCATAATTTTGGGACAAAAAAGCACAGACGGAGTTTTGCCGTCTGTGCCTACCGAGGTTCGGACACGCCAGGGTGGCGTGCCCTCACGATTGATTTTAAGGGCTACTTGGTCAGCTCTAAGATCGCAGCCCCACCACAACCTAAGGTTAAGGTCGTGCCCTCAAGCTTGACCGCACCAGTGCTTAAGAGCTCCTTGCCTTGAGCTGGCAGCTGATAGGTCAAAGGCTCTTTATTGGTGTTGGCGATGACGAGCAGGCGCTGGCCGGACTTTTCGTTGTTACGGAAATAGGACATCACGCCTGGAGCGACTTGATTGCGCTCAAAGGTGCCGTAGGTGACGGTCTCGTGCAGGTTCGGCTCCTTTCTTAAGGCAATGAGCTTGCGATAGTGATTGAGCGGACTCTCAGGATCGTGCTCTTGGGCCTTAACATTTAAGGTCTGGTAATCCTGGTGCACGCGCAGCCAAGGCTTGCCCGTGGTAAAGCCCGCGTTAGGCTCATCTGACCACAGCATTGGGGTGCGGGCGTTGTCACGGCCGTGGCGGGCGCACAGCGCTAAGGCTTCCTGTTCGCTCAGGCCACTTTGCAGCGAGATCTTGTACTCGTCTTTAGCCATAATGTCATCGAACTCGTCGATGCTCTGGAAAGCGGTATTGGTCATACCGATCTCTTGGCCTTGGTAGATAAATGGGATACCGCGTAAGAACATGAGGAAGGTGCCTAAGAGCTTAGCGCCTTGGGCATTGCGCAGGTGCTCCGGCAGATAGTACGACAGGCCACGTGGCTCGTCGTGATTCTCAATGATTGGAGCGACAAAGGCATCAGCCTTTTGATAGAGCTCTTGGGTATCGAAGACGCACTTGACGAAATCATCGACCGTGAGATTTGGAAAGTCACGGTAGTGCGGGTGCATCTCGATTACCTCACGTGGCGAGAGGTCAAATAAGGTCGAGAAGTAGCCATTAGGACCTGCAAACTCGCTGACACTCTCATTGGTGACGGTTAAGACCTCGCCTACGGTGAAGGAGTCGTGTGGGGCAAAGGTGCGCGCCTTCAGCTCATTTAAGAACATACCGATCTTGCTTAAGTTGCGAGCGTTCATCTTGCTGGCGTGGGTCATGCCGTCGTCGGCATCAGGCGGCAGATCAGGGAAATCTAAATCCTTGACCGTAGAGAGGATCGCGTCAACGCGGAAGCCTGCTACGCCCTTATCAAGCCAGAAGTTGGTGAGCTTATAAACCTGCTCGCGCAGCTGAGGATTGTACCAATTGAGGTCTGGCTGCTCCTTGGCAAAATAGTGGCTGTAGTAGATGTCCTCATCCTCGTGACCTGGGATCTTTTCCCAGACCGAGCCGCCAAAGTAGGAGCGCAGATTGTTTGGCACCTTGCCGTCCTTGCCCTTGATGAAGTAGAAGTAACCGGCTTCCTCGCTGTTTAAGTCAGCGCAGGCCTTCTTAAACCAAGCGTGCTCGCTTGAGCAGTGGTTGACCACCAGATCCATGATGACGTCGATGCCACGGGCCTTGGCTTCCTTCATCAGGAGATCAAAGTCCTCTAAGCTGCCAAAGCTTGGATCGATATTCTCATAGTCGCTGATATCGTAGCCTTGGTCGACAAATGGGGAAGGGTAGATTGGCGAGAGCCACAAAATATCGATGCCTAAGGCCTTGAGATAATCGAGCTTGGAGATAATGCCCTTTAAATCACCGATGCCGTCGCCATTGCTATCGCAAAATGACTTTGGATAGATTTGGTAAGCGGTCTTACCGTGCCACCACTTCTGCTCCATGACTAAAATCCTCGCAATTGAGTGCCTAATAGGCCAATTGAATGCCTATAGGCAATTGAGTGCCTAATGGGCAATTGAGTGCCTAATGGGCAATTGAGTGCCTAATGGGCAATTGAGTGCCTAATGGGCAATTGAGTGCCTAATGGGCAATTGAGTGCCTGATTGACACTAGCCGTTAAACAAAAACCTTCAGGCCTAACACACCGCAGCCTGTTTGGGTCCACGGCCTCAGTATAGGGAGCGGGGTGGTGACCCGGTTTAAGTTTTTTGGCTCAAAACTACACTGGATTAACCAAAGTTGCGCTCTTGGTTAAAATAGTGCACAAAGTTGTGGGCTCTGTGCCATCGGTTGAATCAGGTGCTAACCCTTTTGTTTATCAGGCTTTGCCGCAACTTTTGCGTCAGCTCACACTTTTGGGTGAACTGCTAAAAGTGTAGTGCGACTGTCCTAAATTGACATTTCGGGGCAATGCACTGAGCTAAAGACACGGACATATTGCATGCCCTTAGCTCAAGGCATTTTGTTCTGACAGGGGATCGAGGTGGGTTAAGATTTCCTTGGTTGAGAGCTGCTGGGCGTAAGGTGGTCGCTGCCCTGGAGGCGACAGCAGGTAATAAAAAGGCACTTCGCAGCGCCTTGGAAGTAGAGAGTTGTTGTGGTTGTTGGGGGGTTGCCCCTCGGGCCTGAGCTTTAGGCTGACCCTAAGGCCTGTGCTTGTGCTGGGCCCTAAGACCCGAGCTGGTGCTCGGGCCTTTTAGGAGAGCTCAGGGATTAACTCTTACTGAGCTTTCGTAACTCTGTTGGAGTTTTATAACTCTGTGGAGTTTGACAACTCTGTGGAGTTTGACAACTCTTACAGTGAGCTAACTCTTACTTAGCCTCAGCTGGGGTTGGGATCGGCTCGTTCGAGTTCTTAGCAGCTTCACTCTTGCGCTTTTGCAGCTCACGAATGATGTCTGGATAGAGTTTGTCTAACTTATAGCCGACAACCGAGATGATGCACAGAACATAGAGGACAGCAGGAACTACGGTGCAAGCTAATAAGATTGCGTTCATGGCCTCCGGGGTCTGCTCTGGGGCATTGTTGATATAGCCACCAACCTGCATGGTGATCGAGGCTAAGACGGCACCTAAACCAGCGGCTAACTTCATACCGAAGGAGGCACCGGCGTAAACTAAGCCCTCGTGACGCTCGTGGTCAGTGTACTCACCGTACTCAACGCAGTCAGGGAGCATAGCGAATAAGCAAGCGTAGGTGAAGCCTTGACCAAAGCCGTAGAAGCCAGCGGCAACAAAGGCGATCGTGGCACTGTTTGGATCGATGAAACGAGCGAACAGCGAAACAAAGATGATAGCCGAGGCCAGTACTAAGGCATTGCGCTTACCATAACGACGCAGCATGATTGGCAGCAAGATGATCATCGAGCCAATCTTGAAGACATTCATAATGGTAGCAAAGGTACCAACATGGTTTGGATTGTCTAAGAAGTAACGGCAATAGTAAGTATTGGCGGTACCGAAGACTACGTCAGCCGAGAAGAGGGTGAGCATAGCCATGGTTAACATGAGCCAGTACTTGTTGTGGAACAGGCCCTTGATCACATGTAAAGTGGTCTTGAGATCGCTCTTCTCTGGGGCTGGGGAAGCGCAACGCTCATGGCAGAAGACAAAGGTGCAGAAGAAGCATGCGCAAGCAATTACCGCCAAGATGACGAAGGTGGTGGTCCAAGCCATCTGATCGCCGCCAAAGTACTCAACCATTGGCAGGGTGACGACCATGGTGAGGGTATTACCGGCGGTAGCTAAGAGCATACGGTAAATAACAATGATCGAACGCTGGTAGCTGTCCTGCGTCATCGTGGTCGTCATCGAACCGTAAGGCAGGTTGATCGCGGTGTAAACTACAGTGATCGCGAAGTTATAGGACACGAAGATGTAGATATACTTCATCAGATCGCTCATCCCCGGAGGTACCGAGAACAAGGCCACCATGGCGATGAAGAATGGCACCAGCATGCGAATGAGCCAAGCACGGGCCTTACCGTAAGGGCTCTTGGTGTTCTCAATGAGATAACCGACGCACAGGTCTGAGAAGCCGTCTAAGAAACGGGATGCTAACATGATCGTAGCGACGATCGCGATGTTAACGTTAACCACCTCAGTGTAGTAGTAAATGAGGATGGAACCCGTTGGGGTGTACAACATCTGCGAAGCAAAGTCGCCTAAGCCGTAGGAGAATTTCTCCACTACGCCGATGTTAGGATCCTTGTTAGGATTGTTCGCTAGCTTTGGAAATAGCATTTCATTGTCTCCAGCACAACCTGCAAGTAAAGCGGGCTTTGCTACCATCTCAGGCTGCCACACCTGAGTGACTTGAAGGTAGCTGCGCACTCTTTAAGGTGCCACAGGGCAAACTCAGGCTTACCCTCCTTAAAGATGGTGATAGTGTCGGTATCAAAAAGCGCCAGCTGCCTTGCTTGCAAGTCAGGGAGTGCGCGCATCGTTTTGTTCCCTTAAAGTGGAGAGGAGGGAACATGCTGCCTAAAACCGCTGCCAAATGCGGTCTTAAGTACTAACTTGATTTGAGCCAAAAACCAAGTGAGACGACGTGTGCGCTCCGGTTACCACGGTGAGTTAGCGCAAGGCCAACCTACGTTGTTCGACCTGTGGGTCGTATTGTCCGACCGGCTCGGTCGCGTTGTTCGACCGGTAAGGTCGGTTTTTTCAGCCACGAAGTAAGCGCTCTAGTTGCCACACGCAGAAAGCTTGCTTCGTGTCATGAAATCGGTTTTTTGGGGTAAAACTCCCCCTAAGCGCTGCCCTT
>CALXXU010000131.1 GCA_944392765.1 uncultured Anaerobiospirillum sp.
GACAACACTTATTTTTCTAAGCTCCTGCCTGCTTATCCCCACTCTTACGAGTGGGGTGTGCGCAGGCTTCTTTATCATCGGGGATGAGTACTTCATTTAGGTTCGCGGCCTGTTCGTAGTTGTTGATGAAATTGAGCAACTGCTTGAGGTTGATTGCTTGAGACTGAGCAGTGAACCCTGTTTCCATGAGCTCATAACAGCCCTTGCAGATACACACTCCGTTTTCGTCATAAAGTTCAAACGGACCACAGGGCAGCCCCTGATAGAAGAATCCCAAGTGCTGGTGCAAATGAGACTCAAACTGGGGCTGGGAGCGCAGGTAAAAAAGGCTGGGGTAGTACAGCGCAAAAGGCCCGTGCTTTTGTCCTTGGGGATCGCGTAGACAGCAGTCGACCGTGCCGTCCTGGTAGCGAATATAGAGCATGTCCCCATTACGGCCCACTAAGGAAATTGAGCTGGACTCAAATTCCTGCAGGTCAGCCTCCGCCCCTACCTGCTCGAGACTTAAGGGCGTAGCATCTGGCAAGAGCGGCGCCAGCTCAGCGCCCCCTGGTCCCAGCCAAACGTCTTGGTAAGGAGCGCCCGGCAAGTCGAGGCCGGCCAAAAAACTAAGCTCCGAGTGATGGAGCTGACATTGCTTGCGCAGCTCGCCGAGCAAGTGATCATCGCGCCCGCTTAATTCGGGCTGTGGCTCCCTACCTGCCGTGATTTGCGCCTTTGCCTCGGGCGGCTGAGTGCTGGCCACGGTATCGCCCAGATTAGATGCTGCTTGGCTCAAATCGATGCCTGCTTGGTGCTGATTGTCCATGATGCCTCCCTTCTAGTAGCGATAGTGATAGCCCCAGCCGTAGTAGCGGTACGGGCGTTGATAGTCTTTGAGCTGGTGGCGCTTGGTGATCTTAGGATTGCCTTGCTCGTAGATGCCCTCTTGCTTGACGTAGGTACCAGGGATGTAGGTGCACAGGCGCTTTTGCGTCTTGAAGCCTTGCTCGGTCTTAATTTCACCGCAGGCCTCTAATAAGACCGCGTGATAGCCTTTCTCAAAGAGCTGGTCGATGGTGAAGTAGAGCTTGAAGAGGCTCTCAGGCTCACCAGTGCGCACGTCCAGGGTGAAGCAGGCCGCCGGAAAGCGGGCACGGTAGTCTTGGAACAGCTCAAAGCTAAAGCTGGGTTCGAGTAGTCCTTGCTTAAAAGAGCCGTGTTCAGCGGTGGCGGGCGCTTGGTTATAGAGGTCAAAAGCCCCATCAGCTAAGCCGCGCTGGCCATAGGTGATTACGGCCTCGTCCTCTCCGGCGGGATCTTTGATTGCGCTCTTGCCTTGGGCCTGCCAGCAAAAGCTCTCCGCACTGAGCTCAGGGACGGGCGCTTCCGCCGCCCAAATGGGCAAAGCCCGAAAGCCCGTCTCTGGGGCTTGCACCAGGCGGCGCGTCTTCCTCATGGAGTAATGAGCGATTGGTGCCTGATAATCAGGGGTGCACAGGGGCTTAAGAAAGTTTTCGGAGCTGACCAAGATGCCGCTTAGGTAAGCACCATCTGGAGCTTGGGGCAGCATGTCCCAGAGACCGTGCCAAAAGCCGCCCTGTTTTGCTCCACTAATTAGCTCTTCGGGTTAAGCTTGTCCTAAGAGCTGAAGGTAGGTCGGCGCATCTGAGCTCTGCTCATTATGGGTGAGCTCATCGTGGGCGGCCAATTGCGCTGCTTGCAAGGCTCCAACTTGTGCTTGAACCAAAGCCAGTACTTCCTGATGGGTGCGGCTACAGGCGTCGTACCAGGTCTCATTTGCTTGGCGTTCAATCATGACCGCTGGCAGCTCTGGGCCAACGCTGAAGCTTTGGCGCATGCCATTAGGCAGAATACGGCTTAAGGTGTGGTAGCGCGCCACGATCGCATTGGTGCGCACTGTCTTGGTCACAGTGGGCACTTCCTCGCCTTGGGCCCAGGTCTTACGCTCCTCGCGCCGGATGCGGCGCAAGTAATAGTCCTTGCTCAAGCGCTCAAAGAGCTCCATGACATTGATGGTGATCCCCGGCTCATCAGGCCCTACTTCGAGCAGCTCAAAACGCCCGGCACAGAGCAAGTGGTTATTAGCGTCATTCAGGACGAACTTGCCGCAGGGCAGGCCGTGGAAGTACGAGCCTTCTTCACTGTGCCCCCAGAACGGATGCCACCACTCATCTGGGTTTAGTACCCAGTGATAGCCCAGCTGGGTTCTGATGCAGCGCCGCTGGTAAGGTCCATCTTTTTGCCCATTCATGAGTAGTAGGCAGGTTTCTTTAGTTCCATCATCATAAAGAATCTCTGGGTATCTGTTATTACTGACGCGTCTGGGTTCTTGTCCGATATAAAGTACTGATGGGGCCAGCCATTCCTGGGGATCGGCTTGGGGCCCTTGTTCCTCGAGACTAAAGGGCACCGCCGGGGGCAAGCGTGAGGCCCATGGCTTGCCACTGGGAGTGATCATGAAGACATCCCATTGAGGGTGGCTAAAGCCCAGCTCGGCTAAGGACATGGCACCAGTGGCAATCTTGCTTATGGCCTGGCACTGCGCCGTGAGCTTGTTAGTGCGCGGACGGTACTTAGGCCGGGAGGTTGGGGTATTAATAGGAATGGGGTTAAAGACGGTGGCCAGGCTAATTGGCTCTGCGGTGAAATCTCTCATGAAATCTCCTAAATTTGCATCTGCTCTCACTATAGCGCTAAAAGGACCCTAACATGTGAAAAAAGGCCTTCAAATCTTTTGGCTCCATTCTCGGTGTAGTTACGACCATGGTTGGTCCTGCACTGGTGTGATAGGATTGGTTCCAGCAATATTTCGTGAGACGAGGTGATTGAATGAGCTCTATTAACTTAGCAAGCAAATTGCCGCTTGATTGCCAGTCTTTTGTCGCACTGCGAAGCCGTGGCGCGGTGTATGTCGATAAGACTGCTTTTATCTATCAGATTGCGCGGCAGATCAGACCTCAAATCCTAACTCGTCCCCAGCGCTTTGGTAAAAGCACCCTGTTGTCCACTCTCGAGGAGCTGTTCCTACATGGTGTTAAGCCCTTAGCGGACCAATCAGACTCCCCTTTTAAGGGATTGGCCATTGAGCCGCTGTGGAAAGATACAGGCCACTACCTCGTGCTGTCTCTTGATTTTCACAGCCTTACAGCAGGTCGTACTGCGGCGCAGTTTGAGGCGGCGCTGATGGGGGCAATTGCTTCGTTCTGTCATGAACAAGCGCTTAGCGTACCAGACGAGCCCCTTGATTTTGGCGCAATTTTCGGTCATATGCTCAAGCAGCTGGCTCCGATGTCATTGGTACTACTCGTCGATGACTACGACTCACCTTTACTGTACCATGCTCATGAGCCGCAAGAACTTGCTGTCTGCAAGAATGTGATGCGGCAATTGTATAGCGCAGTCAAACGGAACTCGGGCAAATTCCGTTGTGTCTTCTTCACCGGCATCACTCGCTTTCAAGATCTCGACTTGGGTACGTCTGGCAACAGCTTTACCGATCTCTCGCTGGATCCACGATTTGCCTCATGCTGTGGCTATACCCGTGATGAGCTCAAACAATATTTTGCCTCTTACTTGCGCCATTCAGCTGCCATCAGGGAAGGATGTGCCCCGGAAGCGGTGAGCGCTGAGCAAATTGAGACCTTGTTAGATGACATGTCAGCCTGGTATGACGGTTACTCCTTTGATGGCTCGCAACAAAACAAAGTTTTTTCGACTTGGTCGGTGTTGCGCTTTTTTGACAATGTGTACGCAAGCACCGAGCCCTATTGGAGCTTCGAGGAAGGGTTAGGCTTGCCCCAATTGCTTAAGATCTCTTTAGACCGCATTTTAGACCGCATTGATCTCAAGCAACTCTTGGAACAAATGGAACAAGGCGAGATTGTGCTGGGCGCTAAGGAGTTTATGGAGTCCTCTCTCATTAATCCTCAGGCTAATCCTTACTCCTTGCTCTTTCAGACCGGCTATCTCACTTTCACTAAGCTTTTCACCCCAAGCAGCAAGGTTCATCTGGCTTGCCCTAATGAGGAGACCAAATTATCCTTTACAAATTTGCTGGCGCGCCATTTCTTCAACCTGGCATCCGATATTTGCTCTTCTAAATCCAAGCAAGAGGTTCTAGCGGCACTGACCAGCCTGGATCCAGAGCAGCTACGTTCCTTTTTCAATAACTCCATTGAGATATTGCCCTACACCCACTGCCCTAACAATGAGTTCTGGGTGACGGATCTGGTGACCCTGCTCTTATTGGGTATTGGGTTCAAACCACGCCTGGAGGTCATGTCGCTTAATGGTCGGGCCGATTGTGTTTTCGATGTACCGCAATGCCACCTCACGGTCGTCTTCGAGTTCAAGTACGAGGCAAGCTTCGATCAAAATAAGCTTGATGACAAGCTCGCCGAGGCATTGCAACAAATCAAAGACCGTAAATATGCACTCAATGGCAATAGTGAGCCACGAGTGGCGCGCTTTGGCTTAGTTTTCTGTGGCGAGCCGGGCAAACGCGGTTTTGCACGTGTAGCCTTGGCCGATGTGCTCCCGAGCAATGGCTAAGCTGCTCTGTCTCAAAGTTTTAGTAGCCCCAGTGATCGCGATACTCTTCAAGCTCGTGGGTGGCGGTGACACGCGGCTTGCCCTGCTCATAGACGCCCTGTTCGCGCCGATAATCCGTGCTGGAGTAGAACTGTCTTAGGCGCTTGAGGTTCTTGGTGTTATTGCCCGCAGTATAGGTTCCGTAGAACTCCAAGAGCTCGCCGTGATAGCCTGCCGCAAAGAGCTCGTCGATGTCGTAGAGCACCTCGTAAGGGCCCTCAAATTGCCCAGTGGTCAGGTCCACGGTCAAGATCTCCGCCGGAAAGCGCGCCCTAAAGTCTTGGTAGAGCGCAAGGCGCATGCTCGGCTGCACCATACCTTCCTCGCACGTGAGCTCCTCACCGGTGGCCGCCGCTTCATTAAACAGCTTAAAGCTGCAGGCGTACCCTTGGTGGTACCAGACCTGCCCTAAGCTCTCCCCCGTGGCCCCAGTGATGACACTTGATCCTGCGGCCAGCCAGGCAAATGATGCTGGATCAAGCTGGAGCGGCTTGTTCGTCGTCTCGGGCCACAACGGTAAGGATTTACCTGCGACCTCATGGGACACAATACGGCCATTGCGCGCTAAAAAGTAGCCTGCGTGGATAGCTTGAGCTGGGGGCTCGTCAGGTGAGCTCATCAAGAGCGCTCTAAGATAAGCGCCATCTTCGCTTTGAGCCATGGTTTTAAGAGCCCACTGGCCATAACCACCCTGCTCACATCCAGTCACAACCTTTGGTCTTTGCGCGGCACCTAACCAGCTCTCTCCTTGCTCCTCGGAGGTAGCTTGCTCATAAGCAGTTACTTGGGCAGTCTGGAGTGCGGCCACTTGCTGCTCGACCAAGCGCAGCACCTCGTGGTGGGTGCGGCTGGTAGCTTCAAGCCAAGTTTCTTGGGGCTTGCGCTCGATGGTGACGGTGGGCAAGTGCGCTCCAAGGCTAAAGCCCTGCACGGCATCTTCAGGCAATCTTCGACTTAAGTAGTCGTAGCGCACCACGATACGCTCGGTGCTCACGGCGATGAGCTGTTGCTTGCCTGCTGCGATCCGATCTTGTAAGGCCTTTTTGTGGCGACGATAGAGTTTATGGAGCTCTTGGTTAGCGCTCAAGCGCTGGGCCAGTTCTCTTGCGTCAATGGACAGCTCAGAGTGCTGGAGCGCAATCAGCTCATAGCACCCAGCGCATAGCTTAGTGCCGTTTTCGTCGGTCACGGTAAATCGGCCACAAGGCAGGCCATGAAAAAAGGCCCCCACCTCGTAGGGATAGCTCGTGGCGTCAAGCTGCTGCTCGGGGCTTTGGTAGTAGGCGTGCTTGAGGCCCTTAATGCTGTGATACAGAGTGTAAGCGCCGTCCTTAATGCCCTCAGGGGTGATCGTTCCTGCTTCCACTTGGCCTGATCCATTGAGCACTTGATAGCGGCGCCGACTTTGCTGCTGTTGATATTGCAGCCACATCAATGTCACGCTATCCCACTCTTTTGGGTCAGCAGTGGGGCCGATACGCTTTAAGCGCAAGGGGTGAGCTTGCTCTAAGAGCCGATCCCAAGCCGTACCACCAGGCCCTAATAACCAATAGCCTTTGCGCTCGAGGTTGATGGGGTAAAGCTGGGCTAGAAGCTCGGTGGTGGCGCAGCGCACAAACTCGCGGGCTTGAGCCCGCAGCTGCTTGATGCTGACGCAGCGCCGACGCATCAGCGGCTGCGGCTGAATTTGTTGCGGCGCCTCTTGGGTGCGCTGCTTAGCCTTAGATCGTTTTTTGCTCATAGGGGCCCCCTTTCATTCCTGTACCCACTATAGCGCTTTTGCTGGTATTCCTGGATAAGTTGGGGGCTTAGTGGTATGGGGCGGGCGCTATGAGTTGGGCTGTGGCACGCCTTGGTGATAGTAACCATATTCGCGCACAAAGGTGTCAGGGCGATATGGCGCCAAAGTATTGCGCACCTCACGGCCATTAGGACCGTAAGTTTCCTCGCGATGGAGCAAGGTGCGGTGATAGCCTTGGGCAAAGAGGTCATCTAAGTCTTCGATCACCTGATACGGTCCATCAAATTCGCCCGTGATGCGATCCACGGTCAAGATGCTGGCAGGGAAGCTTGCGTGGAAGTTCTGGTACTGGATGTAGGTAAAGCTTGGGGCGATGAGCCCGAGCTCGCTGACACCGTATTCGGCGAGGCCGGGCTTTTCATATAAAAAGCTCAAGGCTCCATGCATCAGACCAAATGGACCATAGTCGATACTGCCCAAGGGCGCACCTTGATCATCAAAAAGGTCGCTACACCCTTCAGCCTGCCAAGTAAAGGCCGCCTGAAAGTCAGAGAGGTCGGCGTCCATGGCCGCAGACAGAGTCAACGGTTGTTCTTGAGCCCACTTCGACCACAGTGGTAGCGCAAAGTCCTCAGGGCGCGGTTTCATCACCAACGCCCCGCGCGCGGTCAAGCCATAAAACGGTCCTGTGACTTTCGGAGGTTGTTGGGCGATGACGCGGGCGCTGAGCGCTTCTAAATGCTGTGGTGAGGAAATCAGCAGGCCGATGAGGTAAGCGCCATCGTCGGTTTGAGGCAAATAGCCCAGGTCTAAACGGGCAAAACCTCCTTGCTCACAGCCTGCGATCACAGCCTCAGCTTGCACCTGGGCTAAGAGCTCAAGGCTGCTCTCATAAGCGAGCTTACCCTCTTTGGCCCCTGCTAAGACCTCATTGGGCAGCGTGGTGGTGCGCTCTGGTTCTTGGTTAAAGCACATGATCTGCAAAGGCGCGATGCGATTTAAGGGCCGTGGTGGCTGACCTAAGCTGCGATGGAGCTCATCGGCGGCACGTTGCGCTTGCTGCAAGGCCATGATTTGAGCGGTAACCGCGCGTAACACCTGAGCATGGGTGCGGCTACAGGCCTCACACCATGTTTCATCAGGGGCACGGCTTACCTTGAGCACCGATACTTCAGGCCCTAAGCAAAAGGTCTGAGTCGCGCCGTTAAGCTGACGGCTTAAGCCCTGATAGCGCACGATAATGGTATCCGGGGCCACGTGCATCGACACAGCCTGTGGCCGGGGCTCGGGGCGGCGTTTTTTATTGCGCTTGCCTGGTAAGTTGATACGCCACTGCCCTAAGATACTCTCAGGGCCGATGAGCTGATCTTGGAGCTCTAAGAGGTCAAGACTGAGAGCATTAGGCTCAGTACTTTCGACCAGCTCGTAGCGGCCCCAGGCTATGAGCACCTTGTTTTCATCCCAGACACTGAAGTCTCCACAGGGCAGGCCCGAGCAATAGGTGCCGTTTTCCTTGAGCAAGGAGGACTCAAACAATTGCTGCTGGCCCGCAGCGGCATGAAGTTCATAGCCCCCTAAGGCGTAATAGAGCTGATATGGGCCCTGCTTTACCCCCTGCTCCGATACCAGGCAGCGCTCCACTACTCCATCTTGATAGAGGATGCCGCAAGTACGCAGACCAGAACCAAAGGGCGGCATGAGATAGACCCCTGCAATATGCCCTGAGCTCCATTCGAGCGGATCGGCCTCAGATCCAACCGATGGTAAGGTGAGGGGTGGAGCCTTGAGCCCGGACGTTGTCGCCGCAGGCCCTGACCACAGGCGCTCGCCTAGCTCCGGGGCAAAGGTGCTGGTGAGCTTGACCTGAGCTGAACTCAGCGCTTGAGTGCGCGCTGGGGCTTGAGTCTTAGGACTGCTGCCGACCAAAGGCACAGCTCGACTCAGGTCAATCGCGGGCAAATTAAGGGACGCTGAACTCATCTCAAACTCCTTGTTGGGGTGAACCTGCCTATGATAGCGCGGCTGATCCCTTTAAGGCAGGCTTGAGCCAAATTTCATGCCAATTATTATGGCTATTCAGTCAACCTGATCAACTTCACACTTTTTGCGTCACGCGAAACCTGCGGCCTGAATTAATGGAGCCCGAGCCACAGGAGGATGCTTAAAACTGTACGGCGTTGCGACGCGGTGTGATCTTAGTCACAAAGACCTAGCAGCCCTCGGTTCTTGTTGGGGACGGGATCCG
>CALXXU010000132.1 GCA_944392765.1 uncultured Anaerobiospirillum sp.
ATATGGCTCAGTTGGTAGAGCGCACCCTTGGTAAGGGTGAGGTCCCGAGTTCGATTCTCGGTATCAGCACCATTTCCCTTTAGGGGATGAAAGGCCACCGTGAGGTGGTTTTTTTGTAGCTATTAAACGAATTTAACATAATCTGTTTCAAAGCCCGTATTAAAACAATACGCGACGGCGATATTTTGAAGGCTGGCGGAGCCAGGGGCAAAAAAGTTTAAAAAAGTTTGAGGAAGGGAAAAAACGCGCCCGGCCTGATGCCGTGGGCTTGAGCGCGTTTTAGGGCACGGGGTTGCGCTGATGGTAGGGGTGGACGTGAAGCCCCAATTTGCACTTCTGCGTTCGGTTTGAGCGTAGTCTGAAGATATAGGGAAATTTTGTGATTCCCTTCGGCCAGCGATGATCTTCAGATCGACATAAGGAGTGCCAGCATGGCTACCATCAATGATTCCTCCAAGCCTGAAGCGGGCTTAACCGTTGAGCGCGCGGCGGTAGCTAGCGCCTCAGTCCCGACCGATTTATCAGCCGGGACGATACTGCCGCTCCCAGAGCAGGCGGCAGTCCTACCACAACTGCGCGCTGAGGCGGCCCTCCCCTCCACTGCGGCCTTACTGCCTGACGGGGCTGACTTTCAAGCGGTGCTGGCCCAGCTTAAGGCCAATAGTACTTCGACCAAGGAGCAAGGCCTAAACTTTGAGCAGCTGGTGGGTCAGATCTTAAGCACGGCGCAACCTTGGTGTGAGCGCTATGCCAAGGTCGAGAGCTATACGCAGTGGGCGCAGAGCCACCCTAACCTAACCGATACCAGCCGTGACTTAGGCATCGATCTGGTGGCGACCAACCAGCTGCTCCCAATGACCAGCAATGAGAGCAATCCGGTGGATCTCAGCGCGCTCTGTCCTGATGCTCCCTTTGGCTATACCGCGATTCAGTGTAAGTTCTTTGGGCGCCACAATGCCATCCCTAAGGGCGAGCTTGATTCCTTCATCGCCGAATCCAACCGTCCTTACTTTACCGGACGCTGCCTGGTTCATACCGGCACTTTAGGCAGTAACGCTATGCTCGCGTTAAAGCATTGCGTGCCTGCAGTGCAGGTGATTAGCAGCCATGAGCTGGCGCAGGCCAATATTAACTGGGGCCGCCTGCTGGAGCACCAAGAGGTGGAGCTAACGCACCGTCTGCTCCGTCCTTATCAGAACGAGGCGCTAAGTGCGGTCATTGCGGGCTTCAAAGAGCACGACCGAGGTCAGCTCATCATGGCCTGTGGCACCGGTAAGACCTTTACCGCGCTGAAGATTGCCGAGACCCAACTCAAGCCGCATGGCATGGTCCTATATTTAGCGCCTTCGCTCTCTTTGGTCTCACAGTCACTGACTGAGTGGAAACGTCAAAGTGAGCGCCCCATCCAGGCCTTTGCCGTATGCTCTGATACGAAGATCGGCCAGACCAAGCAAGAGCGCAACGAGGAGCTGGATGGGTCGTTAATGGCCCCCAGTGAGCTGGCCTATCCTGTTACCACTGACGCTATGAAACTGGCGGCGGCGATCGCGGGGGTCCGTACCAGCGCAGTAGGGGTTGCGTCCGGTATGATTGCGATCTTTGCGACCTACCAATCGCTGGATGTCATCTATCAAGCGCAACAGGCTTATGGACTGCCTGATTTTGACTTGATCATCTGCGATGAAGCCCATCGCACCGCCGGCGCCTATCTGTCCTCAGAGCGCACTTTGGGGCTGAAAGCGGTGCAAGCCCTGGGCTTAAAGCCTCAGCTGAGCGTTGCGGCAGAGAGCACGGCCTCGGATAGTGTGACCGCAGAGAGTACGGCCGGGGATAGTGCGACCGAGGACAGTTCAGTCTCGGACCGGGCCGTGCTGACGCAAGCCCTACAGCTTGATGCTGGTGGAGGGAAGCGCGCGGCGTCACGCCGGACGCGTGCACTCTATGGCAACGAGTCGACCTTTACGCGCATTCACAACAACGCTTACATCCACGGCGCCAAGCGCCTCTATATGAGCGCCACCCCTAAGATCTACACCGGAGTGGCTAAGGAGCAAGAGGCCAAAAATGAGGCCGTGCTCTATTCCATGGATAATCGTGAGGTGTTCGGTCCGGTCTTCTACACCTTGAACTTTGACCGTGCCGTCAAGTATGGCTGCTTGGTCGACTTTAAGGTATGCATCTTAGTCGGTGACAAGAGCTTGTTCCCTTCTGATTGGCAGGTGGAACAGTTCTCACAGAACTCCATGGCCAAGATGGTGGGCGTGTGGAAGGCAATCAACCACTATGGCTTAGCCGAGCGTGGAACCCCGATGAAGCACATCTTGGTCTTCAACCAGCTCATCACCTCAGACAACAATCCGCGTAAGCTCGGCTCCAAGCAATTTTGCGCGTACCTGCAAGAGTCGGTCGACTCCTATGCTCAGCATGTCTTTTCTTTGCAGCGCCTTGAGCCCCATAATGAGCGGGTGCAGGCCGAGGTCGCCTATATGCTGAGCCATAAGCTGCGCTGCGATTGCCGTCATATCGATGGCTCGATGGATGCGGTAGCCAAGGGCGAGACCTTGGAGTGGTTTACCGCTGAGCCCGATGAGGACGTGTGCCATGTCCTCAGTAATGTGCGCTGCTGCAGTGAGGGCCTGGATATTCCTACCCTCGATGGCATCGTCTTGATGAACCCGCGCAAGTCGCAATTGGAGCTGGTCCAAATGGTGGGCCGTGTGATGCGTCCTGCTCCAGGCAAGCGCTGTGGCTACATCATTGTCCCAATCATCACCAATGATTTGAACCACCCCGAGTCGGCCTTCACCAAGAACAAGGAGTTTGAGACCGTCTGGCAAGTGTTAGGGGCGATGAAGACCCTCAACCCAGATAACGTCTTGGTCGATGGCGTTACCGGCAAGCTGGACGAGCGCATCGAAGTCATTTGCTTGCAGCGTGAGGCGATTAGTGCGCATGGCCCAGTCGTACCTTATGTCGAGGTAGGCTCTGGGATTGGGGCGCGGGCTGCCAGCGGCGCTGATGCTACCAGTGGCACTGATGCTACTAGCTCTACTGAGGCCGCTTCCGTGGAGAGCACCGTGCAGGAGGCAGTGGCCGCCGTCGAGCCAGAACCGCCCCAGAGCTCTGAGCTGGCGCTAAGCGGCCTTGAGCCCAATGGCCTTGACCCCAATGGTCCCGAGCCCCATGGCTCCGAGCTTGCGCGCGGCAGTGGTTCTGAGCTGTGGTTGCAAAATTATGCTCAGTCTTTGTCGCCGCATAAGATCAGCCTGTTTGAGCAGGCCTGCTCGCTGGAGATGGGGGTGACTTCGCACATTATCAAGCGGGTCGGTACCCGTAAGGAATGGGAGGATTGGGCGGTAGTTGTGGCCCAAAAGTGCCAAGAACAGACGACGGCGCTCACCGCCTTGGTCGCGGAGCCGCGCAACCAAGAGGTGTTCGCGCACTTTGCGGCAGCGTTCAATGCCTCGATCAAGCAACATCTGTCTGATGAGGCGATTATCGAGTTCTTGTCCCAGTTTATGGTGCTCAAGCCGATCTTAAACGAGCTGATGCCGGGCTGTGACTTTACCGCGCACAACCCGATTGGCTATGCCTGCGCGACCGTCCTTGCTTTGCTTGACCCTGAGGGCAAGGTCAGCTCCAGCGAGCAACTCAAGGAGTTTTACTTGAGCGTGGAGTTGCGCTTTGCCAATGTCAGCACGCCGCAGGAGCGCCAAAAGGTGATGCTCGAGCTGTTCGATCGCTTCTTTAAGGTGGCCTTCCCTAAGCTGCAAACCAAGCTGGGCATTGTCTATACCCCAATTGAGATTGTGGACTATATCAACCACTCGGTCCAAGACATCTTGGGGGGTGAGTTTGGCTCAAGCTTAGCTCAGCCTAATGTCCACATCCTGGACCCTTTCACCGGTACCGGCACCTTCATTGCGCGCATGATGCAATGCCCCGAGCTGATTGCGCCTGAAGCCTTACCGCTTAAGTACCAGCACGATCTGCACGCCTTTGAGATCGTGCCGCTGGCCTATTTCATCGCCTCAAGTAACGTCCAGTCGACCTACCAAGAGCTCACGCGCCCAGCGCTCAGTCAGCAAGAACCTGCCGCTCCAGCGCAAGCTGATTCTACGCAAGCTGATTCAGCGCTGGCGGCGCAACAGCCTACTGAGCTGGAGCCTAACCATGTGGTGGTCTTAACCGACACCTTTGAGACCGATGCTATCGGGACGGGGGCGGTTCAGCCGCATGATGGGGCTTTGCTGCAAGCGGCCGTCTCCAGTTTAGATGCGAACGGGGCGCTGCGCTCTCACGTTAATACCTTGCCGTTGCAAGTTATTGTAGGCAATCCGCCTTACAGCGTCGGGCAATCCAGCCAAAACGACGACAATCAAAATGAGCGCTACCCTGAGCTTGAGCAGCGCATCAGTGAGACTTACGCAGCCTCCATCGTCGAAGACAAGATGAAGCGTGCGCTCTACGACTCTTACATCAAGGCCTATCGTTGGGCCTCAGATCATATCGGGCCGCAGGGCGTGATTGGCTTTGTCACTAATGGCGCTTGGATCGATAACCAGGTCAGTGAGGGGATGCGTCGCTGCTTTGAGCAGGAGTTTAGCTCCGTCTATGTGCTCAACCTCAAGGGCAATCGCCGCTGCACCGGCGATTATGGCCAGCGCCAAGGCGCTAATATCTTCGGTGATGGCAGCAGGGCGACGGTGGCGATTACGCTCTTGGTTAAGAATCCTAAGTGGCAGGGACCGGCGCGCATCCTATATGGCGAGATCCCTGATTATCTCAACACCCAGGCTAAACTCGAGCAGCTGCGGCAGTGGGGTAGCATTGCGCACACCCCGTTAACTGAGGTTACCCCAGATAAGTACGGTGATTGGGTTAACCAACGCTGTGCGGAGTTTGCCGCCTTCCTGCCGATGGATGCTGATCTCGCGGTCGACGAGCGGCGCGCGGTGCTGGCCGGCAAGGCGACCTTCAAGAGCTGTGCGTCTCACGGTGCTGATAAGACCGCAGCTCAGGCAAGTGGGGCGGGAGTTCTGAGGGGGATCTTCACTAACAGCTCCTGTGGCGTGCTCACCTGCCGCGACTACTGGTCTTACAATGCCAGCCGTGCTCAGCTTGAGCAGAACTTCACGCGCTGCATCACTACGGTCAATGAGCAAGTGGACGCCAAAGCAGAGGCGGAGCGCCAAGGCAAGCGCTTTGAGCGCTGCAATGATCCTACTAAGATCAAGTGGGATCTCGATAAGAAGAAGGCGCTGAAGACGGGTAAGCATTATCCGCCGATGGATCCGCGCTTTATCCGCACGACCCTGTACCGTCCTTTCACCAAGACCAATCTCTACTACGATCCACAGTGGCTCGAGCGCACTTATCGCATGGACTCGATCTTCCCTGAGGTGGGCTGCGAAAACTTGGTCATTGCCGTCACCGACAAGACCAATAAGTTCCGCTTCTCCTGCCTGATGAGCGACGAGCTGTGCGATTACGCCTCGATTCGCATTGCCAGCCACTGCTTCCCACGCTATCTCTACCTGCCGCGCTCCGAGGCCCAGGACTTAGGGCTTGTGCCTGATAATGCTCCGGGCCTGATGAGCCTGATTGAGCCGGAGCCTGAGTGGGCGCAGCGCTACGTGCGAGTTGACGCCATTGTCCCAGAGGTGGTTGACTACTTTAGGGAACCTTATGGCAAGAAGGGCCGTGAGATCAGTGCGGATGATGTCTTCTACTACTGCTATGGCATCTTAAACAGCGCGGACTATCGCACTATGTACCGCCACAACTTGAGCAAGGAGCGGCCGCGCATTCCACGGGTCGCTCAGTGTGAGGACTTCATGGCTTTTGCGGCCGCTGGACGCAAGTTAGGTCAGCTGCACGTGGGCTATGAGCAGGTCAAGCCTTATAGCGGCTGCACTATGTGCTATGCCCAAGGCGTCACCGCTGAGAATATGGATTACCGCATTGAGAAACTCAGCTATGGGCGTATCAAGGGCAAGCAGGGCCTAGCCGCCGAAGACAAGACCATCGTGCGCTACAACCGCGACTTGACCATCAAGGACATTCCGCTGGAAGCGCAAGATTACATCGTGGGCGAGCAGTCGCCGCTTGATTGGGTGATTGATCGCTACAAGGTAACGGTCGATAGCTCAAGCCACATCCCCAACGATATCAACCTCTTAAAGCCTGATAACCCGCGCTATATCTTGGAGCTGATTGGCCGGGCGATCACGGTGGGCCTGGAAAGCAGCGCCATTATCAAGGCGATGCCACGGCTTGTCATTCACAAGCGCGATCGGCGCACACTAGCGCGCTCTTTTAAGGTGACCGCGCTGTAGGCACGGATCGGCATCGGGAAGGAACCGCTGGCGCTGCGAATCAGCATGGAAAAAGCGGTCTTCGCCATATTTTGGAAATCAATATGAATCGTGGTCAGGGCTGGGGTCATCATCGAAGAGAGCACGATATCATCAAAGCCGGTGACCGAGACGTCCTCTGGAACCTTAATACCGCGCGCTTGCAATGCCTTAATTAAGCTGATCGCGGTGGCGTCGCAGACGCAGGCAATAGCAGTCATGCCCTCAAAATAGTTGTGGTCAATGAGGTAAGGCAACATCTTGGACGCGCCAAAATCCACACCGGCTTGGCGTGACATCAATTGCTGGTAGAGCTGCCCGGTAGGGTCAGCTAACGGCGCGATCGCACAGAGATCGATGATTTGGCGGCTGCGGTCAAATGGCACTCCAGCCTCGTCAAAGGCGTGGGCAAAACCATAGGAGCGCTCGCGCATGGCATGCTTGATGTGAGCGTTTAAGATGCAGGCCTTGGTGTGGCCGCGCGCGATCAAGTAATTGCCCAGCATCATCATGCCGTTTTCCGAGTCCGGACTTAAGGAGTTGACCTCCATCTTGGGATCGGAGCCGTTGAAGATCACGGTCGGGAGCTGATAGCTCTTGACTTGGTTGAGCAGCTCTAAATTATCGCTGCCCACCATAATCACGGCTTGGGCCTTACTTAAAACCTCGTCTAAGCGGGTGCGATCTAAGGCCAGATCGCGGCCGACAAAGTTGCAGCTTACGCCTAAGTGCTCGGCTTCATCGCGCAGCACGCGCAAAATGATGTCGAGGTAGCTGCCTTCGACAAATGGGGTGTGCTCATCGCTGATGATGGTCACTTGGGTAAAGCGCAGTGCGATACGATTGCGCGGCAGGGAGCGGCAGTAGCCGGATTGTTTGACGGCGGCCATGACCTTAGCGCGGGCCTCTTCATTGACCGAGGCATGGTCATTGAGAACGCGCGAGACGGTTGCGCGCGACACCCCGCTCATCTTGGCTAGGGTGGAGATCGTAATCTTGCCTTTTGGACTGTCTTGCACTTTTACCCTCACAACACGCGCCGCAACTAATTACAGCCCTCAACCAAAACAGGCAGTAGTTGCCGCACACCACACAACACCAACTGACATCACATCTGAGACCTAGGGGATGGCCCTGCCTCAGTAACGTTTCACAGCGCACTGTGACTACTACAGCGCCGCTTATTGCTGAGCACCTTAACGCATAGGAACAGCTGAAACAAGGAGGAACTTTTGTTACTTCAGCCCCGCAGCGTTGTTTACAAGCCGTTTGGTAGGGGGTAGTACCGCTGCCACGTTAGTGGTGCCTCAGTTAGTAAAGCCAAGGTTGCCTTTAACTCTGAGCTGGCTCCAGGCGGGGCTAAGCTCAGTGTGAGAAACGTTACCGGACATATCATATGCTCAGTGAAACGTTTCTGTAAACGTTTACGGCCTAGTAGTGCGCGAAAATGTGATGTAAATAATGATTTTGCGCGCTAGATACGTCGGAAATGCTTGAGAGACGTTTCTTAATAAGAAATATTTCAAAATAAGATGTAAGTCACATTCTTGCCAGATGCGATTCCCTATACTTAGCACCACAAGAGCTTCAGGAAATGCTTGTTTATCGCATTAGTGTATAAACTCTGGGGACAAATGCTGCGATAGGTCTGAGAATGTGAGAAACGTTTCTTTGTTTCACTGTTCTGAGGCGATCGGGCCGCTCTTGGGGGATGCTGCGCGCTTTAGTGCGCGCTTGCAGTAAGCAGCCGCTCATTGGTCTTGAATTGCGCTTTACGTTGAGCCTGCTTATGAGGTTGCCAAGACCCAGCCTCAGGGAAAGCCCCAAGAAAGAGACAAGGCAGAGCACTCCTGAAGCTTGTTTTAGGGATAAGGAACGACACGGCATGAAGTCGCAAGAATTAATTGAGTTACAGCACGACCTGCTCCAAAATCTCGCGCGTAATTTGCCCTTGATTGGCATGCGTTGCCCGATGATTGGTAAGGCTCCAGATGACTTTACTTGGGACTATCCTGAGGCAGATGGTTATTTCTGGACGGATTCGTTTTTCACCGGTGAGCTGTGGCTTGCTTACATGCTGACGTTACGGTCGCCATCAAAGCAGGACTCCGCCCTGCTTTTTTTTCGTATGGCAAACTTGCCTCACCTGCTTTAGATCACACTTTTGGTACCAATAGACCTTTGGCTGAGTGTTAGAGGCTTA
>CALXXU010000133.1 GCA_944392765.1 uncultured Anaerobiospirillum sp.
GCGGTGCGTCTGGTGCGCCCTCGGCCTTAGCGGTGGTGCTGACTCCGGCATTAGCCCCACCAAAGGCCGCCACCGACCCTACTGAAGCCGATCCGGATGATGCAGACCCTACTGGGGTCGCTCCTACAGGGGCGGGCGGCTGCTGCGGCTCACTTTTAACCGGCTCCGGCTTAGGATGCGAGATCAAATGGCTGCGGCCAAAGTTAAGGCTACCGCGTTTCATCGTGCGCCAGCGGCTAAAGGAGCTTGAGCGCAGGCTTGAGCTGGTATTGGAGTTAGCGCCGTGGAAAGCGGGGCTCGCCTGCTCTTCTTTCTTCTCCTCGCTTGCTTGCGGCGCCGAGCTCTGCGCCGCACTCATCCCCAGATCGATCGGAGCTGCCCCCACTATCGTCGTCACGCTCGGGCTCAGTGCCCCGACCCCACCAATGCCCCCGGTACCACCTAAGACCGAGACATTAGGGGCGCTAGCGCTCCCGGCAAAGTTGGTGGCGGTGGTACCCGTGACCTCAGGCGTACTCTCAGGTAGGCCGGGGTTGGCCATCAGCGGAATTAAGACATGCTCTAACTCTGCGGCACTTAAGGTTGACTCCCACAGCTCAACATTCTCGGTACTGTGTTCGTCTTGAGTTTCGGTGTCATCGCGCATCACCGAGACAAATTCCTGGTGTACTTGGGCGCGGATGCGATCAAGCTCTGCGGTGAGCTCAGCAAAGGAGGTCTTGCCCATGCTGATCGCCACGCGCAGTTGATCTTTCTCACTATAAGGCAGGCTTTGGGTCTGCTTATCGGCCAATTCTTGGGTGATATTCTCCAGGCGGCGCAGGTAGATATAGCACACGTCAAGGCGCTCGCACACGTCTTGCGGCAAGAGCTGCAGCTTGGTGATATTGCGCAAAGTCTTACGCAGGCTACGCTCAACCAGCTCGGGGATACGACCACCGCGCATCAGCTCAAATACCTGCGCAATGAACTCGATTTCGCGGATGCCGCCGGAGCCCAACTTGAAGTTATCGACCAAGTTGCGGCGGCGTACTTCCGCCTCAATCATATGCTTGAGCTTGCGCAGCGACTCAATCGCACCGTAATCGAGGTAGCGCCGGTAAACAAAAGGACGCAAAAGCTCAATGAGCTCATCGCCGTAGCTGCCCCATTTGTGGTAATCACCGATCAGCTTAGCCTTAACCAAGGCATAGCGCTCCCAGGTGCGACCTTGAGTTTCGTAATAGACCGACAGCGCATCAAAGGAGGAAACCAGTGGGCCCGCATCACCAAAAGGACGCAAACGCAGATCGATGCGATAGCAGAAGGAATCTGCGGTGGTCTCAGAGAGCAAATTGCTGACACGCTGAACCACCTTGGTGAAATATTCTTGATGCGAGATATTGCGATTGCCACCCTTAGTTTCACCGTCGTAAGGGTAGCAGCACATGAGATCGATGTCCGAGGAGAAATTGAGCTCACCGCCGCCTAACTTGCCCATACCTAAAATCAACAGCGGCATCTCCATGCCCTGGTGGTCAAAAGCGTTACCGAAGCTAGCGTTAAACTCAGCGCGTACCACTTCGACCGTGTGGGTGACAATGCCTTCAGCGAGGTTAGATAAGGCGACAAAGACCTCTTCGATATCCGCCCGTCCGGTCAAATCACGCCACGCCAGCGCCATCATGCGGGTGCGGCGCAGCACGCGCAGGCGCCGCTTGAGCTCAGCTTCAGGCAGTCCCACCACAATTTCGGAGTTGATCGCATCAGTGGCATCGTAGGACAGATAGCCTTGATCTAAAAAGCCTAAGCGCACCAGCTGAGCGCACTCCTCGGGATACTGGATAATAGTCTTAGCCACAAACTCAGACATACTGAGCACGTACAAGAGCTCTGGGCGCGCCGCAAAAACGGCAAAGTCCTCAGGGCTGGCGCGCTGTTGTAAGCGCTCCAAATAATTGCGTCCGTCAGAGAGTAAGCTCTCGGGCAATTGCGGCAAGTGCTCAGGATCAGGAAAAATAGCGTAAGGATAATCAGGCATGGCCAGCATCGCAGCCTCCTTATGAGTTAGGGCAATATGGCTAAATTAGCCTGAAAGGCGCAGCAAAGCAAGTGCGCTGCAATAGTGCTTAGCATCAGCCTTGGTATCAACTCTGAGCAACAGCCATAGCAACCGTCTTAGCAACGGCCATGGTAACAGCCAAGGCAGCAACGTTTGGCAACTGTCTTGGCAACAGTCTTGACAACAGTCTTGGCAACAACGCTTGCGCTAAGAGTGTTTGTGCTAAGATAGGCCCACTTTTGAGCACTCACCAAGGACAATTTTAAAGTGCGCTTCTTTTCCTTTTTCCGTGCGGGGGCAGCCCGCACTCTGTTGGGTTTGATGGCCCTGCTTATGGGCTTGACCGTCCATGCTGAAGAAAACGTAAGTGGCGCTGCGCAGGCGGCTGCCGCTCAGGAGGCTCCGGCCCCTAAGCCTGATGCCAATGGCTACTATGTCGGCGGCCCAGTCTACGTTTCAGATAAGAATAAGGTCTGGACCCGCTCGGGCCCGAGCGAGGGCTATCGCATTACCGGTGCCCGCCAGATCGGCGAGCGCATGACCTTCTTGCGCTATTCCGAAAACGGCCGCTATGCTCAGCTTAAAGTTGACGACGCTACCTTCTGGATGCCGCTTGAGACCTTACAGCCTGAGATCTGCGGCGAGCCTTTATCCAATCAATTAAAGGCGCAGCTTAAAGAGTTACAAGCGCGCTATGACAATTACGACAATGAGATCATGCGCGAGCTCAAGAGCGCCCGCGACGAGCTGGCACGCTTAACGCGCGAGAACAGCGAGCTTAAGACTAGCATCACCAACAAGGATGAGACCATCGCCGAGCTCGACGCGCTCTATCGCGACTATGCCGATCGCCTTGAGACCAAGGAATTAGACATGCAGATGCGCTGGTGGATGCAAGGTGCCGCCATTGCCTTGGCTGGTGCCATCGCCGGTGTCATCTTCGTCTTTATTCCGCGCCCAACCCGCAAGCAAAAGCGCGAGCGCTACTAATAATTCCAGTACGACAGTACTAACCAGCCCACAATGTGGGCTAAAAAGGCGCCTGAGGCGCCTTTTTCGTGGGCGTTAATCCCGCCGCTGCAATAGCGCCTGAATTTTTGCCCCAAACTCAGAAGTGATATCTGCTCTTGGAGCAGCTGCCTCCAGGGTGATGAAATTATCGGGCTCATCTGATCCCAGCTGCGAGCAAAGGCTGAACTTTTCTAAAAATTGACGCGCAAGCGCCTCCTGCTCAGCTTGGAGCTAGCATGAATGCTCAGCTTGAAGCTCGGTGCGAGGCTCAGCAGCAAGCTCAGCTTGAAGCTTAGCTGGAGGCTGACTCGGTCGCTTTCTCTTGCTTGCTTTCAACCTCAGCTTGAGGTTCTGCGTTTTTTGGGACAAAGCGCAGCTCGTAAACGCCGGTGCCGACCACGCGCTTTTGACCTTTGACCTCGGTGAGCTTGACCTTGTGATGGTAGCGCTCCATTTGCTCGCCTAAGTACGTGACCTGGTCAAAATCGACCTTACCACGAAAACCCATTACGCCCTCGTAGAGGTCAGCTAAAGGCTCGTAATGGTAAAAAGAGGCGATAGCGTCCATATCCGCCACCAACTGCGCTTGCAGCTTGGTCGTGCGCTCCTTGGATTGGTAGTCCAAGGTCCAATAAAGTACGCTCAAGCCTAATAAGCACGACGCGAGGCATAGAAAAAACAGCTTGCAGGCCTTGCTCCAATTAAAGGAGAGCTCATAGAGCGCTTGGGCGCGCTCCTCTTCAGTTAGCATGCGCCGCCCTCCCTTACTACCAGGGTGAGCGCAGAGGCAGCTTGAGTGAGCTGAGCCTCATCTTTAGTGAGCTGAGCTACAGCTTGGGTGAGCTGAGCCTCATCTTGCTTTCCTTCAGTTTCATCACCTGCCTGGGTGAGCTTGGCATCGTCCGCTTTCTTTTGCGCCTGAGCTTCGATTTGCTCGAGATCAAGGCCAATATTGGCGGTTGGCTCATTGACTTGTTGTGGCACCACATTGATAAGGCGTGGCCCCTCCGAGAAGCGCAAGGTGAGTAAGGCCACAGCGCTGGTGGTAAGCTCGGTGATGTTTTGGTCATCTAAGTAGAGCTGCAAGGCACGCTCAAAGCCATCGTTTAAGAGCAGGGAAATCGATCTGATCCGCAGCGCCCGCTCCTCAAGCTCGGTCGACTTTTGCTCAGCAGCGAGCATGTCAACCAAGGCCGCCTGGTAAGTTGGGTCTTCAGCCAAGGCGGCATCAAGCTGCGCGGTGACCTCAGCTTCGATCTCGGAATCGGACTTACCCGTGCCGACTTGATTGATGAGCTCTTGACGCACCGCAATACGAGCGCGCTCGACCTCGGCCTGTTGCTCATCGTATTGCGTTAAGGCTAAATTGGCCTCGCGGTTGGTGCTCTCTAGGGCAAGCTGGCGATAGCTCTCCAGATATGGGCTTAATACCTTTTGCATCGCCTTGCGTACATCGGTAGTGCGCGACTTAAGGTCATTTAAGTCGCCGACATATGGGTAGAGCAAGGTAAAGCTGCCCTGATAGCGCTCCTGCAAGTAAGAAAGCTTCACATCGAACATATAGTCGCCGATGATGAGCTGACCGATGTCATCGCTAATCTGGTAGAGCACAGCATAGAACGGAGTGAGATTGTCATCAATGAGGCCAATCACAATCGGGGTGTTATAGGACACGGCCTCGGCAAAGGTGCCGTTCTGACTTAAGCTTTGCAGCTTGACCTCAGCTAAGACATCATCGGTAATAGTGCCATCGCCATTGTCTTCAATCACAGCATAGCCGTGCAGCTTAAACAAGGTGGCAAAGGCTTCGCTCTTAAAGTAAGCCTGAGCAATCGCTTGGTTGAAGAGATAAAGCTCGCGGCTTTGGGCGTGACGGCCTTGGAACAGATAGGAGCTTAAGTTCTGGTAGCGCTCCTTGACCTCGCTATCGGAGATCAAAGCCTCTTCCATGGTCAAGACCGGATGATAATGCTCATTGAGATAGATCGCGCCAAAGAAAGCACCAAAGGCACAGGCGGCCGCGCCCACGACCACCGCGATCCGGGCGTAAAAGGAGCCCGAGCACAGCTCCCTGAGCCAGGTCTTAGCAGTCTGCTTTAAGCCAACCTTATTAAAGCGCACCAAATGCGCGGCGCGCTTGACCGTGACCGCATCGACCACGTTTTTGTTCTTTTGCGCCGCCAAGGTCAGACTCATATCGGCAATAGCGTTGATGGCGCGCGGCAGACCTAGGCTCTTTTTGGTGATGGCACTTAAGGCATGTTGGGTAAAGAGAGGCTCGTTGCAGCCCACTTGCTGCAAACGATAGGACAAGTAACCGGTTACTTCCTCTTGCTTGAGCGGCGGCAGCTGGGCAAAGATCTTGATGCGGTTTTTGAGCATCTCGTGCTCAGGCTTATCCAGATGCGCAATCAGCTCATTTTGGCCCACGAGCAAGAAGTTAATCATCTTGCCCGCTTCACCTTCGATATTGAAGATAAAGCGAATCTGCTCTAAGACATCATCGGACAGGCCTTGAGCCTCATCGCAAATCACGGTGGTGATAACGCCTTGCGCAATCGAGTGCTCCAGCATCTGACGCAGCTTTAAGGTCAGATCGGCAATGGATTCAAGCGAGGTCGCCACCACACCCGAAGCCCGCAAGATAGTGGCAAGGAGCATGTGGGGGTCAGTGCGCGGATCATCAATAGTGATAATGCGCATGCTCTTAGGCAGCGAGCGCATCAACATGCGCACTAAGGTGGTCTTACCGGCCCCCGATGAACCTGAGAGCACACAAATCGAGCCTGAGCGCGACAGGGCCGACATCAAAAGGCCCAGTGACTGATGCTGGGCCCCACCGACATAATAGAAGCGGTGATCGGGCAAGCCGTCAAAAGGGTAATCACTCAGACCAAAGTGCTCTAAATACATGGGCATCCTCTACCAAACCAAGCCGCCAATGCATCGGCAGCACGCTCCGCTGGTATCCTTACTTGAAGCCAGGATCCAAGCGCCTATCACTAAGCAAGACACTTGCCTTAGGAGCGCCCTGATTATAGCCCAAGTGCTCCAATCTAAGTTAGAGCTAGATCGCGCCCCTAATGACAAGGCCCGCTAATGCGGGCCTGATTGAAGGGAACGCCGACGTTGGTCGCGTTCTCAAAGCAAAGCTACAAGAGATAACGCTTGGTTGAGCAGCGCTAAGTTAAGCTGCTCTCAGTTGAGCAGCGCTTAGTTAAGCTGCCCCAGTTGAGCAGCGCTTAGTTAAGCTGCCCCAGTTGAGCAGCGCTTGCAGGTTTAGAAGCGATTACGTAAAGCACGCTCACGGGCTTTAGCCAAGGCGCGCGCCTTATTTGGGTTCATATTGCGCATCTTCTCGACCAAGATGCGATCTTCTTGGTTTTGCGGCACAAAGTATTGGTTAGTGCCACCAAAGTCGATCGTATCATCGATCATATCGCCCATGCCCATGGCTTGCAGCCGTTGACGCTCACGCAGCATTTGCTGTTGCTGTTGTGCTTGCTGCGCTTGCATTTGCTGCTGTTGCTCCATGGCCTTCTTGCGCGCGGCCTCTTGCGCGGCCTTTTCGGCCTCAGCTTGGCGTGCCGCAGCAAGCTGAGCGTCAGACTCGCTCTTTTTAGCGGCCAGCTCGCGTTCACGGGCAGCGCGCTCTTCTTCCTCGATGCGCTTCTTGGCGTTGATCATGCCCTCTTCGAGCTCGGAGAGGTTGGTGACAATGCCACTTGGCTCCATGCCCTTAAAGACACCGGTCTTAGAGCGATTGACGTAGGCGGTCAGCCAGTGCAGACGCGTGGCCGGAATAATGTCTTGGAAGTAGTCGGCTGAGACGTGGAAGTGGTCGGCCGTTCTGAGCTTAAACTTATCGACCGCTGCCTTAAAGAACTCAAGGTGAGGCTTATAGCAGCGCACCTCATCGGCGACGATGATGTTCTTATCGTTGAACAGTCCATCTAAGTGCTCAAACTGCTTCTCGACTAAGGACAAGCTGCTATTGGCCATCAGATAGAGCTCGTAGCCCTTATCCTTTAAGTTATGTAAGGCTGGGAGCACATCAGGGTGCGGCTTGATGTCATAGTGCAAGAGGTAGAGCTCATCGACATTGGCCGAGAACACCTTGGTGTTGAACTCCATGTCGAGGTACTTCATAGCGTTTTCGAGCACGTCACGATAGGACATGTAGCTCAGCGCATACATCATGCGCTCTAAGTACATGGCAAAGAAACGCTCGGTGAGCTCAGGATTGATATTGTTCTCACGGCCCACTTGGCCCACAAAGTGAGGGATGAGCTGGTAGTTGAGCAAAGTACCGTAGAAGTCAAAGGTCAAGGCACGACGGTCGTGACCAAAGTACGGCTCCTTACGAGCCTCTTCTTCGGCAGGTTTGGCGTTAATCGCCTTCGAAACTTGGTTAACGATTTTGGCGGCAATCGACGGCATAGGCCCTCTCCTTAATTTCTAGACAAGGAGCAATAGCAGCAGGGCCCAAGCCCAAGCACCTTCGTTCCTCTCCTGGATTGATACTGCTTGCAAATTACGTGCACCTGGCACTTGCATATACCTATTTAACGGCACGTGATGGTTAATTGTACATCACTAAAAATGTGGATTATGCCCAGCACAATCAATGCTAGCTCCAACCTAAAGAGTGATTATGCCCGTGACAGCACGCTTTGCAGCATATTAGTCTATAATCCTAGTTCCAACACAGGACTGACAATTTCATCACAAAATAGTGACAAGGCGCACAAAATCGCGGTTGGATACCAAAACTTCCTGGCCCCAAACGACGACCGCGCCCCAGCATCAACGTGACCACGCTCAAAATAACGGCACCCCAAATTGCAGAGCTATGCTGCGCCCCAAACACAGAAAACAGCGCTCAAAAAAAAAAAAGTGACGTCACGGGGCACAAGAGAGGAACTAAAGCCCAGGAGCCAAACGCCCCAGAGCAAGCTGAAAACCAAAAAAGGGCTGGGCTCAAGGAGAAGAATGGGGCCAAGAAGAAGCCTGACAAGAAGTGGCCAGAGAAGAAGTGGGCAGAGCCTGGGAGCAAAGCGGCAGAGGAGTGAACCTCAGGGCGCTCTACCAGAAGAGCAAGAGGACGCCCAGAAACAAAGAAAGCGAACTTCCTTGCGGAAATTCGCTCTCTTAGTAGCTTTTAGGCAGTCCTAAGCAAAGCTTAGAACCTGTCTAACACAGCTCAGTCGAAATGACAACGTAAGACTAGTAGAGTCTAGTACGACGTGCATTCTCACGGGCTAACTTCTTAGCGTGACGCTTGATTGCAGAGGCCTTAGCGCGCTTACGAACAGTAGTTGGCTTCTCGTAGAACTCACGAGCTCTAACGTCGGCTAAGATACCGGCCTTCTCGCAGGAACGCTTGAAACGGCGTAAGGCTACATCGAATGGCTCATTCTCACGTACTCTGATGACTGGCATGTGTAAAACCACCTTCCTTATAA
>CALXXU010000134.1 GCA_944392765.1 uncultured Anaerobiospirillum sp.
CACGAACCGCAGTGCGCAAGACTAGGATTAACATCCTGCGGTGCCTATATATTCCCAACCAACGTAGTCCACCATAGATGGACTGAGGCTAGTCAACCTGGGCTTGATTGCTCAAGCCCCGGTCGTAAGACCGGGGTAGTTGACAGCTGGTGGTTTTGTCTGAGCCATTGGGCCCGGCATAGATGGTCAGGATGGGCCTGGAGCTTAGTACTGGCATGACTTCGCCTCATGAATCTTTAGCCTTTATAGCTGGTTCTAAATAATAAGTTCTGAGGGCAGTTTAGCAGTGATCGCGATGTGTTACCATAGCTTATTATGGTGCGGCTTTGTTCCGCAGGAGGGGCCTGGCGCCCTGGTCGGCAGGATGCCTGCGCTGAGCCTTAGATTTTATGTGGGGTGATATGGACGCTCTTGACGTTAACTCATTTCCTGATGATGTAGAGTATGAGTACATTGATGAAGCTGAGGGCGTCACCCTGCTGTGCACCTTATTGCAGGAACTAGGCCCAGAAGAGTGCATCGGTCTTGACACCGAGTTTATGCGGGTTACCTGCTATTATCCGCAATTTGCTTTGATGCAGCTGGCGATCCGCCAAGTCAACTATCTGGTTGATGTCTGGATGCTCGAGGGTGAGGTGCAGCCGATCATTGAGGCGCTGTGCCACACTAAGGCTAAGGTCTTAGCCTTTGCCAGCTCCGAGGATATTGAGCTACTGGCCCACGAGGCGCGCCGCATCAATTGCGATCGCACTTTGCCCAAGCACTTCTACGACTTGCAGCTGATGCTCGCTTTCTGCGGCCACAGCTACGGGCGCGGCCTTAACTTTGCGCTCCAAGAGTTCTTGGGGGTCAACCTCGCTAAAGCCTGCACCCTCTCTAATTGGCTGGCCCGTCCTTTGAGCAATGATCAGCTCATCTACTCGGCCTTAGACGTCGAGTACTTAGAGCCGCTCTATCACAAGCTTGAGGCGCTCATCACCCCGACCAATATGCGCTATTTCTGCGCGGAAATGGACTATATCGTCCACAGCTACGACGTTGAGCCTAACCCCGAGGAAGCTTACCTCTCCATTCCGGCAGCAGGCATGCTCAACGATAAAGAGCTCAATACCCTTTATTACTTAGCACGCGATCGTATGATTCAAGCCCAGCTTGATAACGAGGCCTTAAATCGCGTGATCACCACCAAGGCAATGTGGAAGCTGGCCCGTTACTTACCGCGCTCTAAGCGGGAGCTCGAGCATCAAGGCGTGAAAAGTGGTACGGTGCGCGTCTATGGCGATAAGATTTTGGCCTGGCTCAATGCCGCGCGGGTGGCTCCGCGCTATGACGGCCTGACTATGCCTTTGGACTACTATAGCCACCAGTGCGAGATGAAAGAGAACTTCAACCAGCTGCGTCATACCGTGGGCACCCGCATGGCCTCAAGTGGGATTCGCTCTGAGATACTGCTCAAAAAGCAGCTCTTTAACGACTACTTCCGCGCTAAGGCCTTAGGCGAAACTCCGCTCTTGCAGCAATCGTGGCGTTTGGAGCTTTTAGGTCAGATTGATGTACCGCTCGAGCCGATCGTCCACGAAAGCTCTGATTTAACTGGAGTCACGGTTCCAGCCTATTTGCAGGCCCAATAAAGAAAAAGGCGCGTTAATCGCGCCTTTTCTTTGAGCCTTGCTGACCGCGCGGCCCTCGGACTCCACTTGTGCTAGAGGCCTGCGACCACGCCGTGGCAGGCGGCGTCGATCGCCTTGAGCTCTTCTTCCGTGAACTTGGTGTTGGCTAAGGCCTTGATGCAATCGTGCACTTGGGCGGCCTTGGAGGCACCGATTAAGACTGAGGCGACCGCGCCGTCGCGTAAGATCCAAGCTAAGGCCATCTGGGCTAAGCTTTGGCCACGAGCCTGAGCAATCTCGTGGAGCTTGACCACGGCATCGTGGTACTTGGCGACATCAGACTCATGTAAGAAGCGACCATCGTGCTTGACGCGGCTATCAGCGGCAATGCCGTTTAAGTAGCGGTCGGTGAGCAGGCCTTGGGCTAGAGGCGAGAAGGCGATAATACCCTTCTTGAGCTCTTGGGCCTTAGCCTTGAGGCCATTGTGCTCAATGGTGCGATCGAAGATCGAGTAGCGGTTCTGGTTGATAACAAATGGGGTGTGCAGCTCGCGCAAAATGGCGGTAGCACGCTCTAAGGTCGGCCCATCGTAGTTGGAGATACCGGCATAGAGAGCCTTACCTTGCTGGACGGCCGAGGCCAGCGCGCCCATGGTTTCCTCTAAATCGGTCTCAGGATCCATGCGATGGGAGTAGAAGATATCAACGTACTCAAGGCCCATGCGCTTTAAGCTTTGGTCTAAGGACGCGAGCAGATACTTACGCGAGCCAAAGTCGCCATAAGGGCCGTCCCACATGGTGTATCCAGCCTTGGTCGAGATGATGAGCTCATCGCGATATGGCTTGAAGAGGCGGGCCATGAGATAGCCAAAGTTGCTCTCCGCTGCCCCTGGCTCAGGACCGTAGTTATTGGCCAGGTCAAAGTGGGTGATGCCTGCATCAAACGATTGAGTCAGGATCTCAATCATATTCTCTTGGCTGTTCTGGTGGCCAAAGTTATGCCACAGACCCAAGCTCACCGCTGGTAACTTAAGGCCCGAATTACCCAAACGGTGGTATTGCATCGAGCTATAGCGTTGTGGCGAAGCTAAGTACATCGTAATCCCCCTTTCTAAAAACGGTAGTGTTGGCGTGCCCGAACACAGCGCCGACATTGTGCCACGTTGTCGCAACAAGCGCCACGACAAGCACGCTAAGCTGTGATCCTAGCGGCACTTGCGACGCTCTCACATGCAGCCGGGCGCATCCTGGCGTTGCTGGCGCGGAGCGCTTCCGGCCTTGCATGGTGCTCCCGGCGTTATGTGGCGGGGTGCGGGCGCTGCTCTGGCTGGTGCGGGATAGGTCGGCACCTGCCAGCGCTATGCCTGAGCGTAACGGGCCAAGCCTGAGCGGGCACTATGCTTGAGCGGGCGCTAGGCTTGAGCGGGCGCTAGGCTTGAGCGGGCGCTAGGCTTGAGCGGGCGCTACGCTTGAGCGGGCGCTAGGCTTGAGCGGGCGCTAGGCTTTCTCGTTGAGGATTTCGAGCTTGGCGCTGCCTTGCTCAGGATCGCACAGCTGGTGATAAAGCTCATCGACGATTGGCTCTAACTGCTCTTCGAGCTTGTACGGGTAGTTGACCACCAGCATGCCCGAGCCGCACATACCAAAGTCCTCAGCTTGGGCCTCGACGCACAACTCGACCTGCAACAGCGGGCGGTTTAAGCGGCGTACTGCTTGAACTAAGTTGCGCGAGTGATCCTTGAGGCGCGCTAGCACCGGATACCAAATGACGTAGATGCCTTGCTCAAAGCGCTGCAGGCCCTTCTTGACCGCATCGACCGTTTGGCGGTACTCCTTTTCGTCCTCGTAAGGCGGGTCGATAAAGATGAGTCCACGCTTTTTTAACGGTGGGAGCAGAGCAGCAATAGTCTTATCGCAGGTGCGTAGCTCCACGCGCACATTGCGGGTGCGCTTGAAGATCGCAAGCAAGCTCTCGAACTCTGCTGGGTGCGCGTCATTGACGAAGATCGTGTCCTGAAGTCGGCTTAACTCATACTCAAAAAATGGCGAGCCTGGGTACATATTGGGTGCGGCATCGGGCACCTTGTGGGCGGCGGCGCACACTTGATAGTACTCAGGGACGAGCTCTTGCAGACGAGCGTTATCCGCGATCTTAAACCAGCCGGTTTGCGCCTCGTCGGTTTTACGGGCAAAGCCGGAGCTTAAGTCATACAGGCCCGCGCCCGAGTGAGTGTCGATAATGGTGTAGGGCTTATCCTTGGCGTTCAGAGCGCGCAAGATCAAACACAGCGTCATGTGCTTTAAGACGTCGGCATGGTTACCGGCGTGAAAGCCGTGGCGATAACTGAGCATGGGGCTCTCCTTGCAAAAAGTTATTGGCCCTGGGCCGCTTCGAGCTCATCGTTGAGCATGAGCCACTCCTCTTCGAGCGTCTCCTTGTCATTATTGAGCTCGGCGCGCTCTAAGATGAGCTTTTCTAGTTCACCCTTATTGCTGTCCTCATAGAGGCTGGAGTCGGCCATCCGCTCATCGATCGTGGCCAGGCGCTTTTCGATGCTGGCCATCTTCTTTTCGTTGGCTTCAATTTTCAGCTTGAGCGGGCGCAGCGCCGCGCGCTTTTGCGCTTCAAGCTGCTTTTGCTCCTTGGTCTTGTAGGACGATACGCTCTGCGATGGAGCGCCCATCACTTTGCCTTGAGCTTCGGCGGCGGCTGCTTGCTGGGCTTCACGGAACTCACGAGCCTTGCGCAAGAGGTACTCTTGGTAATCGTTGAGGTCACCTGCAAACTCACTGACCTTGCCCGAGTCGACCAGCCAGAGCTTATCGGCAATGGCTTCCACTAAGTGGCGATCGTGCGAGACCAGAACTAGGGCACCTGAGTAGCTCGCGAGCGCCACGCTCAAGGCCTCACGCATCTCTAAGTCTAAGTGGTTGGTTGGCTCGTCTAACAGCAGTAAATTCGGCTTTTGATAGGCAATCAGGGCTAAAGCCAGGCGCGCCTGCTCGCCACCGGACATCGTGCCGACCTTATCGAAGACCTTATCGCCGCTAAAGGCAAAGGAGCCTAAGAAGGTACGTAAGTCCTTTTCTTTGGCGTCCGGATTGATGCGGTAGAGATGCCACATCGCGTCTTGGTCTTCGTTTAAGGACTCAAGCTCATGCTGGGCAAAGTAGCCAATCTTGATGCCCTTGCCGACGACTACCTCGCCTGACAGTGGTGCCAGATCGCCTACCAAGGTCTTAATCAAGGTCGACTTACCTTGACCATTCTTACCCAAAAGCGCGATGCGATCGCCGCTTAAGAGCTCTAAGTTGACCTTTTTGAGCACGACCTCAGGCCCGGTGCCTGCGTGGTGCGCCATGGGGCCATCACTGTCCACTAAGTCAGCACTGCTGACCTGATAGCCTGCATCGAGCTCCTTTAAGGAAGCGATCACTTGTGGGGTGCGCTCAGGCTCTGGGAAGCTAAAGGAGAACGGCGATTCTTCTTGGGTTACAGCTGTAAGCTGCATGCGGTCGATCGCCTTGAGTAAGGACTGGGCTTGCTTGGCTTTAGAGGACTTATAGCGGAAGCGCTCCACAAAGCTCTGCATATGAGCCAAGATCGCCTCTTCCTTCTTGCGCGCGGCCTTTTGGGCTCGAATGCGCTCAGCTCTAATCTTTTCGTAAGCGGAGTAATTGCCTGGATAGAGCACGACCTTATGCTCTTCAAAGTGCAGAATGTGGTCGGCAAAGCTATCTAAGAAATCACGATCGTGCGAAATACAGAGCAGGGTGCCCTCATAGTTCTTAAGGAAGTTCTGTAAGAACAAGACCGTGTCTAAGTCTAAGTGATTGGTTGGCTCGTCTAACAGCAAGAGGTCTGATTGATAAATCAGAGCCTGCGCTAAATTAAGACGCATACGCCAACCACCTGAGAACTCAGCAATCGGCTTCTCGAGCTCATCAGGACCAAAGCCTAGACCAAAGAGCAAGGAGCCAGCGCGGGCCTTTAAGGTCCAAAAACCGGCCAGCCCAAGCTCATCTTCGATCAACGCAATCTTTTCGCCGTCATTGGCGGCATAAGCGGCATCACGGCGACTTAGCAAGGAGCTGACCGTCTTATCGCCTTGCATTACGTATTCAATGGCCGGAGTAGGCAGGGCCGGAGTTTTTTGCGCCACAGTGGCGATTTTGAGGTTCTTAGGGATACCGATCGTGCCTAAATCTGGAACCAGCTCGCCTTGGATCGCGGCAAAGAGCGTGGACTTGCCGCAGCCATTGCGGCCAATGATGCCGACCTTTTGGCCTTGCAAGATGGTAGCGCTAGCACCTTCAATCAGTACTTTGGTGCCGCGCATGATGGTTATATCTTGGAGAGCAATCATGAAAGCAAATAAAAAACGAAAAGCTCCCAGCCGACACAAGCGGGAGGGAGCAAGCCTGCTCACAAGGCGGTGACGACCTCACGGCCACGGGCAGGGACAAAGTTACAAAGCGATAGCACAGATAGCGCAATCTAGCGCTACGCGCGTAGCTGCTATTGCGACAAACGGCGGTAAACCTGATTTAAGGTGATACCGTCGGAGGTGCGGATAATGCGCAAAGTCAACGCCGCCTTATCACCCGTTTTGCGAATCTGCGAAACGACTAAGTATGGGATATCAGCAGCGCGGCATTGGTGGATCATGGAAGGTAAAATGGTCGCAGAGCCAATGTTTTGCGCAATGATGTTATTGAGGTTAGTGGTAGCAGGCACCACCTCAAAGGAGGCATTACCCACTAAGCCGTCTTGAATGGCGCTCGATAAATCCGAAACGCAGTCTTCGTACTCGCGATCGATAATGGTCGGGCCCACGAAGATCTTGCCTTGCTCGGAGCGCAGCCGTCCAGCGAGCTCAGCAATTAAGCTACGAGCTAAGCCTGAGGCCTCATAGTGCAAGGTCATCGAGCAAGAGCCGTCATCAAGACCACGAGCTTCATTGACGCTCAGCACCGGGGTGACGTTGATCTGCTCATAATTAGGAGCTGCTGCCCCGACCGGTGCGGCCTGATGGGACAGGCCCGAGCGATTGTTGGCGCCTTCAGCGCTAACCGCACCATTTAAGACATTGCCATAATCAGGACCAATCTCGGTGACCGAGCTATAAGGATCGGCTGCGCCCAATTGCGCGTTGATCGTGCCTGGAGCTGGCTCTAAATTGCTGCTCAAGGCCACGCCCGAGCGGACAGCGTTTGGGTCAGTCTCCATCGAGATCGGACCTGAGGCATCAGTAATGAGACTACCTTGGTACTCATCGGCCGAAAGGCCCGCACCTGCGTGCTTGGTGGTGAGCACCTCAGCGCCCGTGGTATCAGGGGCGTGCTCATACTGAGGCTTGCTTTGAGTCGGTTGAGCCGGAGCGACCTTAGGTGGCTTGGCACTAGGTGTGGCCGGAGCCTCTGATGAGGACGTGAAACCTAAGGTTTGGCAACCTGTGGCAAGTAGCGCGCTTAACGCAAGCGCAGTAACGATTACCTTAGCCATACGAAACTCTTTGACCGCAACTCAAAACAAACGCAAAGCAATCGGCACCAAGCCGATACCGCTGTAGGCTCAAAACCTAACTGCTGTAGGCTAAAAGCCTAACCGCTCTAGGTTCACAGCCTAACCGCTGTAGGCTCACAGCTTGGGCAGGCTCTGAGCCTTGTTAGCTGGAGGCATCACGCCTTTTCAGCTGAGGCTATTTAGCCTTTACTTCTGAGGGAAGCCTAAGCCGCCTAACTTGCCACCTGCTAATAAGTGCATGTGGATGTGAGGAACCTCTTGGCCGCCATCTGGACCGCAGTTAACGATTAAGCGGTAGCCCGAATCCTTAACGCCTAAGTCGGTAGCGATCTTCTTAGCGACGATAAAGAGGTGGCCTAACATAACCTCGTCCTCTGGCTCGACGTCTGAGACCGAAGGGATAGGCTTGTTGGTAACGATTAAGATGTGGTGCTCAGCCTTAGGGGCGATGTCCTTAAAGGCGGTGACCAGATCATCGTGATAGACGATCTCTGATGGGATTTCGTGATTGATAATCTTGGTGAAAATAGTGTCAGCCATCTTAATGGTACCTTCCAAACGAAACAAAACACAAAGCATGGCCCAGAGTGCTAGGCCTCGCGTGCCATTATAGCAAAGCCCGCCCCCTAGGGGCGTAGCGTGCTTAAGCACGGAGCGGGCGCCGCCGCAAGAGCGCCCTGCGGCCGCTCAATGCCGCTCTTAGCGCGCCCATCAAGGCAGTGCCTTGTAGCTGCGCCCTGAGCGGGGACAGCGCAGGGCGGGGGCTGTTTGAGCTGATCTGCGCTCTGAAGCGGTGGCCGGTTCAGGGCAGGCGGCGTTTGCGCTTATGCTTCCTTTTTGTTGTACTCGCCGTTGATGATTGCGGTGTAGAGGCGGTAGTAGGAAGCTGCCATGGCTGATGAGCCGTGGTTTTCAACTTCGGCATAGGCGTTTTGCACCAAGGAGTTGCGGGTGCCGCGATCGCGCTTTAATTGGAGAATGTAGTGCGCGAGGCTCTTGGCATCGCCTGGCTTGATTAAAAAGCCATTGACGCCGTTTTTGATGAGGTCAGGAATGCCGTCGACCGCCGAGGCGATGATGGGCACGCCTTGCTCCATCGTGTCTAAGATGATGCTGCCTACACCTTCTTGGTTGACTGGGTAGGCAAAGACGTCAAAGGCAAGCAGTTGCGGCTGCGGCGATCGCGCTTTAATGGG
>CALXXU010000135.1 GCA_944392765.1 uncultured Anaerobiospirillum sp.
TCTCCCATCAAACTTTCAAGCAAGAAGGATAATGCGTTTTTCACCAACTAACCTTGGTTGAATCACGCAAGATTGAAAAAGCGCAAAAGCTATTTAACCGAACTGAGAACATGAGGCGGCGCTTCCTCCCCCGAGTTACCTCGGGGGTATCCGCGCCGGTTTTAGATGAAGATGCCCAAAAGATTGGCCCGACGGCGGCGCCCCGAGCGCGCAACTAAGGCGGCGAGTGCGCAGCTCAGTAAGTCCCGTTTGCAGCGGGATTTGGGGCGCGAGGCGCCCTCAGACAAGCGCTCTGAGATGATCTATCCGGTGGTGGTTTACACCAAGGATGAGCTTGAGGCCGCCACGCGCCGTAAGGCGCGGCGCATTGTGGTCAAGGGTGAACTTGCTTCCAAGATTTCCGCTTCGTTCAAGGGGCTGCGCAACCTAAGCGCGTCCTCGCTCAATACCCTGGCTTTGGTGCTAAGTGGCGCGGCGCTGTTTGCACCCTTTACCGGCGGTGTGTCCTTAGGGGCGGCGGGCACCGTGATGGGTACGGTGGGCGCGGCTTTGACTGCATCGGCGATTGCCGCTATTTCCGCCATTGGCGTGGCTTTGATTGTGGCCGTGTTCAAGGGCTATGACGAGGTTAAGCTAAGCGGCGGGGGCATTGAGCTGGTGCTGCGCAGCGGCAAGCGTCAGAGCGCGGCGGCGGATGCGACCACTCAGAATGAGGCTGCGCAGAGTGAGGCCACTCAGAATGAGACTATGCAGAGTGAAGCTGCACAGAATGAGCCTGCGCAGAATGAGACTACGCAGAGTGGGGCCGCGCAGAGTGAAGCTGCGCGGAATGAGGCTGCGCATAATGAGGCCGCGCAAAATGTGGCGGGTAATGGTGCGGCAGGTAAGAGTGAACCGACCGCAGCGCCCAGCCCTTAAGGCCTGGGCTCTTTTCACAAGATAAAGCCCCAAGGCCGGAGGCCTTGAGGCTTGGGGCCCGCTTGAGAGGGGCGGGCTATTTTCTCAGAAGAGACGGTTTAGAGGCCGATTTGCATCTCAGCGTTGATCTGAGCGTCCTTTAAGACGTCGTCGATGTCCTCACCGCCTAAGACGCGCTGGAGAGCCTCAGTGGTGATGCTCTCAATAGCGTAGGTGTGTGGACCATAGCTGATAGCTGGAATTTGCTTGTTCCAGTTAGCAAACTCGGTGTAAATCTTTTGGCCCCCGAAGAAGTCGTTGGTGACGTTGTAGTTGGAGATCTTGGTGGTGTCCTTTAAGGAGTTAACCAGCGAGATCTTGGTGACTAACTCGTTTAACAGATTGGTGTCAGAGGCAAAGGTTTCCTTTAAGAAGTCAGTGGCGACATCAGTGTGAGCCGAGTAGCCGTTGACGTACCATTGCGAACCACCTAAGTTCGAGTAGTGGGTGGCGTTCTTGACGGTCGAGAGCTTAGGTAATGGTACGACACGCCACTTGCCAGCCTGATCCTTGTTGGCCTCGATCGATGGGGTGACCCAGCAGCCCTGGATGACCGCAGCAACTTGGCCGGTCTGGAAGGTGGCTAACATCTGGTTCCAGCCGTTGTAGTAGGTGACGATATCGGCATCCTGCATCTTCTTGAAGATCAGCATCGCCTCCTTTAAGGCGTCATTGTCTTCAACCGTGACCTTGGTGCCATCTTCGTTGGTGTACCAAGCGCCAGCCGATTGCATCATAACGCGCAGTACGCCTAAGTCGCTTGGGTCATAGCCCATCAGGTAAGCACCGGTGGTCTCCTTGACCTTCTTGCCCATCTCGATGAATTGATCCCAAGTGATGTCCTTGAAATCATCCATGGTGTAACCGGCCTTTTCAAAGAGGTCTATGCGAATGAAGGTAGCGGTAACGCCCGAGTCAAAAGGAATACCGTAGCTCTTGCCCTTTAAGCTCGAAGCGGCAACCTTGTAGTCAACGAAGGTGTTCTTGGTGTCGATCTTGTCACCGACTTCCTTTAAGAAGTCTGGATAGCCGGTTAAGAAATTCTGAACGCGGTAGTCCTCTATTAAGACAATGTCTGGCAGGCTGCGTACATTGTTAGCGCCCAGCGAGGCGTTGAGCTTCTGAATAATGTCAGCTTGACCTAAAGACTCAACCTTGATGGTGACATCAGGGTGCTTGGCTTGATAGCGCTCAGCGGCCATTTTGGCAGCTGGTACGTTGAAGTTATCATCCCAGCACCAAACCTTAAGCTCAGTATTGGCCGAAGCAGCAGTAGCACCCATTAACATTGCGCCGCCAACTAAGGCAGCAAAAGTGGACTTTAATTTCATCGCGTACTAATCGCGCGGCCTTAAGTCAGGGCTTAGAACAAGCCAATGCTTAGATTAAGTCAGAGCTTAGCTCAAGTCAGGGCTTAGGTGCGCGCAACTCCCTAATTAATGGCAAACCATTGTGATCGCAGTGCGATCATCTATCCCGCAAAAGATCATAGCAAACTTGAACGGGGCCGCTATTGAGCTAACTCGCAATTTGAGAGGCAATTCTCAAAATGGAAGCGTTTACACCGTGATGCTAACAGCAAAACCCCAGCGCGCACCTAAGTGCCGCGCTGGGGCTGGCCCTAAACCTAAGTGCCGCGCTGGGGCTGGCCCTAAGCTGAGAGGCTATGTGCCTGCTAAAGACAGGCTGCGTAGGCCGTAAGTTAGACCGCTAGTGGGATGCAGCAGCCTTAGTTAGTGGGCCTGGCCCATTTGCTCGGCGGTGAGCAAGGCCTCTAAGCCGCGAATAAAGATGTGGATGATCGTGGTGTGCACTTCCTGGATGCGGTCGGCAAAGCCCTCGTGCGGCACGATGATCGGCAGGTCGCACATGGACTTTAACTTGCCGCCATCCTTGCCTAAGAGGCAAATGCTCTTCATCTGGCGCTCCTTGCACACGCGGCAGGCCTCGATAATGTTGCGCGAGTTGCCGGAGGTCGAGATGCCTAAGAACACATCGCCCTTCTTGCCCACGCCCTCTAAGAAGCGCGAGAAGACGAAGTCAAAGCCGTAGTCATTACCCACGCAGGTGATGTGGCACGGATCGCAGATCGAGACGGCAGGCAGCGATGGGCGGTTTAAACGGTAGCGTCCGGTTAACTCCTCAGCAAAGTGCATCGCGTCGCACATACTGCCGCCGTTACCGGCAGAGATCACTTGACCGCCGTTCTTGATCGAATCGGCCATGATATTGATCGCCTCTTCGATTACCTCGCGGGTCTGAGGGGCGGCAATGAAATTATCAAAGGTGCGGCGGGACTCGATTAAATCGTCCATTACGTTAAAGTTCAGCTGTGCCATGGGCATCTCCTTGGGGGTTTGGGTGTGCTTGTTGATTGGTTTTGGCTTAGTTGGTTTTATTTCGGGGCACGGCCTAAGACGCGATCTTCCCATTCTTTATAGGCTGCAGCATCGGCGGCGAGTGCTTGCGCTAAGGCTTCTTGCTCTGGGGCTGATAACAGCTTAGCTAGCTGCTCGTCATGCTGCGCTTTCAAGCGTGCTTTGTAGGCCTTTTTATCCTCTTCCTTGCCCTTTTCTAAATACGGCATGTCGTACTCAGGGCCCCAGGCGCTGCCGGCCATCGTGGTTTCGCCTTCGCTCTTGAATTTGACGCCTTGGGCCAGTCCCACCATGGTGTGGACATGCATGGCATGGCGCGCTGTTTCCACGCCCATCACCGGCAGCTTAAAGCCTTGCGGGCGCTGCCAGGCAGGGCCTTCGCTTAAGGCGCTCTCAACGGTCAGATCAAAGGCGCGCTGACCGCCGGTCATCGCTAGATAGACCTCAGCTAAGAGCTGGGCGTCGAGCAAAGCGCCGTGCTTGGTACGGTGCTTATTGCTCACTCCCATCATATTACAGAGGTTGTCGAGGTTGACTTGGTGGCCCGGTAAGAGCTTGAGCGCTAAGGCTACGGTGTCGGTGACCGTAGCGATATCGGTGGTGCGCTCATGCAGCCCCATTAGGGCAAATTCGCGATCCATGAACGCGGTATCGAACTTGGCGTTGTGAATGAGCAGCTCCGAGCCTCGGATAAAGTCGATAAAGGCGGGCGCGATATCGCGAAAGCGCGGCTTGCCTTTTAACATATCCCAGGTCATACCGTGGACGCGGGTGGCTTCGGGATCAACTGGGCGTTCCGGGTCGAGGTAGATTTGCAGCTCACGGCCCGTGAGTTTGCGATCCACCATCTCGACACAGCCAATTTCAATGATACGGTGATCTCCGGTGGTCGTACCGTCATTGGCACGGCCTGTCGTTTCCGTATCGAGCGCAACTTGGCGTTTCATCCCGGCCCCTCCATCTTGGTTAGCATTGCCCTCATAATACCAAACTTCCCTGGATCCCAAGCAGTGGCGTCGGGCTGTGTGGCGTAAAATGATATTAATGGTCAGATGCGGGCTGTGGATGTTGTCAGACAAGTTGGCTTGGGTTTAAAAATGATATTTGATATAATGAGGGCCGCCGGTGAGATTTCTCGGCAAGGGCGCTGAGATTTCTTGGCAAGGGTGCTGAGATTTCTCGGCAAGGGCGCTGAGATTTCCGAACCATGGAATTGAGATTTCCTTGCAACTGGCACCAGGCGCGGCGAAATTATTGCTATAATTGACGGGATAAACCGCACAGATATGCGCTTTTTGGTAAGACATACCCTAAAGTTGCAGCTCCGGGCGGTCGTTAAAATAGTTATGGGTTCGATAGGACTTGTGACGTTACCGTCAGGGCAAGTTGCCGTGAACGGTACGATGCCGTAGACGGTGTATTGCCGTAAACGGTTACGGCGCTAGCGTTAGGAATGATATGGCTCCCAAGAAAGAGGTTTTCGTTTACACCGATGGCTCCTGCCTTGGCAACCCTGGCCCTGGAGGCTATGGCGTGGTCATGCGCTACAAGAGCTATGAGAAAAAGCTTTCTTGCGGCTATCGTCACACCACCAATAATCGCATGGAATTGCTTGCGGTAATCGCAGCCCTGCGTTGTCTAACTGAATCCTGTCTCATTCAGCTCACCACCGACAGTCAATACGTCAAACAAGGTATTGAGTCGTGGCTTGCCGGGTGGAAGCGCCGCAATTGGCGCACTGCTCAAGGGACAGCGGTCAAAAATATTGAACTGTGGCAGGCTTTAGATAAGCTGACTGCCGCTCACGATATCCATTGGCATTGGGTCAAAGGCCATGCCGGGCACGCTGACAATGAAGAGTGTGACCGTCTGGCCCGCAGCGCCGCGAGCCAACCCCTTGATGAGTTGCTCAGCGACGACACTGACCCGCATCTGCAGTAAGAGCAGGTTTCGCCGTAATAGCTTATTTTTGCACCACTCTGGTGCATGGTACGACTTAAGTTTTGCCCAAGCTCAAATTTTTAGCAAATAGTTGTCACTGCGGGCTCTCAACTTAACAAAGCTTGAGCTAGCGCAAGTCCCAAACCTAAGGCGCGCGTTAGACTTAAGAGTACTTTATTCGGTTTTTTTTTGCTATAGCCCCAGCTATAGAACGGGGGCAACAAGGATGTTGCCTCTTTTTACCTTGCTTTGTGGGACAGCGACTAAGGGCCAAAGCCGTTTTAGGGCTTGTGCCGTTAGGTGTTCGCAAAGTAGTCAGGCCGCAGGGCGTGACGACACGAGCAGGACGGTAAGTTTTAAGAGCAAACTGTGGCAAGTTGTCTCTTGGACTGAGCCCCCTGTGATAAGTTGCAATTTTTGGCAAAAAAAAAACTTATCGGTGTCCGCGTGCTGTGACTTGGTAGGGCTTTGGCCAAACAAATGGGACTCATGAAGAAAGCTTATACTGTCTTTTTCTGTTCTATCCTTGCCTCACTGGCATTACTGACCGGCTGCTCGAGTGAAAACAACAGCTCTAAGCATGCCTATAACGATTCAGTGGGAGTGGCTAAGTCGCAAGACCTAGCTGCAGCTGATCGTGCCTCATCTTCTACTGAGGTCACCTCAAGTGAGGATAAGCAGGATAAGGCCCCGCTCACGATTGCGGCAGCTAATGTCGTGAAGAATGAGAGTGGTGCGGTCTTGTACAATCCCAACGAAAAGTACGGCTCTCTGTGGAAGAGTGATCTGTTCAACGACAGCCGCTTTAAGCTCAAGATCAAGCTTACTGCCTCTGAGAAAAAGGAAGCTAAGATCTTAGCGCGTTCCTTTGAGTCGCATATGGAGCGTGGTAAGTACTTCATGCACTATCTGCTCTCTGAGCTTAAGGCACGCGATCTGCCGGCTGAACTGGCGGCGATTCCTTTGGTCGAGAGTGGCTTTAAGCTGCGCGCCAAATCGCATGCCAATGCCCACGGCCCATGGCAGTTCACCCGTCGCACGGGCAAGAGCTTTGGTCTGACCGTAACCTCCAGTTACGATGAGTTCTATGACTTCATCGCTTCGACCGAGGCCTCGCTTACTTACTTAGAGCACCTCTATCAGGCCTTAGATAAGGACTGGGAGCTGGCCTTTGTTGCCTACAACCAAGGTGAGTTTGGCGTTAAGAAGTCGATTCGCCGTGCTAAGGCCGCCGGTGTCACTAAGATCAACGCGCGCACCATTCCACTGACCAAGACCGCGCGTACTTACTTAGCGCGCGTACGCTGCTATGCTGACATCCTGCATCACCCTGAGGCCTATGGCGTCGAGCACCCAGAAGTTCCAGATCACGCCGCCTTTAAGCGGGTGGAGGTCGCAGGTTCGGTCACCTCGATGAAGGAAGTGGCAAAAATCACGGGCGTCGACATTGAGACTTTAAAGCACCTCAACGCCGGTTACCTCACCGACTCCTTAAAGACCAATAAGGATCACGGTCTGTTGGTGCCAGTTGAGAATGTGCTCAAGCTTGAGACTGCGATCGCGATGATGCAGCCTAAGGGACAAACCCAGCTGGCCGAGCAACCAAGCTCTTCGACCCGCCAGCCGATCGATCCTAATGCCACCAGCATTACTCGGGGCAAGACTCAGGACGTCGCTCTGAACTAGGCTCCAGCCTGGAACTAAACTTCGGTTCTGCTTGATCCAAGGCCGCAGCCTGAAACGACCAGCCCGGTACCTGCACAGGTACCGGGCTTTTGCGTGTGCGCCCAGTATGGGTGCTATCTCTAGGGTTAAAGTCCCGAACCAGCCCGCTGGTGGGAATGGTTAGCGAACTGCAAGGCGTCGTGTGGTGACACACCCGCTGAAGAAAGCAGCAAGCAAAGTCGCGGCCTGACGTATAGAAACCGATTTAGGCAAGTGCAGAGGATTAGCGTGCACGCTATCGCGAAATCCAATAGCCAGACGGAATCTGCAAGTGTAAAGTCGGCAGGAACGAGACGGAAGAGAGCACTCTTACCTGGGGAGATCTTGCTAGTCAGTAACTCTCCGTTACTGATAGGGAGCTGTTGTAAATTAACTTATGCACAATTGTAGTGCAGCATCTTCAGTACCAATCTAGACTACTAGTGAGCCAGTTTAAAAGTATTTAACGCCGTGCTGATGGGGCGATTTGCCGGACAATCCGTAGATACAAGCCATCCAATTAGGCTTCACGAGGCGAGCAGGCACGTTAAAAACTTTTAAACTCCATCACTAGTAGTTAATCAACCAGATACTCTAACTAAATCACCAATTGAGCGATTTTTCTCTTTTATTAAAAATTTGGGACTGTAGCGATCGGTATCATGATCGAGACAGAACCTTGCTATAATAGCGCTGTTTAAAGTCAATATCTTTATTTTGAGATGACTTTATTCCCTAATAACAAAAATAAACAATCAAATAACAATTCAACTCTTTGGCCTGGCATGCTAAATTAGCTTAAATCAGCATCTATTTAAATCTTGGGAGTTGTTTGCATGTTACCCATCGTTACAGTCCCAAAAATTTCGGACTGTCCCAGTGGGGTTGCGCGACCTGCTAAGCAGCCTGAATTTCAATTGGTATTACATCAAGGTTAAATCAATATTTACCTCCGTTATTAAGCTTTAACGTAAAGTAATGAGCCAGTGGGGTACCGCATCCGTTCTCGGTCCAGCT
>CALXXU010000136.1 GCA_944392765.1 uncultured Anaerobiospirillum sp.
GGGTGTTGAGGTGTCATGCTCATCGGTTGGAGCATCCTGAGACTCATTGCAGGCTTGCTCTGCGCTTTGCGCAAGCATCTCACTACTGCCTCTTGCAACTATTTTAGTGGACACCTTCATGGCGAAGGCAATCTCTTGTAGGGAAAAGAGCCCCCTAAACTTGTTGTAAAGCGAGCCAGCAGCACGGCGCGTACCTGCCTCTGTTAACTCGCTGAGACAGCAAGAGCAAAAGCCTATTAAGGCAGCCAAACAGATGTTATGAAAAAGAACGTAGAAGACCTTAGCTGCGATGGAGCGTGCTAACGCACATGAGCCAAGAAACAGATAAGCAACATCATGAGCACTGGCAGCGCGATCACACAGGCTGCAAAAAGCCTGAGTTTTCTCCATAAGCTCTTGAGAGCATGGCAAGGATAAAGGCGGGGTTTTCTCAGTATAATGGTTCATGGTCAAGGTCTCGGAAGTTTGGTTATATGATTTAGTTTGCGAGGCCTTGGTTCTAAGAACATGCCCCTTGGAGACTCACCTTACCACATCTTGAGTTTTGGCTAAAGTTTACGCAGCCAACACCTCCTCAGGCCTTATGCAAATTTTTGGACACTTATTTTGTTATAGCTTCCTGATCCGTAATCTGCACAATAAAGTAGATTGCGGAACATTACTAAAAGCAGGGCAACGACTCTGCGAAACCGCTGACGTAAGTCAGCGGTAGTTCATGCTCTTCTAGGCTGTTGTGCAGCTGAGCTGGTTCTTTTGGATACAAAAATGCCCTACGCAGTAGGGCATTTTTGATGGCGTACGGCGCCGCCTTAAGGGGCGGGCGCTTGAGTGCTGGGCTTGCGCCCTCAGCAATTAGACGCGCTTCTTAAACTCGTTGGTGCGAGTATCGATTTCGATCTTGTCGCCGATGTTAACGAACTCAGGAACGCTTAACTCAAAGCCAGTACCGGCTAAACGAGCTGGCTTTGTAACCTTGCCGGAGGTGTCGCCACGAACTGCAGGCTCGGTGTACTCAACCTCACGAACAATCGAGATTGGTAACTCAACCGAGATAGCCTTGCCGTTGTAGAAGGTAACCTGGCAAACATCTTCCATACCGTCAACGAGGTAGTTTAAGACGTCACCTAAGTTGTCCTTCTCGATATCGTACTGGTTGTACTCCTCGTCCATGAAGACGTAGAGTGGGTCGTTGTAGTACGAGTAGGTGCAAGCCTTGCGCTCTAAGATAACGTCCTCTAAGCGGTCGTCAGCGCGGAATACGGTCTCAGTACCAGCATCGGACAGCAGGTTCTTGAGCTTCATCTTAACAACGGCAGCGTTACGACCGGACTTGTTGTACTCGGCCTTTTGTACAACCATTGGGTTGCCGTTGAGCATGATTACATTACCAGCACGAATCTCTTGTGCTAACTTCATCGAGGAACTCCAGAGCGCAACTTAAGTGGCCTAGCCTTGGTCACCTTAGGCGCTTACATTCAATTGGAAACAGACGCTCGCTTCAGCACTGCGCCTCAGGCGAGGGTGCAAACAAGCCGCAAGCGTCAGGTTGGTTCCACTGGCCACCAACTTAAGCTTCGGCTGGGCTTCTAAGTCGCAGCACGCTTCGGCTGGAGCTTAGAAAGCGCAAAAACTGTGAACGCGGGCATAAAGCCCAACGTAGTGACAGCCCTCAATTATATCGCATTTGGCACGCGCAATTAAAGCCTTATGCGCAAGATGGCATGCTCAGGCTCAAGATCGCGTGCTCAGGCCCAAGATCACGCGCTCAGGCCCAAAATGGCCGCTAGGCCAATCCGTCTCTTGGGCCAAGAACGCACTCTTGGGCGCAAACCGCCGCTTGGGCGCAAAGCCGCCGCTTAGGTTGCGCTGAGCTTGCTGAAGATAAAGCTGGTTAGGCGCGCGCTTAAGGTAGGCTGGGCGCACAGATAGCGGGCCCATGTGCTAAAGAGCGGACCACAGCGCTCGAGGAATAAAGGTAAAAAGTCAGGGCGCGTGAGAGGATCTTCCGTGCCCTCTGGCAGGGCCTCGTTGTAGGAGAGCATGGTGGCACGCAGCAAGTCCATGCGTGACTTGAGGTCTGCTACGCTGCCTTGCTCCTCAAGCGTGCGCTCCATGCAGTCTAAAAAGGCCGTAAGCTTGACGATATGGGCTTGCTCTTCTTGCGGGTAGATCTGCCATAAGAAGGGATGGCCGGTGTGCATCGCCCGCACAATGCTGTCCTCGCCGCGTACCAAGTTAAAGTCACTGTTCAGCAGCACTTGGTCGTAGCCTGAATGGTCAGTCATCGGGACAATAGTGCAGGTAATCTCAGGACTTGGCTGAAAGCTCTCACCTATTTGCAGTTGCTGCTGGTAGAGCTGGTTTAAATTGTCTTGCGCCAGCCCTGAAAAGACTTTTAGCTCACAGTGCCGCCCGCTTGCTGCCAGAGCCGTGAGCAGGCGCTTGACCGCAGGATTGTGATAGCCAAAAAGGCTCAGCGTCATCCCTTCGGAGCTTGGTTGATTGAGCTGCTCTTGGCACTGAGCAATAAAGTCCGGATCGAGGTTGAGGCCTCCGGTGCGGGCGGTAAAGCCAGGGAAAAAGAAGTGGCTGGTCAGGCCATCGACTGGGGAGGGCAGCATATGGCAGTCTTCGACCCAGCTCTCGGCACTTAAGTACTCGAGGTTGATAATCAGGGGCTTGGTGGTAGCCTGCTGTAAGGTCTTGAGCGTAGGCTCATCAAAGCGGCAGCTAAAGGCCGTAATAATGACGTCACTAGGTTCGTAGTGATCAAGGGGCGCTTCCCACGAGCAAAACGTCAGATTAGGATTGTCGTAGTCAGCAGCAGTGGCGATAGTGTGCAGCACCCTGAGATCGTCACAGAAGAGCCGCACGTCAAAAGGCTGCTCACTGGTGCCGCCTTGGGGCTTGACCGTGCTTAAACTGCGCGCCAGATGCAGACAGACGCCCGCATCGCCGTAGTTATCGATGACGCGGCAGAAGATATCAAGATGAATCGGGCCCATGCCAGCTCCTCACAAACGATCTTTTGTTCATTGTACCTGAGCGCGGGCCGATACTGGCTCGTGCTAGGCGCAGGCTCTGCCTGAAGCAGGATCTGGCCTGGCGCAGTCTTCTGCCTGAAGCAGGATCTGGCTTGGCGCAGGCTCTGCCTGAAGCAGGATCTGGCTTGGCGCAGTCTTCTGCTAGGAGCAGGTGCTGTCTGAAGCGGGCTTCTGCCCGCAGTGGGATCCTTGCGTGCGGACGAACTTCTGGCTCTTAGTGCCGCTAATTTGTAGTTGTATCACAACTTGGGATTTGTGGGGCACAGAGGCGACCTGGGGCTACTTTCAGTTGGCACGAATTTGCGCGCGCGGAGCGGGCGCTGACATAGCGCTTTTTTACCGGGCTGAGCGCGCAAGTCTAGATGGTAATGGGGCGCCAGTTGGGTATTTTCCTGGCGCCCTGCGGGCGCAAAAATGTGAGCTGGGGTGCGTTTAGGCTTAAATGAACCTGCTTTAAAAATTGAAAAATTTGCGATCGCCGCTTAGCCCCGATTCAGCGGCGATCGTCGCCGCTCATCTTTTTTGTCAAGCGAAAAAGTTAGAAAAATTATCAAACATCTTTTGACCGTTTGCCTAAAATAAGGAACAAGCGAGGTTGTCAGGTGCAATAGACAATCGGTGCTCAAGCCTGTATTTATGCCCGTGGGTGCGCTTTTGAACTGGTGGGTTAATCCCCGCGCGCTGGAGGTAACAGGCCTTGCGTTGTGGTGTAAGGCTCAAGTAACCGGCATAGCCCATGCTGTGACCGGGTACTGTGACGTAAACGACTTTAGCTAACCTAAAACAAACATTTGGGCTGACTCAAAGCTGTTACCTGCGTTTTGCTGGCAGGTAATGAAAGCAAGTCGGCTTTTGTTTGCCCAAAAGAAGCCGAAGTTGAGCAAAACGCTCACAGTAAGAGCAACAACGCAGCTTGAGAATGGAATTGTGGGCGTCAGTTGACGCCTTTGTTTTGTGTAGTCTGTTAAGAGCTGACGGCTCAACAGGCAGCGCAAAACCTAACTTTTTCTTTTAGGTGCTAACTCCTTTTAGGGAGGTAGTGCCGCCGCTTATAAGATCAGGGCTTAGCCCTGGGGTAAGTCTTGTAGGTCGGTTTATGGCTAATGACTGGGGGATCGGATGATCAGGTATATCGTTAAGCGTGACGGCCGTAAGGTGGCGTTCAATCGCATCAAGATTGCTAATGCGATTAAGAAGGCTTTGATGTCGGTACATCCCGACGACGAGCTTTCCGAACAAGACCTGAAGCTGGTCGACAGCTTAACCTCGGAAGTCGTTACCAAGATCACCGAGCACGACGAGACTGCGCCTACGGTCGAGCATATCCAAGACCTCATTGAGCGCGTCCTGATCAAGCACAATCTCTCTGACGAGGCCAAGAATTTCATCTTGTACCGCCAGCAGCGTACCAACGTCCGTACCTACAATGCGGAGCTGACCAAGATCTATCGTGACCTCACCTCTAAGTCCACTGACGATATGGACTTAAAGCGTGAGAATGCCAATATCGACGCCAACGCCCCAATGGGCCTGATGTTGCGCTTTGGCTCCGAGGGCTCCAAGGACTTCGTTAAGCGCTATGTCTTAAAGCCAGAGCATTCGATTGCGCACAGCAACGGTACGATCCACATCCACGATCTGGATTTCTACCTGCTGACTATCAACTGCTGCCAGATCAGCTTAAGCGATCTGTTCCAGCGCGGCTTCTCCACCGGTCACGGCTTCTTACGTGAGCCGCAGTCGATTCAGTCGGCCGGTGCCTTATGCTGTATTGCTATTCAGTCGAACCAAAACGACATGCACGGTGGCCAGTCGATCCCAATGTTCGAGTACGACTTAGCTCCATATGTTGTTAAGTCCTACAGCAAGCACTTACGCAAGGTCATCCAAATCGTACTGCGCGACGACGAGATCGATCTCTCGGACTTAAAGGACGCTATCGACGCGATCTACAAGAAGAATGGCTCGGCCTTATCTGAGGAGTCTCAAGCTGAGATCGCCCCATTAGTCCGCTCGATCTTAGAGACCAAGTTCTCGGGTCAAGATTTAGAAGAGAACTTAAACTACACCCTGTCAGAGGCTCATAAGCTCACCAATCGTGAGACTTATCAGTCGATGGAAGCGGTCATCCACAACTTAAACTCGATGCAGAGCCGTGCTGGTGCTCAGGTCCCATTCTCCTCGATCAACTACGGCACTGGTACCACCCCAGAGCAGCGCATGATCATGAAGAATGTGCTTTTGGCGACTGATGCTGGTTTAGGCGGTGGTGAGACCCCAATCTTCCCTGTTCAGGTGTTTAAGGTTAAGGACGGGATCAACACCAAGGCCGGTGATCCAAACTACGATCTGTTCCGCTTAGCCTGTAAGGTCAGCGCCAAGCGCCTCTTCCCTAACTTCTCGTTCTTAGATGCGCCATTTAATATGCAGTACTACGTCCCAGGCCGTCCTGAGACTGAAGTTGCGGTAATGGGCTGCCGTACGCGCGTCTTCGGTAACGACTACGATAAGACCAAGCAGATCATCCCAGGTCGTGGCAACTTGTCCTTTACCACGGTTAACCTGCCACGTCTGGCGATTGAGGCGCACGGCTCGATCAGCAAGTTCTACGAGTCGCTCGATCGCGTCGTCAATATGGTCTTTGAGCAGTTATTAGACCGCTTTGAGATTATCGCCGAGAAGCATGTTTATAATTACCCATTCTTGATGGGGCAGGGCGTGTGGATCGACTCCTACCGTCTGCACTGGGACGATAAGATCCGTGACGTGATCAAGAACGGATCTCTTTCGGTGGGCTTCATTGGTTTAGCTGAGGCCTTAGTAGCCTTAGTGGGCAAGCATCACGGCGAGAGCGAGCAGGCTTGGAATTTAGGCCTGGAGATTATCCGCCACATGCGTGCGCTGACTGATGCCCAGACCAAGAAGACCGGTCTTAACTTCTCCTTGTTCTCGACCCCGGCTGAGGGCTTGTCGGGCCGCTTTGTTAAGATCGATCGCAAGATCTACGGCGAGCTCCCAGGCATCACTGATCGCGCTTACTACACCAACAGCTTCCACGTGCCGGTTTACTACAACATTTCGGCTGCCGATAAGATCCGCTTAGAGGGCCCATTCCACGAGCTGTGCAACGCCGGTGCGATCTCCTATGTTGAGATGGACGGTGACCTCAACAAGAATATCGATGCCTTTGAGAAGGTCATTTTGTACATGCGCGATTGCGGTATCGGCTACGGCTCGATCAACCACCCAGTCGATCGCTGCCCAGTCTGCGGCTACGTCGGTGTGATCAACGATGTTTGCCCGAAGTGCGGTCGTAAGGACGGCGAGGGCGTCAGCATCGAGCGCTTGAGCAAGTTAGGTGTGGACTGCATCTGCCGCGGCTAGCAAAGGATTTTTCACAACTTAAGCCCCGTAAGGCGGGGCAGGGTTAGGCTCCCTAACCTATGTAGGCTTAGTACGCCTAGGTTAGTGGGGTGGGGTATCAGATTTTGGCATCGAGCGCAGATGCGCTCACTTAGCGCAAGACCGTGAGGCCTTGCAATAGTGGAGACAACAAATGGTAACCAGATTACATGCTCGCAATGGTATCGTCGGTGAGGGTGTTAAGTTCGAGCGCATTCGTCGCGTTACGGGCTACCTCGTCGGCACTTTAGACCGCTTCAACAACGCTAAGCGTGCTGAAGAGCACGATCGTGTTAAGCACATGCACGTCTAAGCAGCTGCTTAATCTCGGTTCGTCAGCTGTTAGCTGACCTAAGTGAGGCCCCGCATGGGGCCTCACGTGTTTTGGGCGACCCCAAACTGGCAAGGGGCGTGAGCTCAGGCCTTTTTGAGAAAAATAGCGAAATTGCGCCTGATCAAACGGTGCAGGGGTACGCTTTTTTGTATGATGGGATCATCGTTATTGCTGTTAGGAGCTGGAGATGAGTCCCGAGCTTAAACTGTTAGAAAACACCTCGCTGCGCATTGCCGGCGCCGTTGAAGAGTCGATCGTTGATGGTCCGGGCATTCGCTACACTATCTTCACCCAAGGCTGCCCGTTTCGCTGCAAGGGCTGCCACAATCCGCAGTCTCAGCCGTTAGTGGGCGGTATGGAAGTCAAGCTCATTGCCCTGTACAACGAGCTAAAGCGCAATCCGCTCGTGACCGGCGTGACCTTCTCAGGAGGCGAGCCTTTTATTCAGGCCCGCGCCTTAGCCGTCATGGCCCGCATCTTACGCGCTGAGGGCTATTCTTTGTGGTCCTACACCGGCTACCTCTATGAGAAGCTGCTGCAAGATGATATCTGCATGGAGCTGTTAAAGGAGCTGGATGTATTGGTCGATGGCCCGTTTGTGCAAGCCAAGGCCAGTATGGATATCGATTTTCGCGGCTCGACCAATCAGCGCATTATTGATGTCCAAAAGTCGCTCGCGCAAGACAAAGTGGTCTTAGCCGAAGGCTTCAAATAAATTTTTTGTGTATGGCAAACTTGCCTCACCTGCTTTAGATCACACTTTTGGTACCAATAGACCTTTGGCTGAGTGTTAGAGGCTTA
>CALXXU010000137.1 GCA_944392765.1 uncultured Anaerobiospirillum sp.
ATCGTACCATGCCCTCGTGCTTAGGCTGTGGCCACAAAATGGCTATTGCATAGGAAATTTAATAAAAACGCCCTAAATAATCTTGATCTAAATCCAATTTCACTATAGCTTGACATTGACAACTAAGCGCTTACGATCGATCATTATCACAATGTTTATCTTAAATTGCGTTAGTTTAAACTTACTGACAAGGTAACTTAGCTTAAAGCGAGCCTTAACAGCATGAGGAGCAAGCTATGACCGCACCCTATGGCGAAGATGCTAGCGATATCGACGCACATGATGGTTGGATTGACCCAGCCCCGACCTATCTGCGCTGGCTCTTTCCTAACGGATATATCGAGTACTGCGGCATCCACGAAGGCCAAGATGTCTATCGCCTCGACTACACCAAGTCACCTGATGGGCTGATCTTGCGCGACGGCTTTGATAGCTACTTTCGGGCTTATCCTAAGTACATCTTCGTAGCCTGCGATGGCAGCGGCAAAATCATGCTCTACGATCAAGACACGCTCCCTTTTGAGCTCTGGAGCAAACTTTTTGATCAAAGCTACCTGCTGCGCCTGAGCCCAAAGCAACGGCGCGACTTGCTGGCTTCAGAACCAACCGATGAGTACGACCGCGCGCGTATTAATCTGCTTAAGGAACATCCTGACGCAGTGCGTAATGAAGAAAACCTTTGGGAAGCAGTACCTGAAGCTTGGGGCGTGCCGCCGGTACCAACTGCTCATTACACGCTGGGTTACTTTGAGCCTGCACGTTGTTTTTCCCCATGGCCTGATAAGTATTGTGCCTTAATACGACGTGGTCGCTGGCTCAGTAACTTCTTGGAGCTGTTGCAGGTTCTGCCCTGCCTTGATCCCGAGCAAGAAGAGCACAAAGCTCACGCCTGCAAGCTGATGCATCAGGCAGCTAAGTTCTTTATCGCAGGCCCCACCGGCACAACAGGTGAGGGCTTTGGCCTATATTGCGACGTTGTCGCCACCGCCATGGAAAGCCAGTGGAGTGGCTATGAGACGCCCGCGATGACTCTCTTCTTAGAACATTGCGAAGAGGTCTATGACGATGTTGAGCTTTTTCTCTCGGAGTACGAAGAGGAGCTCTTTGGTCCTGACCCTGAGATTAGATGGCACCAATACTGGCAGTACGAAGCTTTGCGCCGTCGCTTGAACCGACTACATCAGCGCGTCAAAGCGGTCACCGAGTTAGTGGACATGCAGAGCAAGCGCACCTTTCTAAGTAAGGTCGACGGGACCAAGTACGAAATCGAACCAACCTGGCTCTACCACTGCTTCCTCAGCCTATATGACGAAAAGGTCTTGCTCTACCTTGAGGTTTAGCCATTTTCGGGATTGAGGCAGGCTATTGGCCACATTCCTAACAAACCTTCAGGTAAGCACTATCATGGCTTCTAAGCTTTCCCACTAGAGGATTAAAACTTCCCCAGCTACCTATTTCACGAGCTTACTCGCGCAGAGCTCATCACAGAGCTCAAGGCCAAGCTGGGCTCTGACTTCATCATGTCCTCTGCACTCATGGAGCAACCTGCTGCCAGCACCTACCAAGTCCAACCTCCCTGCCAGAGCATCGAGAAGGTGAGAGCATATTATGACGAACTCGAATGCATCCTAAGAATGATCTTAGAGCGCTACTACCGCAAGGGCCTGTACCAAGCGTTAACCAGCGGCCAGTTTGGCACGGAGCTCGCTCCAATCATTGCTTGCTCTAAGGATGGCTCTGTCAGTGCTACTACCTGGGAAGAAAAGCTTGCCAGCACTGAAGAAAGTTAGCTTCTTCGAGGAATGGGGCACTAAGGCGGGCGACTACGCCATGCTGGTGTGTGACCATCCGGCACAAGTTAGCGCTGCCTATTGCGTCTATCTAGAAAAAGCTCAACCCGTGATTGACCCTAATACCATCGACTTTGAGCACGGGGAGGAACTGACCGATGCGGCATGCACCAAAGCACACGGATTTGTGGTCACAACTCTAAGTCACGTGGTGGTCATGAAGGGACTCTAACCCCTCAAAATGCAAAGTCTAGTTAGCACTTACCGCGAAGATTAGAACCCGCTGAGGGGGATCCTCTTTGCAAGTACGCACCATAGTCTGCGCTTCCACCAAACACAATCCTCAGAGCCGTAGAAGCGCATTGCACCTGCCTATCTTTCGCCCTAAGAGTTCACCTGGCGCACACCTCACCGCTAACCCAGCTAGTGGACCAGCCTGACCTATTTTGCCCAGAGCGCTAACGCCGTTAAGCGCCCCAGCAGTGAGCGCGCTTACCTCTCCTGCCCACAATTTTGTGAGTGAGGCCAAGCGCTCTCACGAAAAGCCACACTTTGCGCCATCAAGTTCGCTAAAATAGAACTGTATTGTGGTCTTATTACGCCCGGCCTTAGGCCCAGTGCGGGCTGTGCCCTCACCTGGAGCTTACTCTAGATGCTTAGGCTAGAGCGCGGGGATTTAGCTTGGGTCTTAGCTTGGCTTGGCCTTGAGCTTGCTGTAGTAATACCTTTGTCTTAGTGGGGACCTGCTCTCAGAGGTGGGCAACTTTGGTTGCTCCCTCCTGATGGGTGCCTTAGACTCAAGCCCTTAATTGGGCCTGTGCCTGCCCCATCAGTTCAAGTCGACGGCGGTTTATTAACATGACTGATCAAAGCGCTATTCGGAAGTTCCTTTTTAGCAAAGCCATGCCTAATGGGGATGTCTTTTACTACGAAGAAGAGTTCCTGATGGATATGCTCACGGGGGTCGAGCAGTCCGTCATGGTCAAGCTCGTGGGGGTGCGTAAGAAAGGACGCGGCCCAATCTTGGCCTTGAGCTCGAGCGCCGTCAATAATGAATTCGATGAGCTCGCTCCGATCGGTACCCCACAGCAGCTGCCATTAAGCTCGCGCAGCGCTTTGGCTATCGCCACCGACCGCGCCGTATCCCACGATTTGCGCGATCAAAGTCCGGCAGCCGCTCCAACCTTAGACCTCAGTGCCTATGAGCCAAAGGTGCGCTACCACGTCGCCCGCCATGGCAAGGTCTTGGAGGTCGACCCGTACTATCCTGAAGTCCAGGATGAGGGCGTCCCAGTACTGCGTGAAATCAACATCGGCGTACGTGAGCGCTCGGATTCCTTTGCCTCGACGGTGGACGACTCGGGCACCGGTCAGCACTGCTTTGATATCGCCGCTTCCGCTTCGAGCTCCTTGGTAACCGGCAGTGATAAGCGCATGCTGGTGCGCCCACTAGGTAGCCAAAGTTCCCTGTGGGACGATCGGGGCTTAGATGAGCGCCGTCAGCGCACGGTCAGCTATAACGAATACTTTGAGCAAAGTGCTGAAACCCCAGATTGGGTCTATCGCACCTTGTCTCCAGATGAGCAATTCCGCCCTGAACTGGTCGAGCTCGAGCCTTTTGGTGCGCCATCACTTAGCCGCCGCATCACCTTAAACGCTCAAGCCAATAGCGTCGTGGCACCAGGTGCTGATGCTGCTAATTCCGGAGCTGCGGCCGAACAAGCGGCCACAGTGGAGGCGGTTCCAGCTGAAAGTTCCGAAGCGGTCTATGAGGCCACGGGCACCAATGGTTATGATTCTGAGTTGGCCGCCTTTAGCGGTTACACCAACTATGCCCAGTACTACACCCAAAATGGCCATGCTCAAGGCTTAGAACAAGTAACGCGAGGCAATGCGCGCTCAGAGCGCCTGTCAGGACAAGATAGCCGTCAGCGCTACAATGCCTATGCTAACCCAGCACTGCAAGGTGAAGCGGCCTTTAAGGATTTCTCTACCCCACAAGACCGCGCCCGCTCGGACTTTAGCTCGCCACGCGCTAAGAGCACGGCACAGCCTCAGGCGGCCTCACAAAAGGCCCCTGTAAGCTATAGCGGCATCTCTAATGAGTTCAGTGCCAATACCATGGTCTCAAGTGCGGTAAATGGCACCTCCCAGCGCCAAACCCACGCCCAAGTCTTACGTCCTCAGCTAAGCCATCCTGAGCTCTATGAGCGAGCCACCATCACCACCCGTAAGCCGGGACGCACGGGTCCAATTGCTGGCGCCAACACCAAGGCTAGTGCTGATAGCTTAATGGGCACCTACAACCCAGGCTATGACGGGGGCAATCTCAGCACCTTAACCGGCTCCGCCCGCTATGGCAGCTTTGATTTTGCTGGAGACTTAGGCCGTAACGCTGCTGACAACTACACCGCACACCATGCCACTTCGGCTGCGGTCAATACCGTCTCGCCTCAAGATAAGGCAGACGCTACTAAGGCCGGTGCCGCTAATTGGCGTGAGGCCTTAGTCGCCGCCCGCGCGGGTGTTTCTGCGGCTGCCATTACTCCTGATTATGTTGCTGCCCTCAAGGGCGCTCAAGCGGCCCGCTTTACTAAGTCCCGCCGCGCCCATAGCCTGTCACACCTGCACTTACCTGCGGTTAACACTTACATGCCTGAAGATCCGCACTACGTACCAACCGATAGTGCGATTGCCTTTGCTGACCAACATGCGGCCTATCACCAAGCCTATTCCCATGGCCATTCAGTCTCGCGTTATGCCTATGGCGCTGACTTTGCCGATACCGAAGGTAAGGCCCGCCGCGAGCAATTAGCCCGTTTACGCGCCCAGCGTCAGGCTGAGCGTAAGCCCAAGCAAACTGCTGAAAGTCATGAGGGCTTTGCTAGTGCACGCGACTTCTATGATGCCGGGGGCAATACTTGGTGGCGTGACCAAGGCTTAACCGAGCAATCAGCTCAAGCCGCCTTCTTTGAAGAAAGCTTCCACCAAGGCAAGCACGGCTCCTTTATTGGCACCCCAGACGAGTTTATCCCTGAAGATAAGGTGCAACAGGTCAGCACGGTTAACGCTCAGCTCGTGACCACGAGTGCCGCCACCATTGTCACGGCGCCCGCCCCTGATGCTACGGTTATTACGGGCGATAAGCAGCACGGCAATAAGTCTGCTCAGCTCTACCAAAGCGAGCCTGAGAGTGCTCCGAACGATCACACCCGCATCGTCTATAACAAGCCACAGGAGTCTGCGGGCTTAAACGGCGATGAGCAAGCCGAAGCCTATGAGGCCCAGCGCGCCCAAGAGAGCTTTAACAACTTAGGTGCCGTACACCATCATCCTAATGCTTGGGATAGTGCCGCAAAGACTCAGACCGCTTACTTTGAGGACTTTGTGCCGGGCAATGCACCAAGTGGTGACTTTGCTGACTTCGTCACCGCCGATGAGCGCCGTAAGCGCGCCCAGCAGCAGCCTAAGGAGAGCGCCCTCGATGCCCGGAGCAGCTACGATCACAGTGAGCAAGATCCAACTCACCGTAAGCCAAAGCGCTTAGTCAATCCGCAACTGCCTCAAGACGCGGTTGACGTCGCTGCCCAAGCTGCAACCAGCTCGCAAGCTCAAGGCTTCAAGCCTGCCCCAGCCGTTGCCGCTGAAGTGCCAGAGCGCCTGAGCGCAACCCCAGTCTATGACGAGCCAAGTGCCCATGAGGTCGCGCCTTCTTCTAACAATGAGGCCCATACAACCTATGTAGCCCACACCGCCAATCATGCCTACGCCGCTGCTGCCGCCCAGCAAGCACGCAGCACGGTGCAAGCCGCACCGCAGCCTACGGCCGCACCTGAGATCTATGGCGCTTATGGCCATAAGGCCCAATACGGTGACTTTGATGCCTATGGCCGCGATGAGCAGATCTCAAGCTCCATGGTTAAAGGCTATGCTCAGCCGCTGTCGGCGCACACTGCCGTCAGCTCGGGCACGGGTACTGGCCCTTATGAGCCAGCACACCAAGGCCAAGACTTCAGTGACTTCTCGACCGCTGATGGCTCCAAGTTTGAGGGTGAAATTAAGATCCCAGTAACGAGCCAAAAGCAAGCCGAGAGCGCCCGTCAAGCCGAACGCCAAGCCGAGCAACGCGCGCAGCAGGCAGCTGCACCTCAGACTGAACCTAAGTCCGTAACCGAGCCAAAGTCTGATGCTGAAACAAAGCCTGAAGCTGAGCCGAAGGTTAAGGCTGAGCCACAGGCTGAAAGCCACGCCCCAGCTGCCATCGCGCACGACGATAGTTCCTCGGTCACCAAGCAAGTAGCTGCCCCTGAGCCTGCCCCAGAACCTAAAGCCAAGCCAACGGTTTCTGCGGCAGTGCAAGCCTTGGCTGCTAACTTAGTCGCCACTGCCGCCCAAGAGATCGATGCTGAAGAGCAAGCTGCTGCTGAAGCCAAGGCCGCAGCCGCCACAGCCAGCGAGAGCGATGCCGATAAGCTTGGTATGTCCAAGTCGCAATTAAAGCGCGCTAAGCGCCGTGCTAAGGCCCGCTCGCGCGGCAATTCCGGCAGTCAAGCGGCTGCTAGCCCTGAAGTAAAGGCCGAGCCAACGAGCACACCTCAGGCTGAACCAGAGCACGCAGCTGCCACTAAAGCGATCCAACCAACCACTGCCAGCGCCGCCGAACCATCGGCTGCCACGGTAGCAGCCCGCGCCGCCCAAGCTCAGGCTGATGCTTCCTACCTAGGTGGCATTGTGATGAATACGGCATCAAGTGCCGCTCCATCGGTTAACCCTGAGCTCATGGTCCAGGCCGAGCAATACCTCAAGAACAATGCCCCGGCCCCTGAGAGCCTCGATATCGGCACCGCCCGTGATGAAGCTCCAGTCTTAGCCCCAAGTGAGCTTGAAGGCCACAGCGCGCTGCAAGGTCTCTTTGCCGGAGTCACCCCAGAGGACGATGATGACGTCGCCTTAGATGGCCTGCCAACTCCGGATGCTTTTAGCGCCGGTTTAGCTCAAGGATTTAAATCTGACAGCACCGCCCCTGTCCCAGAGTCTGCCTTTGACTTAAGCGAGTCTGAACTCAAGGTTGAGCCTGTGGCGACCCCAATGCCGCTGACCTCCAAGAGCCAGGAAGCCGCTCCCGCTAAGCAACCTCAGGCAAGCCACAAGGATGATTACTCCATAAACCCAATCACAGGAGCTCTCTCCTCGCAGCCACGCAGCCTGATGAATGGTGGCTTTAACGAGCACACCGTAGTGGTCAAGGCTGAGTACTCGCTTGATTCCTTAGATGATCTCCACAAGCTCTTCTCAGACAGCACGCCAAGCGCTATGCCACAAACCGGCAAGAGCGACTCGGGCGCAGACACCAACGGCTTTAGCAATAACGCCTATCAGCCAATCGAGCCTGCCTCAAAGCAAGCACAGCCGAAGCAAGAGGCCCAAGCTAAGAGCGCTGAACCAGCTCACCGCACGCAAGAAGAGCAAGAACGTCTTGAGCGGGTGCTGAAGGAAGCCGAAGCCGCTGAGCGTAGCCGCCGTGAGCAAGAAGAGCGTGAGCGCCAAGAAGCTGAGGCTAAGGCCCGTGCTGAAGCTGAGGCTGCTGAGCGCGCTCGTCGTGAACAAGAAGAGCGTGAGCGCCAAGAAGCTGAGGCTAAGGCTCGCGCTGAAGCCGAAGCCGCTGAGCGTGCCCGCCGTGAGCAAGAAGAGCGTGAACGCCAGGAAGCTGAGGCTAAGGCTCGCGCTGAAGCTGAGGCTGCTGAGCAGGCGCGTCGTGAACAAGAAGAGCGTGAGCG
>CALXXU010000138.1 GCA_944392765.1 uncultured Anaerobiospirillum sp.
TAAAATTTCAGAAGAACGGCTTAAACAAGCGGTTTTGCTTGATGATTATAATAAAGTTAATTAGCCAAAATCACTGACGTTTGCTATAAGTGATGTTTGCCTTCATCAGCATTGATTCAAGGACATCAAGGTGATCTTGAATCACATGCTGGTGTCGATATCTAATAGTGCAAATCTAAGCGTAGATGGTTAGCCTCCAAAAGCTAGCCCAAATTTGCACTATTTTGATGCGTCAATTAATTTATAACAGCTCCCTACATATCCGCTTGTTTAAGCCATTGTCGTCGCGCAATGCGGCTTTTTAACTTTTGCGTGAAGAATGGGTGAATAAGGCGGGGAAAAGAGGCTGGAATGATGGAGGAGAGATCAAGGGGTGATGAAGGAGTGATGAAGATGAAGGAGTGATTAAGGCACCCGACAGCTCAGATATGCTGCCAGGCACTGTGGAGGAAGGGCTACTTATTACTTGGTAGCAGCTTCTGGCAGGGTGAAGTCGTTAGGCTTGATATCGCGTAAGACGCGGCATGGAGAGCCTACGGCAACTTTGCCTGATGGGATATCACGGGTGACCACCGAGCCTGCACCGATGATGCAGTCATCACCAATGGTAACACCTGGGCAAATGACGACATTAGCACCGATCCAGACGCGCTTGCCGATCGTGACCGGCTTGTTGTACTGCCAAGCGGCGGTACGCAGCTCTGGGTTTTCAGGGTGCATTGCGGTTGCGATCACGCAGCGTGGACCAATCTGGGTGCAATCACCAATAGTGATAAATGTGTCATCAACGCCGCAGAAGTCGTAGTTGATGTAGATGTTCTTACCCAGCTTGACGTGGTTGCCACCCCAGTTCATATAGATTGGGGCCTCGATAAAGCAGTTCTCACCAACCTCGCAGAACATTTCCTTTAACAGCTCGGAGCGACGCTCGAGGTCAGTTGGTAGGGTGTTATTAAACTCGTTTTGAGCTAACAGGCACTTGCGCTGCTCGATAAACAGCTCAGGGAGAGCCGAGTCATAGAGCTCGCCGGTGTGTAAGAAAGGATAACGTTCGCGGGTATCAAACTTCATAAAATAAGACAATCCTCAAATTGAATGGGTAATCAGTGAGTCTGGGTTAGGCTGTGCATCAGCTTTTTGATATTCGGGAGGAAATCAAGGTCGGCCGGGGCAAAGTTGACCGTGTCGATCTCATCTGCCGTGATGAACTTTAAGGCCTGATGCTCATTGGAGTTGAGCTTTTCGTGCTCGCTTTCTAATAAGTGGCACAAGAAGAGATCCATGCTCAGGTGGAAGTTCTCGTAATCATGCTCGCAGGTGAGAAAGTAGCTATCAACGCCAATGCGGCAGCCCAGCTCTTCTAAAATCTCGCGCTGGCAAGCCTGCACTGCGCTCTCACCTGGTTCAATCTTGCCTCCAGGAAACTCCCAGTAACCGCTTAGATGGCGTTGTCCCGAACGCTGAGCGATCAAAAACTTATCGCCAGCGATAATCAAGGCCGCAGCGACGCGAACCACTTTGAGCTGAGGGTGAGCAGCAACCTCTGACACAGAACCTCCGAAAGTTGTGCGGGCGCAAAACAACAAGGACAGGAGCTTATCCCATTTGCAGTAACCAAGTTAGTTGTAGTTGTGGAAGTGCGGCATTCTGATCCAATTGTTGACGGCCGCTTCACCCCGCTCGATGAACTCTTGCTCACTCATGTGGAAGATTTCAGCGGTGCGGCGCATCGGGGCGTCGTCATGGTGCTGGACGGCATCAAGCGCGCTGAAATAGGCATATCCTAACAGCTCAGTCTCATTAAACTGCTTGGAGGCAATTGCGGTTTCAATGCGCTCTAGATAGAGAAAAGGGCGATAAGCTGGGGCCAGCAAAGGGTTGTGCTTAAACTTCTTTTGCGGCTTCTTCTTCCCTTTAAAACCACCTTTCTTATACATGATGAGAGTCCCTTTGTCATAGGATGATGTTCATAGGCTGATTTCAGCCCAAGTTCTGGGGCTAATACCCCAGCGTGGCGGCCAAACCAAGCGCCATGGTAAGTGAGTTTGGCTTCAGCTCCTATTGTGCCTGAAGCAACCGGCGTTCTCAAGCGCAAATAACTGCAACAACGCTAAAAAAATTAGCGCCGAGCGCGTAACCTCAGCCCGAGGGCGTGAGCTCAGCGCATGATTCTAGCACTAGGTGTGCTACAACCTAGCATTAGGCGTGTTGCCTAGTGCTGGGCGTGCCACTGCCTAGTGCTGAGCGTGTTACTGCCTAGTGCTGGGCGTGCCATTGCTAGGTACTGGGCGGGGTGGCGCATTGCGCTAGAGACGCATAGATCAAGGGCGGTCTAGTGCTGGTTAGAGCGGACGCACTAAGAGCTGCATCATCTTCTCGTTGCCCACGAGGTAGCCTAAGAGCTCGCCTACGACGTCAAGTGAGCCGGTGTAGGTGATGGAATACACGCTGTTGTCATCATCGTATTGACGCAGCCACAAAGCTACGTCCTTGTTGTTCTCTTTGCCCTCGATGATGCAGGTGCCGTAGGAAACGTTAGGGGTGGTGGTGAAAGTTAAACCATTGGCCTCAAAGCCTTTTTGGGCATAGTGGCAGGTGTCATCAATGCTCTTGTAGACTGATTTGTCCACGCGGATCGTGACTAAGGCCGAGTGGTCGATCTTCTCAACCGAGATATGGGTGTTGGCGGCATGATTGCTAAAGGACAACACCTTCCAGCCCTGAGGAATACCGAGTGCAAAGAAATCGGTGCGATAGGAAGCAGGTAAGGTGGCAAAGAGCTTTTGAACCGACTCATCGTAGAAGTTTTCAGTGCTAGGTGCCGTACTTGCTCCTTGGTTACTATTGCTAGCGCAAGCAGATAAGAGCAGCGCACTGCCCAATGCTAATAAACCGGTGCGAAGCTTAATCATCACAATATCTCCAGCTAGGTCAAAATCGGGCCCACCAGCGCGGGACTTAGCTCATCATAGCAAAAAAGCACTGAGCTTAAGCTTAGGGGACGCCCAAGCACCACTGAGAGCAAAAGCACCGCTGAGAGCAAAAGCTCGACTAGTCGGGACAGCTCGTAACTTTATTTGGGCGGGCCAATCCGTTAAAATGGCTTGTTTTGGTTGATACCGCGCATGCGGTATTGTGTTCAATAACCAGAAGTTGAGTCGCTGAAGCCCGCAGGGGTAGTGCTTTTGCGCCCGCAAGGGTAGTGCTTGGTGCCCTAGAGCTAGTGCCCATGACCCTAAAGATAGTGCTGTAGCAAAGCATAGCGCTAACAACTCGTTGCCACTGGCTGTTAGCGCTATTCGTTGCGCCGTGACTCAACTCAGCTCAAATGTTTTTGAGCCAAACTATGAGGATAGGCATGGCACGGCAAACTTGGAGTAATCGTTTAGCCTATATTTTGACCGTGGCAGGTGCCACGATTGGCTTTGGTGCTACTTGGCGCTTTCCTTACTTAGTCGGTGAAAATGGCGGCGGCGCTTACGTGGCGACCTTCGTACTCATCATGATCTTGGTGGGTATCCCGATCATCTTAGTTGAGAATGTGATTGGCCGCCGCGCCCAGACCAACAGCGTTGATGCCTTCTACAGCAACAATCCGACCCACTCGCCGTTGTGGAAGTTCTTTGGTTACTTTGGCGTTATTGGTGCCTTTGGCATCTTGGCTTATTACATGCCGATCGGTGGCTGGGTTATCTCCTATATCTATCATATCTGCTTAGGTGCGTTTGGTTTGGGCGGTCTTGACCTGTCGGTACCGGTCACCAAGGAGATCACCGAGACCTTCTACGTCGACCAAATTGAGCAGTCGCCTTGGACGATCTCGATTTGCACTGCCTTCTTTGTCTGGATTAACTGGTTGATCTTACGCCGGGGCATTATTGCTGGTATCGAGCGCTCGGTACGCTTCTTAATGCCGCTCCTCTTTATCTGCCTTATTATCATGGTCGGTCGTAACCTGACCTTAGATGGCGCGATGGAAGGCGTACGCTTCTATCTGACCCCAGACTTCTCCAAGATCACGGGCAAGCTCTTATTAGACGTATTAGGTCAAGTCTTCTTTGCCTTAAGCTTAGGCTTTGGTGTCATGATCACCTTATCGAGCCACTTAAGCAAGGACGAGAGCTTAGTTAAGACCGCTACCATCACCGGTGTTATCAACACCATTATCGCCGTCTTATGCGGCTTTATGATCTTCCCATCGCTCTTTAGCGCTGGTTTAAGCCCAGACTCAGGTCCATCCTTAGTCTTTAAGACCTTACCGATCGCTTTCTCGCAGATGGCCTTTGGTAACTTCTTTGCCGTAGTCTTCTTCTTACTGCTCATTATTGCCGCGTTGACTACCAGCCTCACTATCTACCAGGTGATCATTGCGGTCTTAAACGAGAAGTTTGGCATCCGCCTCAAGGGCGCGATCAATATTACGCTGCTCTTCGTCTTTGTCTTTGGCAATATCCCTTGTATCTTAGGTTCTGGTCCTTGGAAGGACATCACCTTCATTGACCGCTCGATCTTCGATGCCTTTGACTACATCTCGGGCAATATTTGCTTCGTGCTCACCGCCTTAGGTGCCACCCTCTTTGTAGGCTGGGTCTTAAAGGACAAGGCCGTCGACGAGATCAGCAATCACGCCCCAGTGGCTCAGCGCAGTGGCTTCTTTAAGCTCTGGTTTAACTACGTGCGCTACGTCATTCCGGTAGTCATCATCGCTATCTTCATCTACGGCTTAAGCAGCCTCTAGGCACGGCTTAAAATGCCTCACGGCTCAACGCCGTTACCAGCCCACTCCAGGCAACTGGCGTGGGCTTTATTGCGTCTAGTGGGCTCGCCAGTACTTGGTTTTTGCTAAACTAGCTCTAAATGTGCTCAATATGGGGTAACGTGCTATGCCGGAACAGTCTCTACAAAGAACCACGATTGGACTTAGCAATTTTAGAAAGGCACGTGACTTTGGTTGCTTATTTGTTGATAAGACGGCCAAGATCCCCCAATTAGTTCAATACCCGAAGGTTTTCTTCTCACGGCCGCGTCGTATGGGCAAGACCACGCTCATAGAAATGCTGCACGAGCTTTTTGCCCACGGCGCGCAAGGCAATAAGTACTTCGATGGCTTGGCCGTACAAAACTTATGGCCAGAGCAAAAGTGCTACCGGGTAATTTTTGTGTCGCTCTATGCGTTAAGCAACCCTGATTCCTTTGAGTCGGAGTTGCGGGCGCGTCTCATTAGCGCCTTTGATGACGCAGGCTTTGAGCAGGTCGTGTCTGAGACTGCGGGCGTTAATGATCTGCCTAATTTCTTGGTCTTGCTCAAGAAGATTATTAAGGGCACCGATGTAGTTTGGCTCATCGACGAGTGGGATTTCCCCCTGTCGTCAAATCTCAACGAATTGGTAAATTTTGAGCGTATTCGCAATGTACTGCGGGTATTTTTTGGGTGGCTACGCATCCTGAATGAAGCTCATTTCACCTTGGTCACGGGCATTGCACGCTATCGTGATACCTCGCTGTTTAGTGGCCAAGACATTGTTGATATCAGCATGGATCCCTTGTTTGGCGACTTAGTGGGCTATACCCAGGACGAAATTAAGGCCAACTTTGCGCCGCATATCGCAGCTGCCGCGCGTTTGCTTCATTGCAGTGAAGATGAGCTATTGCAACAGCTCAAGTACCATTACGATGGCTTCTGTTTTGATGCCGATGCTAAATTCACCTTATACAGTCCGTGGTCGGTAAACAATTTCTTTCAACAAGTGGTGCTAAAACCAAGTGAGCCGCCTAAGTTCTACCCATATTGGATGGAAAGCTCAAATGCTCCAGCTTCAATTCGCAACTATCTTGATACTCATCATGTCGATCTCTCGTTCTTAGATGATATTGAAGATGATGGCATTGAAATCATCCAAAATGACATTGTGCAGCCAGCTTCAGTTGAATACCTTCAGTCTCATCGCTTCGAGCTTAAAAATTTTGCGGCCTTAATGGTGCAAACCGGCTATTTGAGCATTAGAAAAGTGGTTGATCCTGCGGTCACTAACCCTTATGTCCGCCGCTTGCGCTGTTTTTTCCCCAATAACGAAGTCGAGTCGGTCTATGCCTATGTCTTCTTACGCTACATCACCGATAAATGGGGCATGGCGGATAGCTGGTTTATCAAAACGGCGCAAGAGCTTCACGATGCCATGTACGCGCAAGATATAGCAGCCGTGGTTCATGAGCTTAACCTCTTTTTTACCGCGATTCCTTACGACATCTGGGCTCACGCCAAGGAAACATCGTTTCGCACCTACACCTGCTGGGCATTAATCTTTAGTCAAGTGTCAGATCGCGTCCGTGAAGAGACCTTTAACTACAAGGGGCGCTCCGATATTGAGCTGCAATTTGAGGACAAGTTCTACGTCTTCGAGCTCAAGCGTTTACCGGCGCATGGCAGCGACAAGACGGCATTGAAGCTGGCCGATGCGGCACATAAGCAAATTAAGGCGCGCCAATACGGGCACAACTCAGCCACCTTGCAGCAAGCGCGCGTTAATGAGCGCTATGGTTTAGTTTTAGTTATTGCGGAAGATACGCGCCAAGTGCGCTATTGGCGCCTCATCGCGCTGGAGCAGGGGCAAGAGCTTAAGTCTGGTTGGGTTGACCCGATGCCAGAGCCAGTGCGCACAAGGGAGGCGGTAGTTGAGGTTACAGCCGTGCAGAATGTTGTTTCTGAGGCTAGTGCGTCTGACTTTGTAGCGAATGCTCGAGAGGACAAGAACGCAGTGGACCAAGCTGCGGCCGTGATCCATGATGATGACGTGAGCGCCGCTCCTCAAAACGCAGCGCCTGCTCTCAGCGCCCCTGTGTCAAGCTCCCACGAACCAGCAACAAAGCCCCAAGCCGCAAGCTCTAAACCTCAAGCTAGCGCTTCCAAGTCAGCTGTGCCTCCACAAGAACAGGAACTTAGGACGACCATCCAATTATTGATTGAATTAGCCGCTGAGCACGCCAACGATAAAAACTTGGTCACCATAGACCCTGACCAGCTTACTACGCGGATGATCTCGCTCTACGCCAAACTCAAACAAGCTGGAACGCAGTTCAGTCGAGCAGGTTTAACTTCTATGGTTCGCGCTGTGATCAGTGCATCGGAAGCTACTAATGAGTCAGCTGCGATCAAGCTCGATCGTGCTTTCTTAACTGATCAGCTGATTGCAACTCTGCAAGACCAGCTTTAGAAGGAGAACGTGGCAGCTGATTAATCCTAAATTTGGGTCCTTGAGAGAGTTTGGGGGAGGAAGCTGAATCAAGCGACCTTCCCCTTAAAGGCAAAAGAA
>CALXXU010000139.1 GCA_944392765.1 uncultured Anaerobiospirillum sp.
CAAAGAGCAAGAAGAGCTTGCGCGACAGCTGCTGGGCGATATCTCGCACAAAACGCTCCCCTAAGGTAAAAGCGGGGCGATTGAGATCATCACGCTGGAGCGTATCAAAGGTGCACTGCGCATTGATCTTACCTTCGGCACGCAGCTTATCCATGAAATTGCGGAAATACTCCTCTTGGCGTTGGGCGACCTCGGCGGCTACTTCCTGCGCTTCGTTTTTGCGAATGACATAGTACTCAAAGGGATCGACCTCGACCTCATCCACCTTGATGCCCGAGCGCTCTTCAATTTGCTTTAACAACAAGTCCAAAGCTGAGACCGCCTGCTGGGTGCGACGGCGATCTTCACGACGCAGCTTAGCTGCTTGCTCAAAACCGGCAAACTCATCTTGCTCTTTATTGCCTGAGTCAGGTAGCGCAATGCTGCCTCCGTGTAGCTGGGGATCAATCAGCGCCTCTGGGCCTTGGGCATTACGCTCAGCAATGCTCTGCTCCAATTGTTGTTGTGGCGTCAGTGCCACTACCTCACGCGCTAACGGTGGAGCTACCCCGACCTCATGGACATTAGCAGCAGGCTCTGACCAGCCTTGAGCCGTAGCCACACTGGCCCCGGACATGTCAGTCCCGGACATGACGGCCCCGGTCACATTGTCTCCAGAGGCATTGCCCCCAGTTACGTTGAGCCCGATGTTATAAGCACCTTGACCTACGCTGTTGCTCCCGCTGCGGGCATTGTTGCTTGCGCTGCTGGCGCCATCAGGCATCACACTGTGCTCATGCGGTGCAGACCCATAGCCCGCATGGGACGGGGTTACCATTGACTGTTGCTGAGCGCCATAGCTTTGTGCTTGGGCAATCAACTCATCCACTGAGACCTTGGTGCGTGCGGCCGGATCGGTTGGCCAAGCATGGCGTTGTTGCTCCGCAGTGAGCTGAGCTGAAAACTCACGGGCCAATTCCTCTGATGAAGCAGGCTGAGCCGGGCGCTGACCTGCATGCTTCAGGTACTCCTCTTGCGCGGCTGTGGCTCCAGGCACATAGTGCCGAGGCTTGTCGGGCGTTACTGGAGTCATACCAAAGGTACTAAGGCCCGGACCTAATGGGCCTTGCGTCTGAGCAGTTACTTGGGCAGCACTGTAATAGCCCCCGTGCGGGCCATAATTAGCCTGATAATTGGGCTGCGAATAGCCCGACCATGAGCCGCTGTGCGCTGCATTAGGCTGCGCACTTGGTTGCATGTTGGACGGCACATTGGGCGCGTTAGCCCCGAACTTAGGTGGCTGTTGTGCGCTGCGCTGCGGTGTGCTGCGTTGATAGTTCTTTACTTGATTAGAACGGGAATATGGCCCCTGGGGTACAGAATTGTCGTGAGTAGAATCGGAGGCAGCCATATTTATCCCCTTGCGCTAAAACTTGACCCAAAGCGGGCGCTAAAGACACAAAAAGGAGCCTGCGCTCCTCTTTTTCTTCCGTATCTTAGCATTTGGTTAGCATTTGGTCGACACGGCTGCAAAAGCGTGGCTTAACCGTCGGTGGGTATCCAGGAACACCGGCGGTCGCACCACGCCAACCAGATGAAGCCTCAGCTTGAGGTCATCTGCCGCAAGGATTGCCCCTGCGTTTCCTTTGGTATCGGCCAAACCGCTTTGGGACGGACTTGGCCTAGCAAGATTGTAACGCAAAAAAAATAAGGCGAGGCAAAATACCCCACCTTATTAAGGGATTTGTTTTGAGAACAGGTTCAGACGCTATAGGCCGAGTTGCTGATGAGCCTTCTGATAAGCCTCGTCGTCGACCGGCTCGAGCCACTCGTTGGATGCGCCCTCGATGCCCTTTGCGGTGATCGATAAGTGCTGCATATAGCTGTCAGCAATGGCGCCGTGGTAATGCTTAACCTCTGGTGGAATGGCTACGACCATACCTGGCTTTAACAGCACTGGATCCTTACCCCACTCTTGGTAGATACCAAGGCCCGAAACTACGACTAAGGTCTGCTCTGCCTTGTGGTGAATATGCCAATTGTTGCGGCAGCCTGGGTCAAAAGTCACATTGGAAATTCCGATCTGACTGGCCTCGTAAGGGTTCAGGTAGCTGTCACCAATGAAGTACTTTGCGTATGCGGTATTGGCTTGGCCGATGGCCCAAGTGGTCATTTGCTCTTTGGCGGTAACTTTGTCCATTGCATCTCCTTGCGCAGCTTGTGCAGTCAAAGCGGTGAGCGCGATAGCTGCAGCTAACAATCCCTGCTTAATCATATGTCGTAGCTCCTATGCGGCACTTTTTGTCGATGGTCTTAGTTTAGTGGCAAAAAGAGCTCAAATCGGGCCGCGATAGAATTGTGCTAGCAATTGAGAAAATGGGGCAATAAAATGACGGAACGAGCGGAGTACCGTGCACCTCAAGCAAGTGGTCATAGCAACAGGTGGCACGCCGCTTAACCGAGTAAAGCCTCGCCTATTGAGAGCTAAGTCTGCCTGGGCTTCTTCGTAATCTCGCATTGCTTGAAGTCATCTTCAAATTGCGGTGCCTGTTGATGAAAAAGGGTTAAAATTTCACTAGGGGAGCTGTGTGCGTTGTTGTTCGCAGGCTCCCCTAGGTTTTGGGGCATTTTTTACTAATGCCCCAAATTATCCTATAAATTCATAACGAATTACAACATCAGCCAGTCGTCACGGAATTGGCTGCACCACTACTAGCTTGAGCAAATCTGACTGAATGGAGACCATATGCGCAACAATCAGCCTGTGACTAATGTTGAGCATCATTTCCCTGATGATCCCTCCGCTAAGATCATCTCGGTAACTGATACTCACGGCATTATCACCGATGTCAATCAAACCTTTATTGACATGTGTGGTTACACCCGCGAGGAGTTGATCGGACAGCCGCACAACATCCTGCGCCACCCAGATATGCCTTCACAGGTGTTCAAGATCTTGTGGGATACCATCCAGCGTGGTGACTGCTTCATGGGCGTCATCAAGAATCGCTGCAAGGACGGTGGTTTCTATTGGGTCAGCGCCTTTATTATGCCGATCGTGCAAAACGGCGAGATTGTAGGCTATGAGTCGGTGCGCACTAAAGTCGCACCTGATAAAGTTGCGCGCGCCGAAAAGGTCTATAAGGCCATGCGCGAGGGCAAGCAGGGCTACTCTAAGCGCTGGAATATTTGGAGAGTCCTGTGCTATCTCATCTTCTTGCTCTCTTTTGCTCATGCGGTCTGGCATCAAACCCCGCTCAATATCGGCCTATGCTTTCTCTTAACCTGCGGTGTTTTAACCTACAGCAACTATCGCCATAAGCAACTTATCAACACCATTACCAAACACTTCAACGTCCAGAGCAATGACCTTAACACCATTATCTACACCAGTAAGGCCGGACGTGAGGGCGAGATCATCTACGACATCCTCTACAACTTAAAGGAAGTCGATTCTATCTTGACCCGTGTCGATGGTGCGACCGAGCGCTTGAACGGTATTATCCAAGCCAACCTCAGCGATCAGTCCTCATCGGTGGCTGAGGTCAATGAGCACAATAAGCAAACGCGCGAGCTCACGGGCGAGATGAACCAGATTGCCCAAAATATCAATCAAATGATCGACGATATCTCCTCAAGCGCGATCGAGACCGCTAAGCACTCCAATGACGCTGCCCAGCTGGTGCGTGAAAGCAAGGATGTCTCCGATCAAACGATGCAAGCGATCGATAATCTGCGTGAGGCTAGCAACGATATCGAACGAGCCATTACCGATCTGGCCGGTCGCGTTGATGACATCGAAAAGGCCGCTGCTCTGATTAAGGACATCGCCTCGCAGACCAATCTGTTAGCGCTCAACGCCTCGATTGAGGCCGCCCGCGCCGGTGAAGCTGGTCGTGGCTTTGCCGTGGTCGCCGATGAAGTTCGTTCGCTCTCACTGCGCACCGAGCAAACCACTATTCAGATTCACGATCTGATCGCCCGCTTCAAGAAGACCGCCCAAGAAACGGTCGAGCTCTCAGCTAAGGGCCAAGAGAGCGTCGCTCATGGTGTGGAGCAAGTGCACCTCACCAACGCCAAGTTAGACGAGGTCTTAAAGAGCATCAACGATATCCATAAGCTGACCGATACGGTCGCAAATATGGTTCATGCACACTCAGGCACGGCTCAAGAGGTAGCAATCAAGGTCCAGCACATCAACGATATGGCAGCTTCGACCTTGGAGAGCTCCAATGAGAACTTAAGCCAGACCAAGGAGTTAAGTGCGATCTCCACTGAGCTTCAAGATATGGTCAAGCGCTTTAGCAATATCGACCACACCTAAAGGTCGACCGTCCCTACCTCAAGGCCTGAGTCCCCATATGGGTCTTGGCCTGAGTCCCCATATGGGTCTTGGCCTGAGCGCAAAGCCCGCTCTTGAAGCGGGCTTTTTTTTTTGTTGCGCTGTGGCGCCGGAACGGGCGCTGGGCATGGGATGGACATGGACTAGCCTAGACATGGCAGGCGCCGCCTAGGCTGAAGCGGCGCTAACGCAGCCACAGGTTAAGGTAAACCGCTGCGATAGCGACGATGATTAAGAGCAACAGGACTAAGAAGCCCTTGATGCTGACCGGAGGCGGCAAGCGGTCGACCTGACGCATCGTCACCTCAACCAAGGTTAAGGTATTGGAGCTGGTCGAGTAGCTGTGGAACGACTCCAAAATCTGCTTGAAGCGGCTACGCTCTTTACCCAGCTTGCGCTTGAAGTAAGCACCCCGGCGCCGCTCCTTTTCGCGCTTTTGGCGCTCCTTCTCCTCTTGGAGCTTGCGGGCAGCCTTATCAAGGCCCTCCTTGGCTCCTTGCTTGCCCCCATCCTCGGCCCCGTCCTTATTGGCCTGGTGCGGCGTTTCGCTGGCAACCACCAGCACGCCCGGCTCACCTTGGCGCGCCGCTATCTTAGCCTCGGCGGCCATGCGGCTTTCGGCGTCACGCAACTCCATCTCCACTGCACGTGAGGTGGTCGCATTTAAGTGCTGCAGACGCTTTGGGCGATACTGCAAGGCGAGGTTGACCAAGACTAACATGAACGAGACGTTGTAGCGCACGATCATGTCTTGCAAGTGCACACTGCAATCGGTGTAGGAGCGACGGCTGCCAAAGACGTGGTTGAAGTCGTTTAAGATCTTCTGGCACTGCTCATGGAAGCTGTAGAAGTTCGGGATGAGCTGCTTATCATCGCTTAACAGGTAGAACTTCTCAAAGCTGCTGGCCACCTGGTGGTAGTAAGGCAGAGCATCGACCACGCGCCCTAACGAGCCTATGAGGTAGTCGATGTCATCAGAGTGCAAGCGCAGATACAGGCGTTTGAGCTTGCCGATCATTGAGCGCAGCTGCTGCACCAAGGCAGGGGTGTATTCACGCCCGAGCTCCGTGGCGTACAGATGGAATACGTAGTGCGTGATCGAGACCAAGTTGTAGATGTAATCTAAGAACATGGTGCGCTCACGGGCTTGAACGCAGCGCTCGCGGAAGGTGATCATGAGCGCGTTGTTGTTGCTCAAGAAACGCGAGATCTCGCCTAACGCCATTTGCGCGGCCGGATTGGCATTGAGCTCGACTTCGACAAAGTCGCCTTCCATGCCATGCTCGGAGTTGATGCGCGCAATACGCTCGAGCAGATCGTTGAGCTCTTCGTTGAGATGGCGATCAAAGCTCGAAGCTTGCTTCTTGAGGTGCAGCTTATCGCGCAGATTGAAGCGCGGAACATCAGGTACCAAGTGAATGCGCTTGGCCATGCGCTCAGCATGACCTTCTTGGTTCATGATGCCATGGCCGCCACCGACCAAGCTGCGCTCGTCGACATTATCCTCGCGCTCTTTTTCTTCCTTGGCTTGGTTTAACTCCTCAAGCACCTTGCTTAAGACAAAGGGCCCCTTGATCTTGAAGTTATCACCAATCAGGCACTGCACTAAGCCTTGGGTTAACTCTTCATCTTGCAGGCAACGGCTGTAGAGCGTCGCCGCATCATCAAAGCGATCTTCAATTAAGGCTAAGACCGCCAGGTTGATGTAGGAAGAAAAGGACTGCTGGGATTGCCACAGTTTGACCGCTTGATCGCGCTTACCGGAGGCAAGATTGTACAGTGCCGCGTGATCGACGCGCGTGGCATCCATGAGCCAAAACAGGCCATGGAAGATGCGGCCGCGCGCGGACATCAGCTCGCTTTTGGCCAAATCCAGGCGCCGGGGCGTGCGCAGCGGTGGCTTGATCAAGCCCGGCATATCCTGCTTTAACGCTCCCACCGTGTTGCCCTTTAAGGCCTGGTTCATTAAGGTCTTGTAGTTAGCAGCTAATACAGCGTTTTTAACTTGGGTGCCCGCCCCCAACACACGGTAGGGGTTATCAACCACCAGTGACAGCGTCATGCCGTATCCTCTTTAAGCTAACCAAACCAGTCTTGCCCATGCGGCAAGGCGTGCCGCCTCCGTGCGGCAAGTGCACAGCAAAGCACATCCTATGCCACGCACCGCCTCATTATAGCAGCCCCGCCCCAGCCCCGTTTGGGGCAAGAAAAAACCACCAAGAACGCACGATCCCTGGTGGTTGTTTCAGGCTAAAAGCGGACAAGCGCTGGAGACACGAGCGCTTGCATGCGCTTTACGCGCTTTAGGTGCTTTAGGCGCTTGTGGCTTAGAGGCTCTTTAAGAAAGCAGCAACTTCAGCGTCTTGGCAGTTTGGATAGAAGAGCTCAGCAAACTTTGGATCGTCGATGGTGGTCTTGACGAAGTCCTTGTCTAAGCCCTTTAAGACCTCGATTAATGGACGGTGGGTAACAGTCTTAACCTGAGTCAGGATCTTAGCGTTGACCTGCTCAGCCTCACGACGCTCTACTGGGTAGCCACCGCCGAAAGGAGCAACGAAGAGCTTCTCAAAGGTGTAGCGTAAGTTGAGCTCGCCACCCCAGCCGTAGTTCTGGGCATATGGCAGAGCGATAGCGTTGCCACCGTTAACCTGGGTGAAGAGGTAAGCGTCAACTGGATTGGTGACGTGACCGCACTGTACGCCTGGGAAAGCGTTGCAAGCTAAGCAAGCACCCTCACCGGTACCGCAACCGGTAACGACGAAGTCAACGACCTTGCAGTTTAAAACTAAGGAAGCTAACAGACCGTTCATGACGTAGGATGAACTACCGCTGACTTACGTCAGCGGTTTCGCAGAGTCGTTGCCCTGCTTTTAGTAATGTTCCGCAATCTACTT
>CALXXU010000140.1 GCA_944392765.1 uncultured Anaerobiospirillum sp.
TGACCTTATACTTTTCTAGTCCCGCCGCCAGCGTCCAGGAGCTGAGCCAGTGTGACGAGCAAAGAGAGCGGCCTGATGGGCTACTGGACACCTGTGGCTTGGATGGCCAAGAAATGCGTAGTTCTTTTGTCAGGGGGGTGGCTTCTCGCAAGAGAAAGGGCGCTCATGGCGTTACCTTGTTCAACTGCACCACCAAGACCATCCTCAGATCCCATACCGTAGCCAAGAAGAATCAGGAAACCAACGCATTGTTGCAGATGCTCCCGAACCTTAGCGTACACGGCAAGGTAATCATGGGTGACGCTCTTAACTCCGGGGTTAAGGTTTCGACCGCCATCATAGCGCATGGTGCTCATTTCCTATTGGGCATGAAGGCAAATGCCGGAAACAGCGAGCTAAGCGACCACATTGGGGCGATTTTTGCTCGTGAAGCTGCTAAGCCTGAGGGAATGAGAGAGTGGCTGGTAGCTGAGTTTACCGAAAAAGGGCATGGACGCATAGAGCGTGGGGTAATTGAGCTCTTACCTAGTTCTAAGCTAGATCCGCGCATTAAGAACCCTCACCCTGAGGTCAAGAGCATCGTGCGTTATACCAAGTATTGCACGTACCTTAATAATGGCGAGGTTGTTAAAGAAACCGCTTCAGAGCGCTACTTTATCTGCTCCCTCGAGTTTTCCGAGCAAACCCTGCTCCAAGTCAAATACTCGATCTTGGACTACTGGGGAATCTAGACTCATCACGGCATATTGGACGATCCAAGAGTCTTCAATCAGGATGCTGTTCAGGGCTGCAACCCTAACTTCTTAAGTAACACGTTAGGCATCAATAAGATTGCCTTGAACGTGTTGACATCGGTGCGCCATTTTGAGGCTAAGAGGCACTCTAGCAACAATCTGATGTCCTTTGCTGAAACCCAACAGTTTCTAAGTCAACGGTCTGTGGCCTTTCAGCTCTGGCACCTAGTGAGATGCTTCAACAGCGATCTCTTGTCGTCAGAGGGGGAAACTTAAATTTGTGATATTCGTCATTCTGAAAAGTTGGCCATACAAGCCCATAGATCGTAGCGCTCTAAAAGAGCTTTCGGCCTAAAGCTCTAGGACTTTCGGCCTAAAGCTCTAGGGCTTTCGAGCATAAAAGGTTTAGAGTTCTCGATATAAAGGCCTAGGGCTTTGGGCCTAAAGACTTAGGCTTTTGTGGGCCTAAAGCCTGGCGGGCACGCTGAGGGGAGCGGTTAGTCTAGCCGAGCGTGACGGCGCAAAGTCTGCATTGCATCAGGGGCAATCTTTACGGCCTTGCTGGGGAGCGAGCGTAAGGCTTGATTGGTTTTGGAGTAAACTAAGCTCAGGCTTCAGTGGAGCAGGAACTTACGATGCAGATCTCGACGCGCAGTTACTGTTACTTATTGCTCTGGTTTGGCATCATTGTGATGGGCGTGGTGTTAACGCCTTACTTTGCCAACGATTACCGCTATTTCCTGGTGCAGGGCACGAGCGAATTTGTCTCGTCCTTAAGCGATATCGCCCTCTCCCAATACCGCCATTACTTTGAGTGGGGAGGACGTACGGTCGCCCATACCATAGCCCAATTGCTTCTGTGGTGGGGCAAGCCGATGTCGGGCATTGTCCAAGGCCTGTGCTATGTAACCCTGATCCTCTTTATCTACTACAACGCCTATGGCTTAAAGCCGACCTTGCGCGTGCGCTTTATGCCGATCTTCATCATCTCGCTCTTGCTCTTATTGCAGCTGCGCCGCTACGGCGAGGTGGTCTTTAATATCGTCAGCAGTGCCAACTACCTCTACACGACCACCATTATGCTGATGTTCCTCTTGCCGTATCGCATTTCGATGGAGCGTGAGGTCAAGGCCAATCCCCTTATTTTGTGGCCGCTGATGGTCGTCTTAGGCGTGCTGGCCGGTTGGACCAATGAAAATACCGCTGCTGCCGTCGCGACGGGCTTGGGCCTCTACCTCATTTACTGCTTAAAAGAGCGCAAGCTCACCTTGTGGCAATGCTTGGGCTATGCCGCTTTCTTAGTGGGCTTTGCCTTGCTCGTGTTGGCGCCGGGCAATCGCGAGCGCTTAGAGTCGATGGAGGATGGCGGCTTTGACTATTTGCGCCATACCTTAGGCGCGGTCGGCATCTTCTGTGAGTCCTTAGTGATGTGCGCCCTCTTGGTCATCGCCGTGATTTACCTGACGCTTCGGGTGCGCAAGTTCATGCTCCAGTACACGATGCCGGGCACCTATCATGGCGCGATGTGGTTTATCTACACCGGCCTCTTCTCCTTGGTGCTGATGATTTTCAGCCCGAACTTCCCGGCGCGCAGCGCGACGCCTTTTGTCGTCTTTACCATCGTGGGCATTATGAGCCTAGGGGCCATTGTGCTTGAGCGCTATCAGAGCATTTTGCCGCATAAGTTAGAGCGGGCGCTCTTATGGCTTAGTGCCCTAATTATGGTTACGATTGTGGCCAATATCATTTACTGCGCGGTGGCGCTCAATAACGATCACCGTATCCGCGAGGCCGAGGTCTTAACCCAGCTGGAGGCGGGCAAGCGTACCTTGGTGGTAACGCCGCTGCACGTCCAAAACTTCAAATATCTCTATGTAGCGGATGTGCGCGCCAATCCTGATTATTGGACCAACAACATCGTAGAAGACTTCCTCAAGGTCGATGCCGTGGTTCGCACCTGCGATTATGCGCCAAGCCTCCTGCCGATCGATTTGACCTTCTTGGGTCAAGTCCACGATGAAAGCGAGTGCAATTTGCACCCAGTGCCACCACCGGCCCACAAGTAAGCGCCGTCTCTATTAAGGTCAACTTCAATTAAGGCTCAACTGCTTAAGGCAGTTGGGCCTTAATTATGGCGCGCATCCCAAGTGGCAGTAATAGGGCCCACAAACTCACAGCCGTGGCGCACACGGCACGGTAGGGGGCGTAGCGCCATTTGGGGGTACCGCCTTTAAGCTGGGACCACCCTTTGTGGGTGCACCGCCCTTTGGGGGTGTAGCGCCCTGATTGGGCCAGCACTAACTCTGTCTTGGGCCGGTGCACCAATGGGGCGTTAGGCTAAGACCGTGCGCGTTGCTAAAAGAGCGCGCCCCACTCGGCTCGGCCGGGTGGGGCACGCTCTTAAGTCCCACTCTCATGTTTTTTAGGTGAGAGTGCGGGGCTAGTTATTTTGAGTTGAGCGTGGTGCCGTGAACGTTGTTGGCCTCATCCTGCTTCTGAGCTAAGGCATCTTCTTGCTCTTGTTGCTTGCGCTGCGCCTCTTGCTTGACCATATCGGCAATGCCGATGTCTTGGGCAACAAGCTTAGATGGCTCATCGCTGGCCTTATGCACAGGCGTCATGTACTTGAGGTCAAAGGCGGCCGCTGGAATTGGGCGGTCATAGTAGAAGCCCTGCGCCAAGTCGCAGTCGATCGTCTTTAAGAACTCGACATCCTCGTTGCGCTCGACGCCCTCGACTACGGTACGAATACCCATTTCCTTGGCCAGCTTCGAGAGCACGCGCAAAATCATGTGATTGCGCTTGATCTGCTCTGGATCGTCGGCCATTAAGAACTCGCGGTCAAACTTGATCTCGTCGATATCGAGGCCCGCGACGATGTTGAGCGAAGAGTAGCCCGAACCAAAGTCGTCTAAGGCAATTGATAAGCCTAAGGCCTTGAGCTCCTTGATGTGGTAGTTGAGCTCCTCGACGTTGTGGGTGGCCAGATCCTCGAGCACCTCAATCACAATGTACTTTGGCGGAATATTGTACTTTTGCAGGATTGCACGCAGCTTGTCGGTGTAACCCTTTTGGAAGATTAAGAGCTTGGTCTGGTTGATCGAGAAGTAAATCGGGTTAATGTTGTTGTCGAGGTAGTAACGAATCTTCTGGCAGGCCTTGTCGAACATATAGAGGTCGAGCTCGGTGCAGAAGCCGTTTTGCTCAAAGAGAGGAATAAAGTCGTTTGGATAAACGATCACGTCGCTATCGGAGATCCAGCGGACCAAGGCCTCGGCTGCGTAGACCTTGCCGCTCTTCAGATCGATCTTCGGCTGCAAGAAGAGCTTGAACTCTTCCTTTTCCAAGGCCGCGCGCATGCTCTTTTCGATACTGTGTAAGAAGGCCTCCTTCTTATAGGCATTCTCATCGTAGAAGCGTACCGCGTGAGTGTAGGTCTTGATAATCTGCTTCTTGGCAAATTCAGCGCGGGCCACGATCTTATCTGGGGTCATATCCGGATAAGTAAAGGCGACACCGGCATACATCACGATCGGGATCGTGGAGACCTTGGAGTTGATCATCGAGACGCAGGTGTCCATCAAGGTGCGGACCTTGGTATCGACGTCGTTCTGCTTGTTCGAGTCAATAATGATATAGAACTGGTCGACCTCGTGGTGGCAGAATATCACGATATTGAGATTGTCCTTTTGACTGCGCAGAACTTCGGCGATTGTGCACAAGAGCTCATCGGCTTGCTGCTCGCCTAACATCTCTTGGATATAGCTGTAGTCGTGGATGTTAAGAGAAACTACGGCGTAACTGTGCGAGGACGTGCTCTTATAGTCGAGGTGTTCAAACTCCAAGATAAACTTGGGATAGTTGTAGCACGAGGTAATTGGGTCGTAGTGCGCGATCAAGAGCTGGGTGCGATAGCTGCGCTTCATGCTAAAGAAGAGGTAGATCGCAATAAAGATGCAGATCGCTAAGATCACGCTGACCGATAAGATCAGCATGCTCAAGGACTTGTAGTAAGGGCTGGAGCTGATCTCATTGCTGCTTAAAGTGCACAGATACCAGTTGGAGAAGCCTAGTGGCGTAATCGTAATGAGGTAGCTGTGATCGGAGATTTCGCACTCTACTGACATCGGGCTATTCGAGACTAAGCCCATCTTGATGTGGTCGAGGGTGAGTTTATCGAAACTAGCAAACTCAGAAATGTTCTTGATCGTGGATGGGATGACGCTATTTAAGCCACGCGAGAAAATCTGGCCCGAGGAGGTAGCCATAAAGGCGTCCACGCCTTGGTTGACCAGGGCTAACTGTTCTAAAGTCTTATCAAAGCTTCTTTGGCTGACCGCGCCGGAGAGCGCACCGATTACCTTGCCCTCATTGGAGAAAACTGGGGCGACATAGGTCACCATATCGGCGCCAATCGTAGGTGAGTAGTAAGGAGCAGAAACCGTGGAGTGACCGAGCCAAGCAGAGGATACCGCTAACTTAACCTGCGGAGGCAGGGCGCTATAGGAGGAGTCAGTCTTAACTCCGGTCAAAGAGATTTGCTCGCAGCTGCCATCTAAGTACCAAAAGCCCACGACCTCAAACGGTACATTGTCTTGGCCGACCCGATGATAGGAGTTGGTGAGATCGGCGCCTGACTTGGTGAACATCGCCAAGGTACGCAACGTGCGCAGTTCAGATTGCGCTTTTCGTTTTAAGTTAGTGCCGTATTCGGTGACCGTGGCCTCTAATTGATCGGCGTTGGAGCTGGTATAGACGTAGGAGACGATCTTGAAGGTAGCGATCGCAAAGGAGATCAAGAGAACGATGCTGATAAGCGAGATCGCAGCGACTTTGCGCAGTTCTTTTTGGAGTTTGATTTCACTGATGTAACTGACCATATCTAACCTGCGACTCGGAAAGCAACTAAAGGGGGCTGCTGCAACTTTAGATCGCACCACTTAGGAGCAGCGGAGGCTGCGTCAAGGCATGTGCCACATTAAGGCAAGTACCTTATGAAATAGGAAGTTGGGTGCCGTGGAAGTTGATAGGTATCAGACCCCTAACACTACGAACCAGCTCTGACTTCATTGCGATATCTAGTTAGGATATCTAGCAAATGCCAGTCTAAGCCGACTTTATTAGCGATTATACCTAGGCATTGTGTCGTAACTGTGATGTAAGTTTGGAAAATCACAACTGGTGCCACAAATTTACAAAAAGTAGGGGGTAAGATGGGTGGGAGTTGGCACAAATAAAGCTGATGCACCATGGTAGTGCGGTTCTTTATGATGAAGCCGGCGCGTGAGAGCACAGCGCTCTCTGTTGTTGGCCGTCAGCGTACTCTCCCTTACTAAATTAGCTCCGCAGTTTTTGGGTAATGAGCCCCATAAAAATCAGCCTTTGCCTAACAGCGACCGGGCTTTATGTCCTATGTCCGCCCTCAAAGCTTCATCATAGGCGTCGCGATATTTTGGTGCATAACAGCTAACAGGCCAGCCCCTTGGGGCTGGCCTGTTAGCTCAAAAGAGTCTATGCGTTAGTGGAACGGGCGACGACGGCTCGGACGACGTCGTGGTGGCTCGGCGAGCATCGTGCCCTTAGCCGTATGCACCGATACTAACTGGGTGCGCAGGCTGTGCTTTGGCTCTTGCGGCTCAAAGCCCGCACTGCGCGATACTACCGTGTGCACAATTGGGGCAGGTTCACGGTGCGGGCGCTCGGGGCGCAGCACTTGGTAATCAAGATTGCTGCGGCGGGTCTTATCCCGTACCGGCTTTGCGCCTTGTGGCTTGAGCTTGGACACTAGGCGTGAGCGCTCCTTGCGTGCTGGAGCTGAGCCCGAGTTTCCAGGACGCTCCGCCTTGCGCTCTTGCTTGCGTTCCTGATTTCGCTCACGGCGTGCAGGACGGTCGTGCGTGGCGGCGCGCTCACGCTTGGTCTCGTTTGCGCGCTTTGCGCCAGTATGGCGGGCGCTCTTTTCGTGATCCGTGCTTGGCTTGGTCGTAGCCGTGCTGCGCTGTTCCTCAGCGGCACGCTGAGCTACTTGCGGGCGCACAGACTGGGCTTCATTGGAGGTTTGAGCCGACTTGAGCTTCTCAGGTGGCAGTACCGGAGATTCTAGGGAGCCATCGAGATCATCTAATTGATCAAATGAGCCAATCGCTTGCGCGACCGCACGAGCCACCAAGTTATGGCGCTTGGCGGCATCAGGATCATGCGCTCCTAAATCAAAGCGCTCATGCGAGCGCAGGGCGCGCACCGTAGCGCTTTGCTCTAAGCCCTTAAACGGAGGAATTTCCGGCTGCTGCGCCGTTGTAGCTTTAGGGGTGAGCGCGTGCTGCGCAGCAAACGTTGCTGCATCTGGCACCGCTGAGCTCTTAGCTGCGCTTCCAGCAACAGCTGCACTGCCAGTAACAGCTGCACTGCCAGTAACAGCTGCACTGCCAGTAACAGCTGCACTGCCAGTAACAG
>CALXXU010000141.1 GCA_944392765.1 uncultured Anaerobiospirillum sp.
GTTCACATGCAAGCGGGCCAAAGCTCGACCGGCGTCAGCAAAGGCCTGAAAATCGGCATAGGTGGCCACCCGAGGAATCCGAGGTAGTTCCTTTTGCAGATTGGAGCCGTAGGTACGGCGATAGTCCGGACTATGCAGCAGACCATAGGTGTAATAGAACAGGGCATCAGCATCGATGGCAGCGGCGTGTTCAGGATAGGCGGCCTTAAAGTGGTTGAGGGCCTCGGCGCTGATGGCATCACTACGAGCATAGCCGTGCGGCGCGTTCGGATCTGGGCGATAAACGTAGCGCGGTAGGCATTGGCCTTTGAGGCAACTCAAGCTTAGAGGCAAGTTGGTCATCAGGCAGTTAAACTCTGGTGAACCTGAGCCAGTAAGAGCGATAACTAAGTTTGACGCACCCTCATATGGGAACAGCTGCGGCATTTGGTAAACGCAGTTAATCCAGGCACGGTCGTAGTATAGAAACTCCTTGACAAAGGGGCGATAGAGCGCGGTCACGATCAGCTCAGGCTTAACCGGGCCATAGTACTTGCCTTGCTTGAGATGGAGCTTTTGTGCGCGATCCCATGATATCTGCTGCTTATCCGCACCGAGTTTGAATTGGGCGCCTAAACGCTGCGCGGTTTCAACTTGCGCGTTGTAGTAGGCAATGCAGCGGGTGAAGTTAGCTACTAAGGTGTCCTTATTGGCATTAAAGGACCAAGCATCACGTGCTGTGTGCAGGCCAAAGGAGCTGGTGGTGTACAGAGCAAACGGGTCGTCACTTTGTGCGCTCTTTTTGTGTGCCACTGGGAGGAAGTGCGCAAAATCTGAGCGGCGCTGATTGAGCCAATCATCATGGCTATCTGGAACCAGCTGAGTTAACGGCGCCTTGAGCAGGGAGCCTAAAGTTTGCAGGTGGGCGAGTTTTTGCTCGCGCGTGAGATAATCCCCGACCTCGGCAAAGTAAATCTGGCCTGAGCCCTGTGCCGTCTTACCTGAGGTCTGTGACATCTGACCTGAGGTCTGTGACATCTGACCTGAGGTCTGTGCCGCAGGATTTTTGACTAAGATCGTGACTGCAACTGGAGTGCGGCTGGCCTCATCGAAAATATTGCCCCCTTCTTTGCGGCGCAAATCCCCTAAGAGGCGGCTGTTCCCACGTAGGTGGTAGATGTAGATTGAGCTAAATTCCTGGCACAGACAATGGCGCAGGCCTTGGGCATAGGGGGCATCAAGCCAGCTAGAGTATGAAATCCAGCCAATCACGCCGCGTGAGCCTAAGCAATCCGAGGCCCAGCGCAAGGCCTTGATGAAGGTGTTGTTCAGGCCTTTCTGGGTGCTGCCATAGGTGGCAGCCACGCGCGCTTCCAGTTCTGGATAGCCCGAACTCTCAGCACAATACGGCGGATTGCCGAGGATGACTGGTAGCGCGCGCGGACTGGCGTTAAGCGGGGCTTTGAGGCTATCTAATAGCATCAAACAATTTGCAGGTTCATAGCGTCCGGTGAGCTCGTAATAGCTGGCCTCAAGGTTAATAGCGGCCAGGTAATAAGCGCGCGGCATAATTTCGGCCACGTGCAGCAACGAACGGAACTTGGCACTGAGCACGCGCGGCGTAATCAGCTCCGGACTTTGTAGCAAGCGAGAAATGAAGACGCCGGTTCCGGTAAAGGGATCTGAGATCTCCACCTCAGGGCTGCTGAGGTTGAGGCCAAACTCTGCGGCCAAGATGTCATTGACCGACTGATTGACAAAATCAACGACCTCAACTGGAGTGTAGATCAGCCCCAATTGCTCTGACTGGTCGTAGGTGAGCTTGAAAAAGCGCTCGCTTAAGGTCACTAAGACGGCTTGACGCTCATTTGCTGTGGTGTAGCGGGCCACACGCAGCGCTGCGTTTTGGTAGAAGGAGGCCAGCTCTTGACTCGGCTTATAGGCCGTCATCGTGGTGAAGTGGTCGAGCATATTGGTGAGCAGGTACGAGAGCAGATTGCGCTCACTCCAAGGGCACTTAGGGAAGAGTGCACTTAACACCGGCGAAAGCACGCAGTGCTGTGCTAAAAGGGCTAGCACCTCTGGTGACTCAAGTGGTCGGCGTAGCAGTGCGCTAAGGTGGTCGCCCAGCTGCTCCCAGAACTGTTTGAATGCCGTGCGCTCACAAGTGGCAAGCGCCCATTCGAGCTGCTGGTATTGCTGGTGATAGAGCTCAGCCGCATCAGCGGCGATATGCAGGGGGTTAGGATTATTGATAGTCATGGTGCGATCTTAGCTGATTAGACCGCACCACGCTAGGGATTAAGCTCAGTCGCTCGCAAAACATCAAACACCAAAGCGCGCTCAGCAACGAGCCTAAAAGCACGCAAAACATCAAGCTACAAAGCTCAGTAGCGCGCTAAGCATCGGTCTCAGTAGTGCGCTAAGCATCAGGCTCAATCACAAAGGCGTTGATAAAGTCCGCCATAATGGCTTGAGCGGTTGGCTCAGGGATATCCTTGAGCACGGTAAAGCCTAAGTGGGTGACTGCGCCATCATTAAGCTCAGTGCGGGTGTAGTGGGCTCCCAGCTGCACATGGCAGGAGAAGTAACCTAAGTGCGCGCACGGATCGTCCTGAGGCAGCGCCCGCGCAATTAGCCCTAACAAGTGCTCACGATTAGGTACTCCGCGCACCGTGCCCGGTTTGATATTGTAGAAGTGCTGGACCAAGGTGTGCTCGCCTTGCGCCGTAGCTTGCAGCGCGGTAGTGCGCTCCTTGACTCGCTCCCAGTAATCAGGCGCCGTCGGGTGGCTCTCATGATTGACCACATAGTCAAAGAAGTACGGCATTAAATCACCATGGCTTAAGGCAAAGGTACGATAGAGGAAGTAACCGGTATGGCGTCCAGCCACATCGACGACATAAGGCGTCAGGCTCGAGCGGTCACCACAGAGCACAATATCGGACATGATGACCGAGTTATTGATGCCCAAGGCCGCCGCAACGCGCTCTAACTCAGAGATAATCGCGGCGCGCTGGGCCGGAGGCAAGAGGCGCGAGCTGTAGCTCAGCTCTTGGCGATACGGCCACGGACTCATCTCGAGCTTGGTTAAGATGAACGGGGCAATGAGCTTACCTTCGACGATGATGCCATTACCGCTGACTTCGAGGTCATGCTCGATATAGTTCTCGATTAACATGTCGTAGCAGAAGATATCGCCGCGCGCCGCCTTAGATGCAACACGCTCAGCAATATCGAGCAGAGCAGTCTTGAGCTCAGTTTCATTGGTGACTACGGTCACCATGCGTGAGCCCGAGCCAAAGCGCGGCTTGCAAATCAAAGGAAAGCCCTGCGTAGCGACAAAGGACGCAATCTTGGCTTCAATCTCAGCCCAGGACAAGGTGAGCTCGGCTTCACTGAGCCACAATTGCGGGGCCGCGTTGCAGCCCGCTGCGACCAAGAGGTCACGCACCCGCTTTTTGTCGGTGAAGTTAAGGGCACATTGCTCGGAGATGCCAGGCAGTTGGCAGCGGTCATTGACCTCACCTAAGTGCTTGATGAGATAGCCAATCGGGGCAGGGAGTAGGGCCTTAACTGCAAAGGCCTGGCAAGTGCGTACGTAGAGGTCGATCGTGCGAATATCAACTCGGCACGAGAGCAACAGACTGCCCTTGACCTTAAGGTCAGGTGGTAAGAGGCGGTCCAATAAGGCCTGAATGCGTGATTGCTGGGCTGACGCATCATCGGGTACGGCCACAGCACAAGCATCAAGCTCAGCTAGGGCTGCGGTCAGCTGGTCTTGGGTGATGTCCACAGCGGTGAGCAAAGATGCGTCGTAATTGGGATCAACATAGAGCTCACGTAGGCACGATGGAGTATCCAAGCCTAGGGCTAAGACGTTAAAGCCCTTGCGGACGCTTTGCAGGATTAGGGCGGAACACTCAGGACTTGCCCCCATGCACATGACAAAGGGATGGTTTACCCAAGGGACAATAGGGACAGCAAGCTCTGATGTGCGCATCATGCCTCCACAAAAATACGTTACTGCACGCCCACGCCTCAAAGATTTCGAGTGTGAGGCGGGGTCAAAACAAAAAACAGACCACAGAGCCCCAAGATTTCGAGTGCAGGGCCTGGTCCGAAATAAAAAAATTAAAGTGGGGTGAGATCCCCCTAAAGAGGCAGAACGCGCAAGATGCGGGCCAAGTGTTACCAGGTGCGGGCGCTTGGAGTGTGGCCGGTAGGAAGTCGTTAATGGCGCGACGAGCAAACGAAGAGACAAAACCCGATGAAATAACGCTTGCAGCTTATTTCAGATCGTAACGGAGCAGGTAGGTGAGAACGCAATGTGCCCTGAGGTAGGTTAGCGTCGGGCGCGCGCTCGAAGCTTGAGTTAAGGCTTTAGCGCAGCCCGCGCTAACCCTGCTACATTGCGGTTCCTCAAGACATGGCTATGGGCAGCCCAACTGCGCTTCGTTTAAGCACAGGCTGGAAGCGTTGTGGCAGCGCGCTCGAGCGGGCGTAATTTGGGAATAGGGAGTGGTGCTTGGTTAACACATGGGTTAACCTTCAAGTGCACCTGAGGTGCACAGTTGCAACGGTCGTGTGTGGGGATATTAAGTGATAAAGCGCTATTTAATCGGGTTTTGGTGGGGAGTTTGGTCTGCCTACCTGTGATAAAATACGGGGCGATGGGATGATTGCGGAGTGTCCTTGCATGCCGTTGCACGGGAGGTCAATATGCGATTTAGTGAGCTAAAAACCAAGCTGCCAATTGGTTGTCAGTCTTTTGCGCAGCTGATCAACCGGGGCAAAGTCTATGTCGATAAGACAGCCTATGTTTATGAGCTCGCTGTTAATGATTCTCCTCAAATCCTGACCCGTCCACGCCGTTTTGGCAAAAGTACGCTGCTTACTACCTTAGAAGCGCTGTTCAGATATGGGGTAAAACCTGATGCTGACGGCAAGCCTTCCCTTTTTCATGGACTGGCTATTGAGCAGCTGTGGCAGGATGAGGAAACTTATCCGGTGTTGCGCCTTAATTTGCACCGGCTGAACTCAAACTGCGATACCGCAGCGCAGTTCGAGCAGAACTTGATGCGTGCGGTCGCTAATTTTTGCGATGAGCAAAAGATCGATCTAACTGCGCAGATCAATTCGAAGCTGGTTGCGATGGTGGTTTCTGAGCCGCTTCGTTTTAACGATCTGTTTAGCTATATGCTGGATCAGATGAATCGTCCCTTAGTCCTGCTGGTTGATGAGTTCGATGCGCCTTTGATCTATCATTATGATCAAAAGCAAGAGCTCAAAGAATGCAAGCTTATCATGCGCGGTTTGTTTAACACGGTTAAGGATTATCCTGATAAATTTCGTTGTGTCATCTTTACCGGCATCACCCGCTTTCAAGATCTGGATTTGGGTACTGCGGGGAATAGCTTTACCGATGTGTCCTATGATGGCGAGTTTGCAGCATGCTGTGGCTATACGCGTGCAGAGCTTGAACACTATTTTCCTGAGTACTTGCGCTATGCGGCCGCAGTAAGAAATGGCTGCTCGCTCGAAGCTGTAAGCGATAAGCAAATTGAGCGTCTGCTCAATGAGATGTCCTTTTGGTATGACAGCTATTCCTTCGATGGCTCGGAGCAAAACCGGGTCTTTTCAACTTGGTCCGTGCTGCGCTTTTTTGCCAACAAAGAGTCTGTCTTAGACGCTTACTGGAGCACCGAGGAAGGTGCAGGTTTGCCGCAGCTGCTCAAGCTGGTCTTAGAGCGGATTAAGCTCAATGAGCTCATTGCTGAGCTGGGCAAAATCGTTATTGGCGGGAAAGAGTTCTTGCAGTCCTCTCTGATTAATCCGAAGGCTAATCCTTACTCATTGCTCTTTCAGACGGGCTATCTTACTTTCGCCGAGCCATTTAGACCTAGTGGCAAGGCTCATCTTACTTGCCCCAATCAGGAGATTCGTTGGGCCTTTGCCAATTTGCTAGTGCGCCATTTCTACAATTTCAACTATGATCTTTGCTCGAGCGAGTCGAGCTCGAAGATGCTGGCAGCACTGGCAAGTATCGACCCAGAACAGATTCGCATTGCGATCAATGAAGCGATTGGCATCTTGCCCTATAGCCACAGCCCTGAAAATGAGTTTTGGGTGGCGGGCCTTATGATCTTGTTCTTGTTTGGCTTAAATCTCAAGCCCCGCGCTGAGGTCATGTCCCTTAATGGCCGCGCTGATTGTGTGTTCGATCTGCCTGGGCATAATATTACTTTTGTCTTTGAGTTTAAGTATGAGGCAAGCGCCGATGACAATGCGCTTGATGCCAAGCTGGCCGAAGCTTTGCAGCAGATCAAATCCCGTAAATATGCGCTTGACGGCAATAGTGAGTCTCGGGTCGCCCGTTTGGGTTTGGTCTTTTGTGCTGCACCTGGTGAGCGCGGCTTTGCTCGGGTCGAGTTGGCCGATGTGATCGCAAGATAACTTGATCATATTGGCTGGCCTCAGTCGGTTTAGGAGGATGCCCTTAGAAGAGCATGTTAGGTCAAGGCTTAGCATGGGAGCTGCTTGAAGTCATTGGGCACGTGCACGTTTGTGACGTTTGCATTGAGCGATGCTGGGGTGGTTTATTGTTAAGCGCTTGCATAGGTGTTCGGCTCCGCCTTAGCGCTGCTGCTTACAGCTTCGCGCATGTGCTCTTTGATCATGCTTACTACTGGGCCAAGGTGCGAGTCCATGGCATGTGGTGCATCCTGATCGATGTTGTTTGTGTGATCAATGGGGATTTGTTTACGCGGTAATCGAGGCGCGTGCTTTGCGGCTTGTCATAGGATAGGTCTTTGCTAGGTGGCATGGTTGGGTATGCGGCTTTGGTGGCATGAATAGCACGGCGCCTCACTCCCAAGAGCTGAGGCTATCCGCAATTTAGTGGGGTATTGAACCATGCGGCCGCCTGCACCTGTAGGCCCAAAGTGGCTAACCACCACTAAATTGTGCTGAGCCGAGGCTGTTTGAGCGCGCCTGTGGTCTTGAGAGTGAGGCTAAGGAAGCTATAACAAAATAAGTGTCCAAAAATTTGCATAAGGCCTGAGGAGGTGTTGGCTGCGTAAACTTTAGC
>CALXXU010000142.1 GCA_944392765.1 uncultured Anaerobiospirillum sp.
AAAAATGAAGAAAAGAAATAAAAAAAGACAAAGAAGGGAAGGAGAAAAAATTGTAGCAGGGCGGCGTTCATCCTAAAAAAAAAAAAAAAAAAAAAAAAAGCATCCTCACTTATAGACTTTTTGAGTGTTTTGAAATGAATTTTGGCTATAGAAAAATAGTGGTTTCAAAACGCACGAACGACATTGCGCGAACGTGGCTCAGTTCAGGTGGTGCGCTGGGTCGCTGTGGTAGGAAGCTTTCTTCATTGCAGCCAGTACGGGCTTTAGCTGTGGTTTATATCGGCGAAAAAGCGCTATTTTATCTTGTTTATGCGCTGTGTTTTGTCGGTATTAAGTCGGGGGCAAGCTACCAGCTGTGCTAAAATTAGAATTGCTCAATGTCTCTTAAGCTGCCCGTCATGTGATGGTTGGGAGGTCAGTATGGATTTTGATGCGCTTGTTAATAAGCTGCCTTTGGCAAATCAATCGTTTGCAGATCTGCGCCAAGATGGTTCTGTGTACGTGGACAAGACCGTTTTTGTGAACAAGATTGCGAACAGAACCATCCCGCAAATCCTGACCCGTCCGCGCCGTTTCGGCAAAAGTACGCTGTTGACTACCTTAGAGGAACTGTTCCGTCATGGGGTAAAACCTTATGATGGACATCCTTCACTCTTTCAGGGACTGGCCATTGAGCAGCTGTGGCAGGATGAGAAAACTTATCCGGTGCTGCGCCTCAATTTTCACAATCTTAATTCAAAATGTGATACAGCCGCGCAGTTTGAACAGCGTTTGATGCGTGCTATTGCTAATTTTTGCGATGAGCAACAGCTCGATGTGATTGCGAAGCTGGAGTCGAAGCTGGTTTCGAGACTAGTTTCTGAGTCGCCTAGTGTTAGTGATCTGTTTAGCGCCATGCTAGAGCTGATGCCACGTCGCTCCTTGGTGCTGTTGGTCGATGAGTTTGATGCACCAATTATCTATCACTACAATCAAGAAAAAGAACTTAATGCCTGCAAGTTAATTATACGGAGCTTGTTTGACATAATTAAAGACGATCCTGGCAAATTCCGCTGTGTCTTCTTTACCGGAATTACCCGTTTTCAGGATCTGGACTTAGGAATGTCCGGTAACAACTTTACCGATATTTCCTATGACAAGAGCATGGCATCATGCTGTGGCTATACCCGTGCTGAGCTTAAGCAGTATTTTGCGCAGAATTTGCGCTATGGTGTTGCGCTGAGGAAGGGCTGCTCCCCAGAGACGGTAAGTGATGCTCAGGTCGAATCCTTGCTAAACGCCATGTCGGCTTGGTATGACGGCTACTCTTTTGATGGCACGCAAGAAAATAAGGTCTTTTCTACTTGGTCAGTGCTCCGTTTTTTTGCCAACGAAGAAGCTCTCTTAGACGCTTATTGGTGCACCGAAGAAGGTGCGGGCGTCCCGCAGGTGCTTAAACTGGTCTTAGCAAAGATTAAACTGGATCAGATCATTGCGGCTTTGAGCAAAAGCGAGATTACGATTGGCGGCAAAGAGTTTCTGCAGTCCTCTTTGATTAATCCTAAGGCTAATCCTTATTCCTTGCTGTTTCAGGTGGGATATCTCACGTTCAAGCAACGATTTAGACCCAGCGGTAAGGCGCACCTAGTTTGCCCTAATCGGGAGATTCATTGGGGCTTAGCCAATTTGCTGGTACGCCATTTCTACCACATTCAGGATGATGTTTGCTCAGTTGAGTCAAGTCCGAAGGTGTTGGCAGCGCTGGCAAGTCTCGATCCAGAGCAGATTCGTGCAGCTATCAATGAGGCTGTTGGCATCTTACCTTACAGCCACAGCCCTGAAAATGAGTTCTGGGTGGCGGGCCTGATTATCCTGCTCTTGTTTGGCTTGAATCTCAAACCACGTGCTGAAGTCATGTCCCTCAATGGCAGGGCTGATTGTGTGTTCGATTTGCCGGAGCACCATCTCACCTTCGTCTTTGAGTTTAAGTTTGAGGCAAGTGCTGATCCCAATAAGCTTGATGCCAAGCTGGCCGAAGCTATCGATCAGATCAAGAAACGCCAATATGCGCTCGATGGTAATAGTGAGCCTCGGGTCGCCCGTTTTGGTTTAGTCTTCTGCGGCGCGCATGGTGATCGTGGCTTTGCTCGGGTGGGGCTAGCTGATGTGATCACTAGATAGCGCTCTTCTAGGTGGATTAAGTCTCGGGATTAAGCTGTGATTGGGCTTGATCTTGCCTGGCAACCTGATTTTATCTAACTTAGCGGGTTTGATTTGTCCACAAACAAGCCCAGCAGGGGGCCTGCCGGGCTTGAGGATGATAGGTATTACACTGGTTGGGGCGGCTTGTTAGGCAGCTGGGGCCCATGGAATGGCGTTGTACAGGGCGACCGCTAAGATGCCACCGATGTATGGGGCTAAGAACGGTACCATGGCATACTTGAAGTTAGAGCTGCCCTTGCCCTTGATCGGCAGTAAGAAGTGAGCAAGGCGAGGACCCATGTCACGAGCTGGGTTGATGGCGTAACCCGTCAGGCCGCCTAAGGACATACCAATCGAGACGATGATGCCCCAGACAAAGACGTAGTTTAAGCCGGTGGCAATGCCCGTTACTTGGTTGATGCCTAAGATGGTGAAGACTAAGACAAAGGTACCTACAATTTCCGAGCAGCAGTTGCGGAAGTAGTTAGGAATCGATGGGCTGGTGCAGAAAACGCCGAGCTTGGTGGCAGCGCTCTCTTCTGCGTCCAAGTGATCTTTGAATAAGAGCCAAGTGATGGCACCACCCACCACACCACCTGCGATTTGGCAGATGATGTAGCCTGGTACCATGGCCCAGTCAAAGGTACCATTGACCGCCATTGCTACGGTTAGGGCCGGGTTGAAGTGAGCGCCTGAGGCCGCACCAAACATGAAGGCGGGCAGCATAACTGCAAAACCCCACGCAATGGTGATGACCACGACGCCACCGCCGTGCATGCCTGACTTTTTGAGGTTGACGTTTGCGACCACACCGGTACCTAAAAGGAGCAGTAAGGCCGTACCAACAAATTCAGCAACATATGGAAGCATAGGATTTCTCCTTCCATCGGACTGAGCCTTTGACCTACTTTCTTTTTTGCCCTGTGGGGGCGTGACTCACTAGAGCACGGGTGTGCCCCGTGCTCGTTTGGGGAGTGTTTTCAGTCGCGGCTCAGCCCCATTTGTTTGAGCTTAGGGCTCCGGCAGCGGTTTCTGTTTATTGGTGTTGCCGGGGCTTTGGGTTGGGACTAGTCTTCGTCCTTGGCCCAGCCGTGAGCGTAGGTTAAGGCCTTGTTCCAGCCCTTGATGCGGCGGGCGCGATCCTCGGCGCTGATCTGTGGCTCAAAGGTGCGATCAACCGACCAATTGTGGATGACGTCCTCCTTGTTCTGCCAATAGCCGACGGCTAAGCCTGCCAGGTAGGCCGCACCCATGGCGGTGGTCTCAACGCACTTTGGACGTAATACCGGGGCGCCAATGATGTCGGCCTGAATCTGCATTAAGAGATTGTTGGCGCTGGCGCCGCCGTCGACCTTTAAGGCCTTGAGGTCAATGCCCGAGTCAGCACGCATGGCGTTCAAGACATCGTTGGTCTGATAGGCCAGGGACTCTAAGGTCGCGCGAATGATGTGCGACTTGTTAACACCACGGGTAATGCCGACAATCGTGCCGCGTGCATATTGATCCCAGTGTGGGGCGCCCAGGCCGGTGAAGGCAGGTACCACATAGCAGCCATTGGTGTCCTTGACCTTGCCTGCCATGTACTCCGAGTCCATCGCCGAGTCGATGAGCTTCATCTCATCGCGCAGCCATTGAATCGCGGCACCAGCAACGAAGATCGAACCCTCTAAGGCATAGTTGACCTTGCCATCAATACCCCAAGCAATCGTGGTGACTAAGCCGTTCTTGGAGAAGACTGGGGTCTCACCGGTGTTCATTAATAAGAAGCAGCCCGTGCCATAGGTGTTCTTGGCTTCACCTGACTGGAAGCAGGTCTGGCCAAACAGTGCCGATTGCTGGTCACCAGCGGCGCCTGCGATCTTTACTGGAGCACCAAAGTAATCGGTGGTGCCATAGACGCAGCTTGAAGGCTTAACCTCTGGTAGCATGCAGGCTGGAATGCCCAGCTCCTTTAAGATGTCCTCGTCCCACTTGAGCTCCTTGATGTTGTAGAGCATAGTACGCGAGGCATTGGAGTAATCGGTGACGTGAACCGCACCCTTGGTTAACTTCCAGATAAGCCAAGTGTCGACCGTACCAAAGAGCAGGTCGCCCTTTTCAGCCTTTTCACGGGCGCCTGGGACGTTATCTAAGATCCACTTGATCTTAGTGCCCGAGAAGTAGGCGTCGATAACCAGGCCGGTCTTCTCACGGAAGACGTCAGTTAAGCCCTTCTCCTTTAAGGTATCGCAGTAGGCGGAGGTACGACGGCATTGCCAGACAATGGCGTTGTAAACTGGCTTGCCCGTGTTCTTATCCCAGACAATAGCGGTTTCACGCTGGTTGGTGATACCGATAGCGGCAATGTCTTCAGCCTTAGCGTCGATCTTGTTTAAAGCCTCGACGGCTACACCTAATTGCGAGGCCCAGATTTCGTCGGCATCGTGCTCAACCCAACCTGGCTTTGGGAAGTATTGGGTGAAGGTGCGTTGGGCGACCGAGCAAATTTCGCCCTTTTGATTGAACAGGATGCAGCGGTTGCTGGTGGTACCGGCATCTAACGCCATTACATACTTTGCCATAGCTAATCAATCCTCTAACACAGACAATTATGGGCTGTCCGCAGACACAAGCTGCGGTGAGCCAATTTCCATCACACAAGGGCGCTTGACTAAAAGCGTGAGCGTGCCGCACTTGGTGCGGCTTGATTGTTTTTTTTTTGGTCCGTAGGTGTGGACCTGAGAAAGGGATGCGCGTTTTGTGTTTGTTATTGGGGGCAAAATGCCCCGGCCAAGGCTTGCTGAGCCTTGCTGCGCTGTGATCTCAAGATAGTTGGCGCGGGGCTTTGTCGCAAGACTTTAGCCTGATGTGGTGCCTAATGTGGGATGTAACTCGCAAGTTAGAAATTTGTTTTTGAGCCCTTGTCGGACAAGTGGCTTGCGCCTGATAAATATCGCATTTGTGACCCATGCCAATTCATGCTCAGGGCCCATTATCGCAATGGCCTGTGAACTGTGCTGGAGTGAACTAGGGGCAAAAGCGCTATTTTATGGGCTTTTGTGATATGAAAAAGGCCGTGCTCGGGGCCCGGCCTTAAGGTCGATTGTTTTTTGTGTTTAGTGGTTATTGCTCTTGAGCGGCGAGCTTACGCTTGTGGGCGTTCTCGGTAACGGTGACGATAAAGAGCAGGACGACTGCTGCGACCGAGCTGCCCACTAATAAGGTGAATACGGCGTTCCAGCCCATGTGCTCAGCGGTCCAACCGATGATGGCCGAAGCGGCAACCGAGCCACCTAAGTAGCCAAATAGACCGGTAAAGCCGGCGGCGGTACCAGCGGCTTTCTTGTGGGCAAGCTCCAAGGCATGCAGACCAATCAACATGACTGGGCCGTAGATTAAGAAGCCGATGACGATCATGCAGATCATGTCGATCATTGGATTACCGGCTGGGTTTAACCAATAGACGACGGTGGCGATGGTGACTAAAACCATAAAGAAGACACCGGTGGCGCCACGATTGCCCTTGAAGACCTTATCGGACATCCAGCCGCAGAATAAGGTGCCTGGGATACCGGCGTACTCGTAGAAGAAATAGGCCCAGGACGAGGTGTCTAAGGTCAGGTTCTTAACCTCGCGTAAATAGGCTGGGGACCAGTCTAAGATGCCATAACGCATGAGGTAAACGAAGACATTGGCAATGGCGATGAGCCACAGCGCCTTATTGGGGAAGATGTACTTCATGAAAATGTCCTTGGCGGACAATTCGACCTCATTCTTCTCCGAATAGTCGGCTGGATAGTCGTTCTTGTACTCTTCAATTGGCGGCAGGCCGCACGACTGTGGGGTGTCGCGCATCATGATATAAGCGAAGATGGCGACGATGAAGGTGCCAAAGGCAGGCATGTAGAAGGCCGAGTGCCAGTCACCGACCAGGTACATACCCAAGAGGAAGAGCAGTGGTGGTAAGCCGCCGCCGACATTGTGGGCGCAGTTCCATACCGAGACGATCGAGCCACGCTCTTTTTGGCTCCACCAGTGCACCATGGTACGGCCGCATGGAGGCCAGCCCATGCCTTGGAACCAGCCGCATATGAACAGCAGGATGAACATGATGGCAATCGAGGAGGTCGCCCATGGCACAAAGCCCATGATGAGCATGACCGTACCCGAGAGAATCAGGCCTAAGGGCAAGAACTTGCGCGGATTGGCGCGATCTGAGAACGAGCCGGAGATGAACTTGGAGAAGCCGTAGGCAATGGAGATCGCCGATAAGGCAAAGCCTAAGTCGGCCTTGGTAAAGCCTTCCTCTTGTAGGTAAGGAATGGCTAAGGCAAAGTTCTTACGGACGAGGTAGTAGGCCGCGTAGCCAAAGAAAATGCCAAAGAAGATTTGCCACCGCAAACGCTTGTAGGTGGAGTCGATTTGATCGTCGGGCAGACGAGCAATGTGAGGTGCTGGCTTTAAAAAGGACAGCATAGATCTCTCCTCACCTTACTTGCTGCTACTGCACTGGGGCCCAGATTTGGTCCTTTCCTCTGTCCCTGATTATCAAGGGACGTCACACGGGCCTCAAACTGATTTTGGTGTTTGAGGGCTTAGTTTGGCATCCTAATTTGGATATCGCTGTGCACCACATTGGGGCAAATTGGTGGGCGCACCCCCTTATTTTGGGGCGTGCCGGAGCACTGCGCCCGTTAGTGCGCAGTGCTGTAAGTCTTATTTGGGAGCTGTTATAAATTAATTGACGCATCAAAATAGTGCAAGTTTGGGCTAGCTTTTGGAGGCTAACCATCTACGC
>CALXXU010000143.1 GCA_944392765.1 uncultured Anaerobiospirillum sp.
CCGGCCGTGAAGTAGATTACCGCGTGTCTAATCTCAGCTACGGCTTAATTGCAGGCAAGAAAGGCAACGCGGCCAAGGACAAGAGCACCATCATCTACAACGACACCATCACGATCAGCAACATTCCGCTCGCGGCGCAAGCCTACCAGCTCAATCGCCGTTCCGCTCTTGATTGGGTGGTCGAGCGCTGTGGCGTGATGGTCGATAAAGAGTCTCAGATCGTCAATGATTACAACGATTACGCCGTAGCCTGTGGTAACCCGCGCTATATCTTAGAGCTCATCTTGCGCATCATCACCGTGTCGCAAGAAACCAATGAAATTGTCGCGCATCTGCCAACGCTCACTATCCACACTTTAGACCAAGAGACAGATTAGCCCCGCCGGAGCTAATAAGTGCGACTCTATAGGGATGGCTCCACCTAATGGAACCACCTCGCAAGGGGTTTCCAACGGACGGATTTATCTGTTCTTGATCATTGGCGGCGCCGCTCCCAACGTCAGGGCTATGGCGCCCAAATGTAGCCGTAAACCGGCGCGGCTGTCCCTAACGCAGCTGCGCCTATGAAACAGCGTCGCACCAGAGCAGCGCCCGCACCTAAAACTTGCTAAAATGAAGCCCGCATTGATGGCATTGCGCAGGTTAATCGCAACGGACCGAGATTAAGCTCAGAGCTTAATCTTAGGTCATCCCAACAATGCAACTGCCGCTCTGCGGCAAGGACGAAGCAATGGCTCAAATCGAGGTAAGCTTTAAGCTCACAGCTACCGACTATGCTCGGATGGAGCAAGTCTGCGCTGAGCGCGGACTTTCAATGAGTGAGGCCTTTACCCTGTTTGCTAAAAAGGTCGGTCGTGAGGGCCGCATTCCTTTTGCGGTCGCGCTCGATCCCTTTTACTCGGCAAGCAATATGGACTATCTGCGCCGTCTCAAGAAAAAGATCGAGACCGGTCAAGCACACTTTGCTCAGCACGATCTCATCGAGGCGTAAGCGCGGCACACTTTAGTGGCGCTAAACGACAGCGCCCATGGGGCAAGGTTTTGAGCCTTGTCCTCATGGGCGCTCGGTTTTTAGGAACTTAAGCTTCGGGCTTAGTTCCAGCCGGTAGCCTCACGCAGGCCATCGGCGATATCAGCAGCGGTCGGAACGACTGTGACTCCAGCCGCACGTAAAGCTTGCTGCTTGGCAGCCGCCGTGCCTTGACCACCGGAGATAATGGCACCGGCGTGGCCCATACGCTGGCCCTTAGGAGCCGAGGCACCTGCAATGTAGGAGACCACTGGCTTGGTCATATTCTCCTTGATCCAAGCGGCGGCCTCCTGCTCGGAGGTACCGCCGATCTCACCGACCATAACTACGGCTTCGGTCTGTGGATCTTCCTCAAAGAGCTTTAACATATCGACGAAGTTGGAGCCTTGGACGGGATCACCGCCAATGCCGACACAGGTCGACTGGCCAAAACCAGCATCGGTGGTCTGCTTGACCGCCTCGTAGGTTAAGGTACCCGAGCGCGAGACAATGCCGACCTTGCCCTTGGAGTGAATCGAGCCAGGCATAATACCAACCTTGCACTCACCTGGGGTCACGACGCCTGGGCAATTAGGGCCGATCAGCATTGAGTGCGACTCACGCAGACGCGCCTTGACGCGCAGCATATCCATCACTGGAATACCCTCGGTGATGCAGACGATCAGCTCTAAGCCCGCATCGATCGCCTCAAAGATCGAGTCGGCGGCAAATGGAGGCGGCACGAAGATCATCGAGCAGGTGGCGTGAGTGACGTCCACGGCCTCACGGACAGTATTGAACACCGGTAAACCTAAGTGGGTAGAACCACCACGACCTGGGGTGACACCGCCTACCAACTTGGTGTCGTAGTAAGCCAAGCATTGCTCGGAGTGCACCGTACCCTGCGAGCCCGTGATGCCTTGGCAGATAATCTTGGTATCTTTGTTAATCAGAATGCTCATTGCAACAACCAATTCGTAGTTTTAAGCCAAGGCCCACTAAGCCGAAGCCTTTTGGACCGCTAATAAGGCGGCCTCACGTAAGCCGTGAGCTGCCGTAATATCAAGGCCACTGTCGTGGAGGATGCGGGCACCATCTTGAGCGTGGTTGCCTTCTAAGCGCACCACAACCGGAACCTTGGTGCCGACATCGTGGACCGCACCCAAGATACCTTCGGCAATCAGATCGCAGCGCACGATACCACCGAAGATGTTGACCAAGATGCACTTAACATTAGGGTCCTCTAAGATAATCTTAAAGGCCTCCATGACGCGCTCCTTGGTGGCAGTACCGCCGACATCGAGGAAGTTGGCAGGCTCTCCGCCTGAAGCCTTGATGATGTCCATCGTGCCCATCGCTAGGCCCGCACCATTAACCAGGCAACCGATCGTGCCATTTAACGGTACATAGGAGAAGTTCGAGGCCACAGCACGGGCAATACGTGGGTCTTCTTGCGATGGGTCGTCGAGCTCGACTAAATCAGGGTGACGATACAGGGCGTAAGAATCAAGATTGATCTTGGCATCAAGGCACAGAAGCGAGCCTTCCGTAGTCACGGCCAGCGGATTGATCTCAACTAAGGACAAATCCTTTTCGATAAAGCAGCGCGCGATACCCATGAAGATCTTGGCAAACTCATTGACCTGCTTGCCCTTAAGACCTAATTGGTAGGCCAGAGCACGGCCTTGATATGGCTGGGGGCCGGTCAACATATCGATGTTGCACTTTAAGATCTTGGAGTTGTCCTTGGCTGCCAGCTCTTCGATCGACATACCACCAGCTTCACTGGCCATGATCACTAGGTTAGAGCTGGTGCGATCGATGGTGGCACCGACGTAGAGTTCACGGACCGACTCAGTGGCGCGCTCAATCAAGATACGCGAGACCAGCTTGCCCTCAGGACCAGTTTGCCCCGTGACTAAGCGCGAACCCAGCCACTTAGCAGCAAAAGCTTCAGCTTCGGCCGGGCTTTGCACGACCGCAACACCGCCTGCCTTACCACGGGCACCAGCGTGTACTTGGCACTTGCACACAAATGGGCCTGGGGCCAATTCATAGGCAAATTTACCGATGCCTAAAGCCTTGGTGCTGACGCGAAAATCGCCAATTGGTAAGCCATAAGCGCGAAGCAGCTCTTTGGACTGGTATTCGTGAAGATGCATAAACCTTCCCTTCAATCTGGCAAGTTAGCCCTAACAAACTAAGGCCCACATTATAGAGACTTGCTGGGACAAACTTAAGCAAAACGCGCCCCAGGCTCTATTTGCACCACAACAAAGCACACAACCAGAACGCAACCTCTTCGCGCACCACTTTAGTGCTGTGTTCGCACAGAGCACCATTTAATGGGGCGTGTCGTCACGCGCAATCTGCGCTAAACTTACGCCAAAAATCTAAACCAAGTTTTCATGCAGTTAAGGTGGTGTCATGGCAGCAAACGTCAATCAGGAATCAGTATTAGCAGCCAGCGTAGCGATGACCAGCTATCGCTTGGAAAGTCATGACCAGCTGTCACCAGCGGCACCGGGCAAAGTCATGATCTTAGGCGGCTCTTTTGTTGATAAGACCTTAAGCCTGACCAGGATGCCTCCGGTGGGCGGCGACTCCTACGCTAAGGAACTGCACAATGGCGTGGGTGGCTGTGCCCTCAATGTCGCGCACATCCTGCGCCAGCTTGAGCTGCCTCATGCCATCAAGGTACCAATTGGCGTGGGCCTTAACGCTGCCTTTATCGAAGCCCAGCTCAAAGCCGATGGCTATAACGACGAAGACTTCATCAAGCCTTACGAGTACGGCGATCCCAAGACCCAAGACTGCGGCGTTTGCAATTGCTTTGTCGATGCCGCCGGTGAGCGCACCTTTATTGTGGTACCGGGCATTGAGAACCATATGGAGCCAGGCTGGCTCAAGGACGCTCCCATCGAAGAGTGTGACCTGATCTACCTCTCAGGCTTTGACTTGACAGAAAACAATGGCATGGTCTATCTCGAGGAAATCGCAGCCCGCAAGCGCCCCGATTGTGCCGTGTACTTTGATGCCGGAGCCCGCGTCGACTTTATCACCTATGAAGCGCGCGCCCTCCTCTACAAGCTCAAGCCAATTTTGCACCTCAATCTGTTAGAGCTGGAGCTCTTAACGGGCACCAAGCATCTGGTCAAAGGCATGGCTGAGCTCACCTCCAAGACCCCGTGCCCTGTGATTTTAACCCTCGCCCACCATGGCTGCCTCTTAGGCCAGCGCTTAGGCCACACCGCTCATGTCACCGCACGCCGCAGCGCCGGAGCCCTTCCTTCCTTTAATAGCACTAAGACGCCAAGCGAGAACACTATTGTGCCGAAGTCGGCAGCCAGTAGCGTCTTTTATCAAGCGATCGCCCAAGCCCCATCGCTGGGCTTTACCCTCAAGCACTACCCAACTATTCCGCAGAAAGTGCTCGACGCCACCGGTGCCGGTGATGCTCACAGTGCCGGCATCATTGCCGCCTTGATCCAAGGACAAACCATTGATGAAGGCATCATCTTTGGCAGCAAGCTCGCCGCCAAGGTCGTAGGCCAGATCGGCGCCCGCCTCACCATCTAAAGACCACAACAGCCTGCCCGTAATCAAACTTGTCTTGGTTACAAGGCAGGCCTGCCGCTAACCACATGTGCTCCGCCCCAAACATTTCTCAAATTGAGAAAGATTGCATTAAGCCCCGCCTAACGCGCTTTCTTGGCATCTCCTCTCCACCAACCTCACCTCATCACGACCCAATTACTTGAGCTTACTCACACTAATCGCTCAACTATACTTACTTAATTCCATATAATGGAATTAAATTAATTTTTTTGACCATACAACAAATTACATCTAGAATAGGCCTTGGCAGGTGCTGCGCGCAGGCTCACCGCAATTTAGTGGGGGTTCGCTACTTTGAGCCCGCATGTGCGGGAGGCCGCTTTGGTCAATACCCCACTAAATTGCGGTGAGCCGCGCGCAAAGCATGCAGAACCCAAAAACATCTCTGGCTTGCCGAGGCTAATATGGCTAAGACTCTACTCAACATCGCCCTAATTGTGGGCATTATCGCGCTGATCGGCCTTATGATCAGCATCATTTGGTCGATTCTCGATCCTAATATGAAGGCTGATGGCCTCATGATCATATGGGGCATTTGCGCCGTCATCGGCGCTGGTGGCAGCGTATTCTCGCTCCTCATGTCCAAGTGGCTGTGCAAAAAGGCCTACGATATCGAGATGATCACCACTCCAAGCAACGAGACCGAAGCTGCACTCCAAAACATTGTGGCAGATCTGGCAGCCCGCGCCCAAATCAAGATGCCGGAATTAGGCATCTACGAGGCTGACGAAGTTAACGCTTTTGCCACCGGACCATCCAAAGATCAAGCAATGGTCGCGGTCTCCACGGGCTTGCTGTCCAATATGACCCCAGCGCAGATCCGTGCGGTCTTAGGCCACGAAGTCTGGCATATTAAGAGCGGGGATATGGTGACCTCCACCATGCTCGCCGGTGTCCTCAATGCCATTGTTTTCTTCTTCTCATTTTGGCTGGCGGCCATTGCGAGCATGCTGTGCGGTTTAGCCCGCCTCTTCCTGAGCAACAGTCGCCCCTCAGGCATCTTAGAAACATTCTCCAATGGCCTCTTGAGCACCTGGGGCTTCATGGTAGCCATGAAGTATAGCCGCATCGTTATGGGCTTCTTTGCCAATTTCATTAACCTGGGCTTCTCGCGCTATCGCGAATACAAGGCAGACGCCGGTTCGGCTCAGCTCTTGGGTGAATCCACCGATATGATCAGCGCCCTGCAAGCACTGCAAACTGTCAATCAGCAGCACCCAGTGCAAGAGTCGAGCATGAGCAACTTCTGCATCAACGGTGCAGATTTTGTGGTGGAGCTCCTCTCGACGCACCCACCACTTGCCAAGCGCATTGCTGCCTTGCAAATGAAAGCCGGAATCACCCCAGCCCCGCAAGGTGCAGCCACCACAGCCTTGCCTGCAAGCCCGCAAGCAGTAGCCACTCCCCAGAACGCCCCAATGCCTCAACCAAGTCCAATGCCTCAGGCAGGTCAATACCCGCAGGGTGCCCCTATGCCGCAACCGGGCCAACCAATGGGTGGAACCCAGCAATACGTCCCAGCCCCTAACGCCGGAATGAATATGGGCACGGTTGCTGCCGCTGCCGCAACCGCTGCGGTTGCCTCTGAGCTTATGACGGGCAACGCTCAGGCAGCTCAAGTTTCACCGACCGCCGCCGCACCAGTTCCACCAGCACAACCGCAAGCTGCTCCAGCTCCTGATCATGGAGCAGCCGCTGCAACGCAGGCTCCAGACGAAGACCACTCGCTGTCGCAGACTATTTCGTCGATCGCTAAAGAGGCCTTGGGCTCTGATGAGGCAAACTCCGATGTGCCTGCGGAGCTGCGTATGATCGATACGATGGCTAAAATCGATCAAGCCCTGGCTCCAGACCAGGCGCCCGAGGAAATGTCTGACCTTATTACCCCAGAGGCAGCCAGCGCCGAGCTTGCAGCTATGGATGATTCCTCAGCGCAAGAAGCAGTGGACTATGTGGAAGGGGCAGTTGACTTCGAGGAAGAAGCTGAAGACTCCGTGGAAGAAGCAGATAACGCTGAGGACAGTGATGAAGAGGAAGGCGGCTTCTTCTCGTCGTTGTTCTCAAGCGACGATGATGACGAATAAACTGACGGCTGATTAAGCCGCTCCGGCTTCTCAATTTTCTTGGAGGCTTTCAGAGCAAGCCCTATGGTCCTACCTGCTGCGGGGCTTGTTTATTTGCGACGGAGCCGATAGCGCACCCAGCCCAAAAGAATACCTATCAGAAGGACGTAG
>CALXXU010000144.1 GCA_944392765.1 uncultured Anaerobiospirillum sp.
TGGCTTGTATCTACGGATTGTCCGGCAAATCGCCCCATCAGCACGGCGTTAAATACTTTTAAACTGGCTCACTAGCCTTAGCTTGAGCTCTCGGCGCGCTTAGCGCTCGGGGATCAGGCCGTTTTGATAGGCGTGAAGTAAGGCCTCCAACTCGGCGATCGTGCGCTTGATCTTGCGACCATTGTCGGTCGAGGCAACCTTGAGTCGGTTTTGATAGTGCTCAACCTCCGTAGCCTCGGACTCGAGATCGATGTGCTCGTAGATCGCCTTGTGAATGCTGTCAAAGGCACGGTGCGCCTTGAGCACCATGCCGTGACTGGAGCAAATCAAGGTGTAACCGGCAATACCGGTGGTCTTGTGGTAGGCCTGGCAGAGACCACCGTCGATCACAAAGAGCTTACCGTTGCCGCGTACTGGGCTTTCACCCTCACGAACCTTAATTGGGGTGTGGCCATTGATGATGTGGCCCTTTTCCTCATCAACGCCGAACTCACGCAAGATCATGCGGCAGACTTCTTCACGATAGTAGTACTCATAGTACGGATCACGCGGCTCTTGGTGCGTCGACTTATCATCGATAAAGTAGCGTTCAAACGGCTTCATAACACGTCCGGCCAATGGACTTAATAAGCCACACCACATGAAGTACATAAAGTCGAGGCTGCGCTCATCGCGCTGATAGTAGGCTTGACGTGCTACATGCTCGCAATAATCAAGATAGGCCCTACCGCTTAACTCTTGGCCATGGCAATTGACCTTACGGAACTCACCGGTCTTGGTCATCGGGATACAGCCGTGATAGAGCAAGTTGCCATTGAAGATCTTGTAGATCGAACCGTGGCTAAATAAGAAGGCGACCTCGCGCTGAAGCTGGCGCGATTGTAAAAAGGACACCTTGAGGCGCTTGACGATATAGGCCTCATCGCGGCTCAAGGCAAAAGGATCATTAGGATCAATCGTCGGCAGATCCGTGGTATTGAGCTGATACTCGGTGGCGCCGATCTTCACCGTGCCGCGCTTTAAGTCGATCTTATCTAAGAGCAAGCGATCATCCATCGCAAACTCAGGATTGCGCTTGATAAGTTGGCCTTGCAGCTTCAACGCGATCACGGTGATCGCCTTGACCATCTTGGCGCGATTATCATCGGCATAGGCATGCATCATGAGCTCGTAGGCATGCTCATCATTTAGGTCACCAGTTGCCCCTTGGGTAGCAAAAGCACTGCAAGCTTGACGCAACACCGTTTCCTCATGCGGCTTGGCCGGAGAAGTATAGGTCTTTTGGGCAAAGTCATTTAATTGACGCAGGGAAATGCCATAAGCACTCTCCAGCAAGGAGCAGTTGAAGTAATTGATGTTATTGCGCAGCACTGTGGCAATACAAGCCTCCGAGCCTAAGGCTGCGCCCATCCATAGGATGTCGTGATTACCCCATTGCAGGTCAATGCTGTGGTAGTCCATGAGCAAGGCCATAATCTTATCGGGGTGCGAACCACGGTCATAGACGTCGCCCACCACGTGCAGGTGGTCAACCGCGAGGCGCTTAGCGAGCGCGCACAGCGAAATTAAAAAGTGCGGGGCCGCCTTAGTGCGCAAGATAGTCGCGATAATGGCCGCATGATACTGCGTGCGGCTGTTGCTCTCACCTTCTTGCGCGTGCAAGAGCTCATCGATGATGTAGCCGTAGTTTTGATTGATGGCCTTACGCACCTTGGAGCGGGTGTACTTCGAAGAGAGGTACTTACACAGCGTAATCAAAGAGGTGAGCTTGTTCTGATACCACGCATCATTAAGTTGCCCCTGCTGCTCGGTCAGTTTCATGACCTCTTCAGGGTAATAAATCAAGGCGCACAGCTCAGCCTTCTCGCTCTTAGGCATATCAGCAAAGAGCTCGTCGACCTTATCGTGAATCACGCCTGAGCAGCTATTGAGGATATGGCAAAAGGCCTCATACTCACCGTGTAAGTCACTGACAAAGTGCTCGGTACCCTTAGGCAGGTTCAAAATCGCCTGTAAATTGATAATCTCGGAGAAAGCCGCAACCTTATTAGGGTACGACTGCGCCAGCAGCTCCAAGTAATGCAAATCGATCGCAGGTGCCCCTGCTACATCTTGTCCACTCATAATAAAATCCACTCCTTGTCTCATCGCCCTCCCACACCTAGGGCTAGTGGCGGCGCAACCAGACGCGCTTGGGCCAGCCTCAATAACGGGTAAGCCCCAATAACAGGCAAGCTCCAATAACAAAACGCATGACAAGGCGCTTGCTTAAGCATCCATTGATTGCTGGGCCACCGTTTCAGTTTAGCAAAGCGCAGCATCGTGCTCCACGCTTGCCCCACCATTGTTTGAGCAAGGAAGCGCAATGCGCGTATAAAGAGCAAAGGCAAAAGCAATCCCGCCCAGCAAGAACAGTAGTAAGTCTAAAGTTTTCGCGCTAGATAACCGATAAGAAGGAATAGAGAACGTTTTACCCGTAGTCCTAAGTCGGGCCAATGCCTGGGGCGCCCCGTCGGCGCAAGGAGAGACCAAGTGGCACTGTATCTGACCAATATCGCGGCGATGCGCTCGCAGTACTATCTGAACCTCGCCACAAGCCAACTTAACACCTCGATGCAACGTCTTGCATCAGGCTACCGCATTAATTCGGCTAAGGATGATCCGGCCGGTCTTATGATCTCCAATCGCATGACCAGTGAGATCAACGGTCTGGGCCAAGCCAATCGCAATGCCGCTGATGGTAGCGCCTTAGCTGCCACCTACGAAGGAGCCTTAGACGAAACCACCAATATGCTCCAGCGCATTCGTACCTTGGCAGTCCAAGCCTCCAACGGCACCTACAGCCAAAGTGAGCGTGATGCCATCACCCAAGAGATGAACTCGCTGGCCGACGAAATCACGCGTATTGCCGAGCAGACCACCTTTGCTGGTGAAACGATCTTATTAGGTGAAAATAGCACGATGTTCGTTGATGGTATGTTCACCCTGCAAGTGGGGCCGAACACCGGCAACACCATCACCACCGATTTTTCTCAGAGCATGCGGCTTAAGGATATCGCCACCGCTGCCGGTCTCAATGACGACACAGTAGTTGATGCCGATGGCCACTTTGTGATCAACAGCCAAGACGACGCCAACAACCTGATTGATCACATTGACGACATGATCAGCGTGGTCGACGCCCAGCGCGGTCAAGCCGGTGCTCTGCAAGTACGCCTTGATTCGACCATGCGCCTCAACAGCACGATGCAGGCTAACCTGGCCGATGCCCGCTCGCGCATTCGTGATACTGATTATGCTGAGGAAGTATCGAATATGATCTCAGCTCAGATCCGCCAGCAAGTCTCGCTGCAAATGCTGATGATGTCCAACCAGCAAGGCAATCTGATTTTGCAGCTGCTCGGCGGCATCTAATACCGGTTCAACTCAAAACAACTAAAGCCTGGCCTCCCTATCCCCTCTCCGGATGGGAAGTCAGGCTTTTTTGTTGCCTTAAGCGGCAGAGCCTTCAGCATGCTGCCGCACCAGCGCCGCCCTCAGCGGCCTCTGGTTCAAACGGCTCGCGCTGCACCAAAAGGTCTAGCGGCGGCTTGCTTGGTAGGACAAGAAGGAAATAAAGCCGTCTAAGTAAGTCTCGGTCTTCTCGTTGCGCCCGGCGATCGACAGGAGCACTAAATCGCCCTCATCACCGTAAACAATGGCTTCAAGCTCACCATCATCGCAGATAAAGGACCAAGCATGGCCGATGAGGTTGGAGTGAATCGGCATAGTGCAGTTCATCTGCTCGGCGGCGACGCGCGCAAAGGTCTCAGCACTAACCTCCGAGCCACTTTGGTCGGCGATATAGGTGACGCTCACGGCGATATCACCCGAGTCATGCACGTAGGAAAGCGAATTTTCTACGCTCGGATTAGGCTGAACCGACCAGAACGAAGGGCAAGGCAGCTCCGGGCCGGTGCTTAAAGCTAAGTCATCGTTGACGCCCTGCGTGGCATTGGCTGCTGCCAGGGCCTCAGCTTGAGCCGCATCTCCGGCTTGAGCCGCAGTCTGAGCTGCAGCTTGAGCCGCGCCCCCGGCTTGAGCCGCAGCCTGGGACGCAGCATCCTGCTCCTCAGCCCATACTGCACCGCTACTTGCTACCATTAAGGCCAAAGCCCAAGCACCCCACTTCATAACCTAATCCTCTTTATCAAACCTGCCCTTATTGTAGAGGCTTTAGCCCCATGGAAAAAGCCCCAACGCCAAAGACGTCGGGGCTTTTTGCCAATCCACTAAAACTGGTGCTTACTTGCCCCAGCTTATGGTTACTGCGGCGAGCTTACTTGCTCTTAGCAAGGCCTACTTGCTCTGGGCAAGCATTACTTGCAGTTGGCCTTTAAGGCGCTGACCATTTCATCGGCAATGGTCTCAACTGGACGGTCGCCATCAAGCTCTAAGTAATAGGTCTTGCCCTTGGAGGCTAAGTCCTTGTAGAAGGCAACTAAAGGCTCAGTTTGCTTGTGGTAAACCTCAAGGCGGCTGCGGACGGTATCTTCTTGGTCGTCAGCGCGGATAACTAAGTCCTCACCGGTGACGTCGTCCTTGCCCTCAACCTTAGGTGGGTTGTAAACGATGTGATAGGTACGCCCCGAAGCTAAGTGGACGCGGCGGCCCGACATGCGCTTGACGATCTTCTCATCTGGTACCTGCAGCTCAACTACGGCATCGATATCGATACCGGCGCTAACTAAGGCCTCAGCCTGAGGAATAGTGCGTGGGAAGCCGTCAAAGAGGAAGCCATTGGCGCAATCGTCAGCAGCAATACGCTCCTTAACTAAGCCTAAGATAATCTCGTCGGAGACTAACTTGCCCTCGTCCATCACAGCCTTGGCTTGCATGCCTAATGGAGTGCCAGCCTTGATCGCAGCACGCAGCATATCGCCGGTGGAGATCTGAGGAATGGAGAAAGCCTTAGTTAAAGTTTGAGCTTGGGTGCCCTTACCTGCACCAGGTGGTCCTAACAAAATAATGCGCATGGTTGCTCCTAGAAAATCAAATCCACCTAATTATAGGAAATCTTGGGCCAAATGCGAAAGGCGTGAGAAATGAGGTGGGCCAAAGAAAGGCATAAGAAAGGCCGTCACCGACGGCCTCCTTGCTTTAGAGAATCTTATTTAAGAACTCTTGGGTACGAGCTTCCTTTGGATGCTCGAAGACTTGCTCTGGGGTACCCATCTCGAGGATCTTACCGCCATCAACAAAGATCACGCGGTCGGCTACCTCGCGGGCAAAGCCCATTTCGTGGGTCACGATCATCATGGTCATACCCGACTCGGCAAGACGCTTCATAACGTCGAGTACTTCCTTAACCATCTCAGGGTCTAAGGCCGAGGTTGGCTCATCAAAGAGCATAATCTTAGGCTGCATCGCTAAGGCGCGCGCAATCGCGACACGCTGCTGCTGACCGCCCGATAATTGGCTTGGACGGCTGTCGGCCTTGTCCTTTAAGCCGACGCGCTCTAACAGCTCTAAGGCGATCTTCTTGGCCTCTTCCTCACTCTTCTTGCGCACCATCACCGGAGCCATCGTGATGTTCTTGAGCACGGTCATGTGTGGGAAGAGATTGAAGTGCTGGAACACCATACCTACTTCAGCGCGGACGGTGTTGATATTGACGTCACGGGTGATGTCCTGACCGTCAATCGTGATCATGCCGTCTGATGGCACTTCTAAGTAATTGACGCAGCGCAGTAAGGTACTCTTACCCGAGCCCGATGGACCAATGATAACTACCACCTCGGACTTTTCGACGTCTAAGTCGATGCCACGGAGGATTTCGTTGGAGCCAAATCTCTTGTGCAGATTACGAATCTTGATAATAGCGTCTGACATATGCTACCTCGCTGGGACTTTACCTAAACCTAGCGGCCAATGCCCCGTCCGTAAGGGCGGGGATACGGCCGCGAGTTTTCTCTTCTTAAAAGACCTACATAAATAATAAAACAGTCAACCTAAAGTGGCATGGATATTGCTTGTGCGATAAGAAGTAGTTGTAACGTCAATATTCCGACCTGTGCGGTCGCTAACCATGCTAAGGCATGGCCTTGCTATAATGCCACATAAATTCGAGCTGTGCGGTCAGCGACCATACCAGTACGCACCTTGATATTTGGTTGCTATCGATGGCTATGATTTGAGTCCCGGTCAACCGATAGCCATCAGCAAACCGGCAAACTTCAAGGTTTTGGTCTCGCAATGGTCGCCGACCGTACAGGTCGCAATATTCCGGTGATGGCTGATGGTTAATCATTGCCATTGCTGTATCTTAGTCAATGTTTTGAGGAATATGGCTTAT
>CALXXU010000145.1 GCA_944392765.1 uncultured Anaerobiospirillum sp.
AACGACTACTACTATAAGGTCGAACCGCCTCATGTGAGACACCAAAATGTTGCAAAATTTAATTTGTAACAGCTCCCCACAGAGAGCGTTAGTGGAAGTAGTCGGCGATTTGGTCGCGATCTAATGGCGGCAAGCCCCGGCGCGCCCGCTCTTGGTTTAAGAGGTTTTCTTCGACGTCATCAAGATCGATGCGCAGGAAGTAGCCCTTAGAATCTAAGGCTTCCATGAGCTGCTGCGGCGTGACCTTAGGCAAATTGCGCTCGGGTTTGAGTGCAAAGACCATCACAAACTGAGGCGCGCCAAAGGCGTCCATCAGGCCTGATGGGATATGCGAAAACACATCCTTTTCCGGCACATAGAGATAGGTCTTGGTTTTGCGCAAGCTCTTGTAAACATAGACCAGCCGTTCCATGGCAGTCCCTCCCAGCGACAACAACGAAAAATCGTGCTTAGCTTAGCGCACAGGGCGCAAAACGCAAGGCACCCGACCGACGCAAGATGACCGAACGATGACCACCAGGCGACCACCAGACGACTACCAAGTAGCCACCAGACGAGCACCAGCCTCACGCCCGCAGTCCTCAGGGACGGCATGGACCATGCCTTAAGTACGCTGTGCTAAAATTAAGCCGTCATGCTAGAATTTGGCCTTTGGATTAAAGTCGGGTGACCTGCACCTATTTCGGTGTTCTTGCGATAAATTATAGGCATGAGACACGGAAACTAGGATCGGGTTTTGGGATAAGGATTACGACTTGTGATGGACTCAGCGCTAAGTGCGCAGCAAGAGCAGGTAGAGCACAGTGAGCGCCTAAATAAGGTGGCACCAACTGGTGACATCTCGCACACCGGATTCTCTCTTGCCGCGATTAAGATTCAAAGCGGCAGTCAAGACGAGTTAGAGCGCATCTTAAGCTCCAAGATTGACCGTGCGCATGGTGCCTACCGCAATGCTCCGGTAGTCTTAAATGTTGAGGATGTGGACAAGCTCAACGACCTCGACTTTTTTGCGCTGCAAGAACTGTGTCGCCGCCATGACTTGTTCTTATTAGGTGTCACCGGGGTGGTCAACGAGGACCGCGCCGAGGCCTTGATCCGTCGTCGCATTCCGGTGGTGAACTCCAAGCGCTACGAGCGTATCCGCGAGGAGAATCTCAAACCTAAGATCATCACCCAATTCTTGGAAGTGAAGGTTCCCGTCCAAGTGCCGGTTCCTTACGAAGTTAAGGTTCCCTACGAGGTCAAGGTTCCAGCTCCGGTCAAGATTGTGCGGCGCAATGTGCGCTCAGGTGAAACTATCAACGGCCAGAACAGCTCGATTGCGATCTACGGTTCCTTAGGCGCGCATGCGCGCATCATTGCCTCGCATCACATCTTTGTCTTTGGCAATGTCAACAATGCCGACCTCTTTGCCGGGGCTCCTAAGGACAATAATGATCCAGGACTCACCGATGCCATTATCCACGTCCAAGGCAATTTAGAGCCGGGCGTCTTGGCCATTGCTGGCAACTATCGCACCGCTGAGGATTTCTACAATGATCCGCAGCTCCAGCAAATCAAGGCCCAGCACAGTGGTATTGTGGTCACGCTTGAGGACACTAACTTGCGCTATTTTTCGGCGGCTGACTACGCTTTGGGCTAAGAACACGCTCAGTCAAAAGCGCGATAATATTAAGTTGGCATAAAAAAAGAACAGCAAGCCAGAAAAGAGAAAAATCATCAGCTGCCAGCCAAGCTTTTGGCAGCACGGTATAACTCTATCACTAACTTAAGAAGGCGGCGCCTAGTCCAAGCTTTTGCGGCTGGGTGAGCGTCAACGCAAAACGCTATGAAGAAAACTAACTCTCGTGCCAAGAGCAAAAGCTCGCCTTCCTCAGCTGCCACTAAGCACAAGGAGGCCGAGATCAAGGCTCAGGACACCACGGCCCCAGCAGCAGAAGCTGCCGCTGTCAGCACGGACCAGAGTCCAGACGTAAGCGCGACCAAGCCTCAGGCTGACAGCTCGACAGCTGACAGCACCACAGCTGACGCTAAGCCTGCTAAGAGCAAAGATAGCGCTCCAAGCGATAAGGCAGCTAAGACCAAGAGCGAAGCTAGCGCGGATGAGACCGCTGAGGCTAAGGATGCGGATAAGGCTGCAGAGTCCCAGGACGCTAAGAGCGAGGACACTGAAAGCAAGGCCGCTGCTGACGCGGATGAGGCCGCTGAGACTGACGCCAATAAGGCTAAGAACGCAGCGGAGGCTGAAGCTGATAAGTCCGCTGAGGCCAAGGACGCAGCTGATAAGTCCGCTGAAGCGAAGGCTGAAGCAAAAGCTGAGGCAACGGCTAAGGCTGACACGAACAAGGCTCAGACTGAGCACGATCAGTCTGATGACAAGAAACAAGATTTAACAGTAAAGGATTCGGCGGAGAGCAAGGATCAAGATAAGGCACCAGCAGGTGCACGCGCCTTAGCTCCTAAGATCCGCAAGATGACGGCGACCAAGAAGAAGGAGGCAAAGAGCTTGGCAACGACTGAAGACACTCCAATTGCTGAGGCTTTTAAGGCCCGCATTATTGTGGTCACCTCGGGTAAGGGCGGCGTAGGTAAGACTACCACTGCAGCCGCTATCTCCACGGGCTTGGCCTTAAAGGGTCACAAGACTGCGGTTATCGATTTCGATGTGGGCTTACGCAACCTCGACCTCATCATGGGTGTCGAGCTGCGCGTGGTCTATGATTTCATCAACGTGATCCACGGCGAGGCCAACTTAAATCAGGCCTTAATCAAGGATCGCCACACCGACAACCTCTACATCCTTCCAGCCTCGCAGACCCGCGACAAGGATGCCTTAACTTACCAAGGCGTGGGCAAGGTGATGAAGGAGCTCTCGGATATGGGCTTTGAGTACATCGTGTGCGACAGCCCAGCCGGCATTGAGGCCGGTGCCTTAATTGCCCTGTACTATGCCGACGAGGCCATTGTTACCACCAACCCTGAAGTTTCCTCGGTACGCGACTCGGATCGCATTATCGGTATTTTAAATGCCCGCAGCCGTAGAGCCGAGCAAAACTTAGATCCGGTCATCCCTAAGCTCTTATTAACCCGCTACGTTCCAGAGCGCGTTGACAAGGGCGAGATGTTATCCAACGATGACATTCAAGAGCTGCTCTCCATTCCGCTCTTGGGTATCATTCCGGAGTCTCCTGATGTGCTCAAGGCGTCCAACGCCGGTGAGACCATTATCCTCAACCAGGAATCGGAGGCCGGTAAAGCCTACGAGGATGCGGTCGAGCGCCTCTTAGGCAAGGAAGTCCCATTTAGATTCTACCAAGCCAAGAAGAAGGGCTTCTTAGCCAAGTTATTTGGCGGCGACTAAACAAGCAAAGCACTCAGCCTTGCAGTTTGTAACCGCAAACTGCCCGAAAAAAACAGGTCTAGGCCAACCGCCCAGACTAGCCCAAGGGCAGCAACCGCAGCCCCCAGCTGAGTGCCATAAAACAAGACTTTCGTTACCGCAGCATCCCAAGTAGGCCCTGCGGTGACTTCAAGTGTTGGCACCACCCAAACCCTGCTTACGCTCCGGCACGACGCGCCAAAGGATGAGCTGGGCGTGAGCGGACCTATAGGTACCACAAAGAAAATGTCATTATTTACCGCTATCAAAAGCGCGTTGGCCTCGGAGAAAACCCAAACGAACGCTGACAAGGCCAAGCAGCGCTTACACGTGTTGTTAATCAGCGATCGTGGTGGGCTCGACAAGCCTGACTTCCTTCCAAAGCTGCGCCTTGAGATCATTGCTGTGCTGCAGAAATACCTGCCAGACATGAACAGTGATGACGTTGAGATCAAGTACGACAGCAACGAGGACGACGGCACCCACATTCTCGAGATGTCGGTGGCCTTAGAAGGGGACGAAGCTCAAAAGCTCAACCTCAGCGCTACCCACCAAAACTAAGCCAGCAAGCGCAATCGCCCAGAGGCTCAATTCACCTTTCCTTGCCGGGCATGAGAACAAAGTCCATGCCCGACAAGCCCGCTCCAACAACTCATTCCCCTCTTTTTTCCTGCCTGCAAAACCAATCATATTCAGGTAACTACCTAACATAAACAAGAAAAAAGGAAAGTTTTAGCAAGCACAGCCCATCCCAGGTGCGTGGCGCCAGTCCGCACAAAAAAATAAAGCACCACAACAGCGGCGCGCTCCCAGCGCTCTTGCTAAACTAAGCAGGCAAGAGAGGGATTGTCCTATGGAGCACCAGATTTTCATCGCCAACCGCAAGCGTCAAGCCAAGAGTCTGCACGAGGAATTTGGCGCCGTGCCGGTCTTTGATGTGACTTTTGCCGGGCAAGATCCGCTCTTTTCTACCTTGAGCCCGATGTACCCACACGGCGACTTGCCGGTGCCCTTTACCGAGGGCCAGCTCAGCGCCAATAGCTTGGAAGCAATTTGGCAGGGACTTAAGGTCTTTGAGCACGAAGGTGCCCGCCTCGACCCAGCGTTTTTCAGCAAGTCAGGCTGCAAGAACATCAAGCGGCATGCCACCAAGCAGCGCGGCCGCATCTTGGGCCACCAGCAAGGGAACCACACCACTAAACCGCTGCTCTCCATTATCGCTGCGCGCGCGCAAATCTACGCTCCAACCTATCACTGGCAGCTTGAGCATCATTGCCCAAAAGCCCTGGCCGCCCTCAGGCAAGCTTTAGAGCACAGCGACATCGTGCTCTTGGAGGCAGGCGTTGACAGCGATATTCGCGATATCTTCACCCCGATGCCACACTCCCAACTCCTGCGGCTCTACCTACTGGGCCAATACCCTCAATGTGGTGAGCCGTGGCACCCCTATACCAGGGCTGAACACGAAGCCGACCTGGAGCGCCGCAAGCGCGAGCAGAAAGCGCGCATTGCCCACCAGCGGGCGCTGCGTCGAGCTATGGGACTAACTCAAGCAGCACACACGCCATAGGCCTTCGCTCAAGAGCGCAGCGCTATGACGCTTTAAGGTTCGCTACAATGGCGTCTAAGGTCTGAGCCATCTGGGCTTTATCCTTGACCGCTTGCAGGCTCTGAGCACCAAAGTCCTCCTTGAGCTTGCGCAGGCCGCTATTAGCGATGCTTTGATTGAACTCTGGGTCAGAGTACTCAACCACGTAGAGCGGCTTGCCTGAGTTGGCCGCCGCCTTGGCCGCGTGCATGCTACCGCCATGGTATCGGGCTTGAGCTACGATCACCGCTTGGGCGCACCCCGCTTGAATTAGGTCGCGCGCGACAAAGGTGTAGCTCTCCACACCAGAGCCCAGCTCGTACTCGGAGATGAGCAGGCCACCTTGTGCCACGATCTCATGGGCTAGCTTAAGGTTCTGCGGTGGAAAAACAAGATCTAAGCCATGAGCCAGCACCGCTGTGGTCTTGCCTCCGACGTTGAGCGCCCCTTGGTGGGCCGCCGTATCACAGCCTAAGGCTAAACCTGAAACAATGTTCACGCCCCGCTGGGCAAATTGCTCAGCTAAGTAAGTGCAGGCTTTAAGGGCTTGGGGATCAGACTCCCGTGAACCGATGAGGGCAATGCTGGTGCCATTGAGCAGCTCAAGGTCACCCCGGTAGTACAGCACCACCGGGCTTTCGTCCTTGGTGCCATCTTCGCTGGTGGTTGATTTGAGGACCTGCGGATAGTTCTGGTCATAGTAGCCCACAAAGCCAATCCCAGCCTCTTTGGTGCGCTTAAGCAGCGTACGCGCGGCTTGTAGCGCTCGACTCAAGTCCTCTGGGGTGACGTTTTGGAGCAGGCGCCCATAACTCTTGCCACAGAGCTCAGCGAGCTCATCATCGCTCACAAAGCCCTCCAGCTTATCGCCCAAGGCCCGAACGCGTTTCTTGCCCACACGCGGCAAAGTCTGCAAAGCCACCAGCTGAGTCACGGTTAGAGCCATTTTTATCTCCTGATCAACCCAATAAGCGCATCTTAACCGATTTTGCCTGCACTAAGGCGAAAAAACCGCATCCCAGCCTGGCTGACGCAACTTTGCGTCAGCACGGAAGCTCTCTCCAATTACTTTAGTGCGCCGTCAATCTCAGCTCTGCGCTACAGCGGCTCCCCTCTGCACTCCAGCCCCAACATGGTCGCACGCCAGTTCAGACGGCTTAGGGGCACGACGGCAGCGACTCTTCGAGCAAGTATTCCTCTGCCCAAAAAAGTAAAAGGGGCAAGATCACCTGCTGATCTCACCCCCTTGCTATGGCAAACTTGCCTGACCTGTTTTAGATCACAATTTTTGGAAAACGCCTTGGACAGCAGCCCTTAAACATTGAGG
>CALXXU010000146.1 GCA_944392765.1 uncultured Anaerobiospirillum sp.
AGCTCTAATTGTGTAGAGCCCACCCTCCACCCCCGCCACCGCCGTGCGGGCTTCAATCGTGCCTCGGTAGAGCCATCAGAGTCAGTCTAATATGCGGCAGCGTGAGATTGCGCTAATAGTGTCGGTCTGTCAGCGTAGTGTGGCTGATAGGTCTGGCGCGCAGTAGGTCTCTAAGGAAAAAGGGTTGGTACTGGGCGCGGGCTTAGGTGGCCAGCGGTGAGCCTAACGGCCTTGGGCTTGAGGCGGCTAACGAGCTTTGTAGAGCGCTCTTTAATCGCGCTGTGATGTCGCTGACAAAGAGCGGATGGGGGCGGGCGCTGGGCTTATTTTGAGGCATTGTGCTTACGGCCCAGAGGACACAGAAAGTACAGCGGAGCACAATTGCGTTATTGGGTAGCCTCAAAGGCGCGAGAGTAGGGGCTTGCGCTGCAAAAATGAGTCACGTGCACGCCAAAATGGTGCAGTGCAATTTTGGCTCTAATAGTTCATTTGTGTCTTAAAATCGAGGGTGAGTTAGCGGGTTTCCGTAAACGTTTACGGAGCTAAAAACGTGGTTTTGGGTTGCTTGAGGCTTTGGGGGCTTTGCCAGGGTGGAAAATGGCTTGAATATGCGCTTGGTGCGGGCTAGGTGCGAAGTTGTGACCACCGTGAGTTTTTGTTAGATGATAAGGCGCGTTTTATGACAAAAAGGCGCATATTTTGATAGCGACGAGCGTGCTCTGAGCGTAAAGTTTGATCTGCGCAGGCAAGGTGGTTACTTGCTCGTAGGCCTTGCTCTGCGCTTTGCGGAGTGAACGTGGCTGTGGGTGGTGGGCAGCTCATTTGGTTTACGGCGTGTTGTTAGTTGCTGGGAGGTCGTTTCGGGCTAAATGGTGCATTTCCACAAACGGTTACGATTTGCTATTTTAGGGAAAAATTGGTATTGCGCACGCACTGACGTGCCCGTGCACAAAAAATAAAAATTTGGATCTGCGTCACGTTACGCACAGTAATTTGAGAGCTTTGCGCAAGCTTTGGTTTAAGATGCTCTTAAGCTTAGAGATTAAAGCAGGTCGTTGCTTTAGTCCTCTTATAAGGCGCTTTAGTCGTAACCGCTTGAGGCGTTGCGCCTTTGCTCTGGTGTAGAAGGGACGGCTTAGGCTTCAGTCCCAAACGATTTAATAGGGAGTTGCAATGCGTTTCTTTATTGATACCGCAAACGTTGAAGATATCCGTAAAGCCAATGATATGGGCGTTATCTGCGGTGTTACCACTAATCCAACCCTGATTGCCAAGGAAGGCCGTGACTTCAAGGAAGTCATCCAAGAGATCGCTTCGATCGTTGATGGTCCAATCAGCGGTGAAGTTAAGCCAACTACCCTCGATGCCCCAACCATGATGAAGGAAGCTCGCGAGATCGCTGCTATCCACCCTAACATGGTTGTTAAGATCCCAATGACCGTTGAAGGCTTAAAGGCTTGCCGTATGTGCAAGGCTGAGGGCATCAAGACCAACTTAACCTTAATCTTCTCGGCTAACCAAGCTTTATTAGCTGCTCGTGCCGGTGCTACCTACGTATCCCCATTCTTAGGCCGCTTAGACGATATCTCGATGCCAGGCATCGACTTAATCCGTCAGATCTCCGATATCTTCTCGATCGGTGATATCGACGCTCAAATCATCGCCGCTTCGGTTCGTAACCCAATCCACATTATGGATTGCGCTTTAGCTGGTGCTGACATCGCTACCGTTCCTTACAAGGTAATCGAGCAGATGACTCACCACCCATTAACCGACCAGGGTATCGCTAAGTTCCAGGACGACTATCGTAAGGTCTTCGGTTAATAGCATCTGAGCCTTAAAGCTTAATTGAGCTGGTTGCTTCAATTAAGCCGACAGGTTTCATTTCATGCCAGATGTACTAGCCGTTAATTCATATTAAGTGCGTCTGTCCACAAAAAAGCCGATCATTTGATCGGCTTTTTTGGAACTAAGCTACAATCAAGAGAGCGCCCTGAAGGGCCCAGCTGACCTTAGCTGTTAGCTGCACAAAGAATCTTTTGATCGTCGGTGAGAGGAGTTGACAGTGGCAGTTTGTGCTTGTGCCCTCAAGAAAAAGACCTTAGCTCAGGCGATTGCCGCCGTGGCGGTCGTAGCTGTGGTCGGCGGTGGTTACGTGGTTCCAATGTGCTCTTATGGCACGATGATGGAGCAGTCACGCAGCTTTGTTGAGAACTTTATCAACCAAAATATGATCGCCGAGGGTGAAACCCCCGTCTCGGTGGCTTTGTATGAGGATGATATCGGCCTGTTCTCGCATGATGTGACCTTCGTCGCCACTGACGGAAATGTCAAACTCAAGATTCCTTTCACCGTCAGCATCAACTATGGCGGCTATGATTTTGCCATTGACTTAGTTAATGCCACCATCAATGACGCCAATGCGATCAAGTCTTTTGACCTAACCACGCTGACGGCGTTGAACCTCACGGGTTCGTATAGCCTGTGCAATGATAAGGGTGTGGCGCAATTTAGTGCCTCCTATCTCAACGACGATGTCTCGCTCTATGCCTTAGCTGAGTACCAAAAGTACTTACGCGAGCATGTGGCCGATGAGAACAACGACGAGCCTAATTTCCCAAGCTTTGAAGAGGGCATGGACGGCGCGGTCAACCAAATTAAGGAGCGTATTGCTTACAAGCCAGTGGGCACGATGAGCCTTAATCTGGGCTTCGATCAGGATGAGAATTTCACCCTTGATTTCACCTTAGACCATATCCTGTCCAACTACGCCTCCGTCTCAGATCTGTCCTATCACAGCGAAACCCAAGGCTTCTTTGATCTCAAGAAGATTGGGCGCAATGATTTAGCGATCGGTCGCTTCTCGATGCTAGGCATGTCCCCAATGATTGTTGAGGATCTCGTCTTTAAGAGCGAGGGCACGCGTCCATCGAAGCAAGGAATCTTCAACCTGCCTTACGAGCTTAAGGTCGGTTCAGCCCGCCTGCTTAAGAACTTACACTTTACCGGCACGATTGAAGGCTTAAGTCTTAATACCTTCAATTCTCCGGAGGAAGCTTTAAATAACTTCGGTGAGTTCTTACCAAATCCAGTCACGATCAAGGTCGATCAAGGCTCACGCTTTGATTACGTCACCATGGTACGTCCAGACGAGTACAGCAAGGCCGAGCAAAAGCAGGTTCCAGTTGAGCTTACAGGCTCTGAGACGTTAGAGGCCAAGGATTTTGAGTACGGTCAGTACCTCGATATCACCGCCTCAGGCGAGGTTAAGGTGGGGGCCGACGTCAACTTAATCACCGGTCGCTCCTTACTGTCTTTGGTACCGCTCTTTGAGCAATTCACGGTCAAGGATGGCGTATCTAAGGGCACGATTGAGTATCACTCCGGCCGCCCTGACGAACTCACCGTCATTACAGTTAACGGCAACAAGATTTAAGACCAGACCTCAGTAGGCTAAAGCCTACGAGGCAGCCCCCAGCCTTAAAGGCTAACACCAGAGGTGGGGGCGAGGCCCCGTCAGGGCTAAAGCCCAAGGCGGGGGCTAGGTCTAACCTAATTTACGCTACTAGGCCTCAATACAGGCCTTGGTTAGCATAATCCTATTTGGAACAAGAAGCTTGCAGCTGCTTGGGGCGCCTGGCAGTTGTGGTGAATCTAGGAGAAAACATGTCAGAGTATCAGCAATTAGCCAATGCAATCCGTGCTTTAAGTATGGATGGTGTGCAAAAGGCCAAGTCGGGCCACCCAGGTGCACCTCTTGGTATGGCTGATATGGCCGAAGCTTTGTGGCGTGGCTTCTTACGTCACAATCCAAAGAACCCACACTGGGCTAACCGTGACCGCTTTATCCTCTCCAACGGCCACGCCTCGATGCTTATCTACTCGCTGCTGCATTTAACCGGCTACGATCTCTCGATCGAGGACTTAAAGCAGTTCCGTCAGTTAGATTCCAAGACCCCAGGTCACCCAGAGTACGGTGAGGTTCCAGGTGTTGAGACCACCACTGGTCCTTTAGGCCAGGGCTTAGCCAACTCGGTTGGTTTTGCTTTAGCAGAAGAGCTGTTAGCTCACGAGTTCAACCGTCCAGGCTTTGATATCGTTGACCACTACACCTATGTCTTCATGGGCGACGGCTGCTTAATGGAAGGTATCTCCCACGAGGCCTGCTCGCTTGCTGGTACCTTAGGCTTAGGCAAGCTCATCGCTTTATACGACTCCAACGGTATCTCGATTGACGGCGAGATCAAGAACTGGTTCGGCGATGATCCAGTTAAGCGCTTTGAGTCCTACCACTGGCACGTCCAAGAGGTTAACGGCCACGATGGTGAGGCTCTGCGTAAGGCTATTGCCGCTGCTCAAGCTGAGAAGGACAAGCCTTCGATCATTATCTGCCACACCACGATCGGTAAGGGCTCGCCAAACAAGCAAGGCAAGGAGTCGTGCCACGGTGCTCCTTTAGGTGATGAGGAAATCGCATTAACCCGCAAGGAGTTAGGCTGGGATTATCCTCCATTTGTTATCCCAGAGGAGATCTACGCTAAGTGGTCGGCCGTTGAGGCTGGTGCTAAGGCTGAGGGCGAGTGGAATGAGCTCTTTGCTAAGTACAAGGCTCAGTACCCAGAGTTAGCTTCGGAGTTTGAGCGCCGCATGAAGGGCGAGCTCCCAGTTGACTTAGCTCAGAAGGCTTTAGCTTGGGCTCAGGACTTACAGAACAATCCAGCAAAGCTTGCTACCCGCAAGGCTGGTCAAAACGCCTTAGACTTCTTTGGCGCTCTGTTACCTGAGTTATTAGGTGGTTCGGCTGACTTAGCTCCATCGAACCTCACCATGAACAAGGCTTCGCACTCGGTTCTGCCACACGAGCTCAAGGGCAACTACATCCACTGGGGTGTTCGTGAGTTCGTCATGTGCGCTGCCATGAATGGTATCGTGCTCCACGGCGGCTTCCGTCCATATGGCGGTACCTTCTTAATCTTCTCGGAGTATGCGCGCAACGCTATCCGTATGGCTGCTCTGATGAAGATCCCAACTCTGTTCGTCTTCACTCACGATTCGATCGGTGTGGGCGAGGACGGCCCAACCCACGAGCCAATCGAGCAGACTGCAACCTTACGTCTGGTTCCAAACTTAGACACTTGGCGTCCATGCGACCAGGTCGAGACCGCTATGGCTTGGACTCAGATGATCGAGCGCAAGGATGGCCCATCGGACATCGTTTTAACCCGTCAGGGCTTAGAGCAGATGCCACGTACCCCAGAGCAGATTGCTGCTATTGCTAAGGGCGGCTATATCCTCAAGGATTGCGCTGGCACTCCAGACCTTATCTACATCGCCACCGGCTCGGAAGTCGCTTTAGCTTTCCACGCTGCTGAAGAGTTAGAGAAGGAAGGCAAGAAGGTTCGTGTCGTATCGATGCCTTGCTGCGAGGAGTTCGATCGTCAGAGCGCCGAGTACAAGGAGCAAGTCTTACCTGCTGCCGTTCGTGCCCGTGTTGCCATTGAGGCTGGTACCACCACCACTTGGTACAAGTATGTCGGCTTAGACGGCAAGGTCTTAGGCTTAGACCACTACGGTGCTTCGGCTCCTGCTGACAAGCTGTTCGAGCGTTACGGCTTCACCGTTGCTAACGCCGTTGCTGTTGGCAAGTCCTTACTCAAGTAAGAACTAAGCTGAGCTAAGTCTTAGCATCACGCTACAAGCGGTCATGTTCCTTAGGGGGCATGGCCGTTTGTCGTCTGAGCGCGCCCCAAAACAAGACCAGGCAAGCTCAGGCAAAACAAGCAGGGCGCCAAGCCCTGGCTTCAAGGTCAAAGCCAGGCTCTAAGGCTCAGAACGCAGACTTAAGGCTTAGAACGCAGACCTAAGGGACTGGTGCAGGCCGAGCTCACCTTAGGACATGCCAGGACTACGCGTCAGGCCTAGTGAAAAATTTGAAAAATACTGCGGGGAAATAAAATCTAGCGTTCACTTTGTTTAAGTTTAATTAACCTGGCT
>CALXXU010000147.1 GCA_944392765.1 uncultured Anaerobiospirillum sp.
TTACTAAGCTCCTTGTCAATACGGTGTTTTTGGCTTGTCTGACAAGGAGCTAGATCGAATTATGAGAACTTTGGGAAAATCTTACTTGCTGGTCACATCTAGTAGCTAAGCCTCACACCCTTAGCTACACCAACTCCTCCAAGCGGGTTCGGCCGTTTGGAGGTTTTTTTTCTCTTTTTTCTCTCTTTTTGGCTTAGCAGTTCTTAAGCCACTTGAGCCCCCGGCTGATGCAGCAGCTGCTCTTGGCATTGTCCAAGACCTGGCGTAGCGTCGGCAGCTGCGCTAAGAAGGTCTCGGCTGCTTGCTGCGCCTTGAGGTCGCTCCCAGCTTTAGCCTTGAGCAGGCTCTGCTCGAGCTCAGTTAAGAGCTTGCCCTCACCGCTGCGCAGCTCCTTGACGGCGAGGGTGGCCGCAACGATCTCGCTCGGGCTTAACTTGCCCTTGCGCTCATAGTCCTTGGAGTTTTGGTAAACCTTGAGCCAATGAGCTTCAACAGCCTCTTCGCGGCGTCCGATCAAGCGCAAGATCTTCAAGGTCTCGTAGAGGGCTTGGATGCCCGGATCAAAGCTCTTGGTCGCCTCTTCTTGGCGCAGCACTAACTCAACTTGCGCTGCATTGTTATTAGTCGGCTCCCCAGCGGCCGTCCGCTCAGCGATAAATTGCTGCTTGACCGCGTCATGCTGATGCACCAAGTCTTGCAGCGCCTGAGCTAATAACTTGAAGACCGGCGCTACCTGCTCCATGCGCTTTTTGTCTGCGGAGCTCTCGAGCGGATAAGGTCCCTTAATGAGATCTGATTCTTTTACTTCCACGTGCAGTTCCTCTTAGCAAATTGCGCTTAGGGTACCACACTTGGGCTCAGCTTCCGTCCCAATCAAGGCAGAGTTAATCTAAAATTCGCTCGGCGTTAGGGCGCGCAGCGCGCTGTGCGCAGCTACTTGGGCTAGGACTTATCTGCTACTCAAAGTGGTTTTTGAGCTTGATGATATTGCCCACGATATAATCGTCCATCTTGCTGGTACGCGGCTTGGACATATATTCGTGCAAGAGCTTAATGGCTTGATAGCCCTGCACCTTCGGCTCTTGGCAGATCACAAAGTCGATAATGTCCGACTTCACCAGCTCGCGCGTGGTGTAGATCTCATCGCAGGCAATGACAAAGAACTTATCAATGGAATCGGCAATGACCGCTGCCCCCAAGCCGCTCACGCCGGAGCCCGAGGCCATATAGATGCAGTTGACATCGCGGTGACGGCGCAGCGCCTCCATCGTGACCTGCTGGGTCGTGATGTCGTTATCCATACCCTCGACCACCTCGACCACCTCAAAGTCACACTGACGGCGCTTGAGCTCCTCGGTAAAGCCCCGCACGCGTGCGGCGTGGCCATGGTGGCTCTTTAAGCCCACCACGATTAACACCTTGAGGGTCTGATGTTGGCGGCTCTTAGCGAGCAAGGCGGCCGCGATCTCGCCTGAGCGGTAATAATCAGGCCCGACAAAGCACAGGCTCTTGCAGTCCTGAACCATATTGTTGATGAGGATGACCGGAATATTGTTATCGCTCAGATCATTGATATAGGCGCGAATGCGCGGATCATCGACGGTGCACAGCGCCAGCGACTTGCAGCCTTGCTCCTTGAGCTGCGCCAGCGTCGATAAGTGCTCATCGACGTCCCAGCCCTCGACCTCACGCAAGATGACGTCTAGGCCCAGATCCTTGAACTCAAGCTCGGCCTCGCGGATGCCATGCTTGATATCATCAAAGAAGGGGCTGTTGATCGACGGCAGTAAGATACCGACGGTATTGAGGTTCTTTTGCGCCGAGAGCGCGCGGCCCGCGCGATTAGGGACATAACCCAGTTCTTGGGCCAGCTGGCGAATCCTTTTGGCGGTATCTTCGCTTACTTCGCTTTTATCGTTGAGCGCACGCGACACCGTGCCGACCGAAACGCCACTAGCTTTGGATAAATCCTTTAAGGTAACCGTCATCGTCTTGTCCTGCAACGTGCGCGCTTCACAGCGCTCTTGGAGAGTCGTGTGGCTCTAACGCTAGCATTAGCGCCTAGGGGCTAAAGCCTGAACCAGAGACTACGCAAACAGCGAATGGTCGCGCAGCACAGTGCGCCCACCAAGTAAGGAACTTAGCTTGAGCGCCTTAAACTTTGTTTCTCTGTGAGCAATCAGCCGGTCAGTATGCCCAACTCAAGCACGACTTTTACTTGGAGTCTTACGCGCAAGCTGATGCAAACGTGCACACGAGCCCCGCCGCCCTCCAGAAAGCAACTAAAACCATTTAGAAAGCCACTTTGGATCCGGCCGACTAGCCCGAGGCACCATACTTGAGGGCTCTCAAGCAATAATGCAAACGCTTACGACTGTGCACATCTTAGCGTGAAAAGCGCAAATGCACAGCGTGCCTTTTGCTAAAATTTTAAGCTCTCGCACATTTTCGTACGGCGTTTTGACCGAGTGTGATCTACGCTGCATTTTTACGTCTTTACCCACGTGTCTCCTTAAACAAAGGCTACATAGAACAGCGCCATTAAGCGGATCCCGTCCCCAACAAGAACCGAGGGCTGCTAGGTCTTTGTGACTAAGATCACACCGCGTCGCAACGCCGTACATTTTCGTACGGCGTTTTGACCGAGTGTGATCTTCGTTGCATTGTTAAGTCTTTGCAACGTGCCCCCTTAAGCTCTTGTCAAACAGACCCACACATGGAACCGCGCAATTAAGCGGATCCCATCCCAAACAAGGAGCTAAGGCTGCCAAGTCTTTGTGACTTAGATCACACCCGATCCAAACGCCGTACATTTTCGCCGAAAAATGTTGCGATGTTTGCGCTTACTATCACAAAGGCACGCCCGTTCCCTAGCGCTAAGCCGATGTTTCTGGGCTTTCCAGGTACAAACATTCCTCCCCACCTCTCCTGGTGGCCCCACTGACGGTTCGACATACCTGCTTACCAACCTGCTCTCTGCGGCCGTGCAACTTTGCGAAAATTGCACTAGCAAAAATATAGTACGATCTAACCAAGTTCTTACGTAAAAGTTGCCGTCATGTGCCCATTATTTGATTAAATCCTAGATTTATCGGAATCGGTAGTATGATGGCGCCGCAACCAAGCCTTTATTAAGACAATTGTTAAACCTCGTTAACATTTGTAACTAGGACTTTACCTTCATACTAAGGCCCATAGATATCGGCTTTCTGGGATCCTAGCTATAACTAGAAGCTGCAAATTGGTGCAAAATTAACTTTTCACATGTGCTGCAATAAAAGACGCGCTCTCAGCGCACCAAGCCCCACTGGACGGGCTTTTGACTTTTGTGTATTTGCTAGCAATATCTCATTCTAGATAAATTTATTGCAGCAAGATTACGCAACTAGCGCTATACTCGCGCTATCATGGACATGCACGCTATCGACAAAAGTCAGCTGAGGTCTTAATTTCCGTAAACGGTTTCATAAAGAGCGTTCCTGCTCGAGGAAAGTTCTTGGTGCAAACCACTACGCGGGCCTACTTAACCCTGCTTGTGATAAGCAGGTGACGCCTCGCCCATTGGTAAGGAGGACAGGCGCACCAAGGTAAGGTTAGGTTAAGCACTTGAGGCTAGGCTGGAGCTTGTCAGTGCTCAAAATTGGCTGTCCTTGTACTATGTCCAGACAAGGCAGAAGGTTTAATAATGTGTTCTCACGGTATCTGACAGAGCACGTTATTTGGGGAAGTTTTAGGTCTCAGGCAATATGGAACCGGTCTTAATGCTCAAACCAACTTGCAACTTGGGAAGGAGATACCGTGCCACCACTGGAATCCTGCCCCCACACCAGGTTGCTCGAGTAAGATAGGTTGGGTGCTTCGACCTTAGTTCATCACCAGTTTTTGACTATGATGTTCTTTTTCAATCTCAAGCTGCGCAACAAGTTCATTTTGCTTTTTGCAATCGTCTTTATCTTTGCCGGCGCAGTTATTGGCTATTCGTTAAACTACATCCTTACCGCGCAATCAATTGCACTGGATATGAACGACTTGGCAGGAGCTCGCCAAGCGCGCATCCAGAAAATGACCGATGGCTTAGTTGAAGTCGATCAGCGCACCGGCATTGCAATTGCCAACCATGGCAATAACAGTCAAAACATGGCGCGCATCAGGGCCTTAGTTCCGGAGATCCAAGGCGCTGCATCGGAATTAGATGACTCCCACTACCCACAAGAGATTCATACGATCCAAAAGCAGATCAACGAGTTAGCTGCAACCTTACACGATCGTATTCTGCCTTTGCTCGAGGCTGACGAGCATGACCAGGCCTCAGAGATCTTCCGCAATGACTTTGCCCCTAAGGCAATGGATACCTACTTGACGCTCAATCAAGTTAGACACTTCCAAACGGAAGCTCTTAATAATAGTGCCTCATCCTTAACCAGCAATACCCCAATCTTCGTGATCTCGGCTATGATCGGCGGCATGATCGTAATCTGCATCGCCTTTGCTGTGGTCATTACCTCCGACACCCTGCACAACTTACAGCGCGTTATTCGCCATGCCCGCTTGATTGCCGAAGGTGATTTGCGTGACAGCATCAAGACCCGCCGTACCGATGAGTTTGGTGAGGCCTTCAATATCATCGAAGAGATGCGTGAGGCACTGCACGCCAAGATGAGCGCAATCATCGACCAAACCCAGCAAGCAGTAGAGCTCGACCAGCACGTCTTAGCCAATTCGCAAGATATCTTAGCGCTCATCAAGAAGACTGAGGACGCTGCGGTAGCGGTAGCGGCAGCCACCAACGAGATGGTCGCCAGCACCCAAGAGATCGCATCGAACTGCGAAAAGGCATCGACCGCCGCTCAGTTCACCAACGATATCGCCACCAAGAGCATGACCACGGTTCAAGGCTCGATCAGCGGTATTCACCAGCAGGCTCAGCAAACCAAGCTCGACTCCGATCAGATCGTTAACTTGGTTGAACACTCCAAGAACATTAACTCGATCGTCGAGACCATCGATGAGATCGCCGCACAAACCAACCTATTAGCCTTAAATGCTGCGATTGAGGCGGCCCGTGCCGGTGAGGCCGGTCGTGGTTTTGCCGTGGTTGCTGACGAAGTTCGTGCTCTGGCCTCGCGTACCAGCTCCTCGACCAAGGAAATCTCCAATATGGTCAGCCGCATCCAAAAGGATGCCAATGAGGCCACTGCAGCGATGAGCAACAGCGTTGCCTCGATGGACAACATCGCAAGTAGCGCCCAAGACGTTGACAGCCAATTACATGAAGTCTTACATCACATGGGCGATGTGACCGACCAGGTTACTCACATTGCGGCCGCAACCGAGCAGCAGAGCGCAACCACGAGTGATATCTCCAACAATATGCACGATATCACTCGTTCGACCAACGAGATCTCAACTGAGACCAGCAACACGGTTGCTTCGATTCACGAGGCGGTTCGTCTCATCAACTTGCTCAAGGACGAAGTCGCAGTCTTCAAGCTCTAAGCTCGCTTGCTCTGAAAGCTCCGCGCGGGGTGGACTAGACCACGTAGGTTATGTTGGCCGCCCTGCCTGTCACTGGCGCTAGCCTGTTTGCACTTGCGCTGTGAGCGCAGCTCAAGCGTAGCTCAAGATTAACTTTGCTCTGGGGCAAGTAACTGCCCTCAATCTTCAAAATGCCCTGCCCCAGGCAGGGCTTTTTTTTTTCACTTGCCGCATAAATGCGATCTTGATGGGGGCGTTGACCTATAGGCGTGAGCTAGCTCAAACATCATAGCGCCAAAAAGGACTATGCTGAAAATTACGACCTGTGCGGTCGGCGAGCATTGCGAGACCAAAACCTTGAAGTTTGCCGGTTTGCTGATGGCTATCGGTTGACCG
>CALXXU010000148.1 GCA_944392765.1 uncultured Anaerobiospirillum sp.
CGACCTGAGCGGCGGCTTGCTGTGGTCCGGAGGTTCCGACCTGTGGAGCTTGCTGCGCCGACTGGGTACCGGTCTGAGCAGGCTGAGTCTGAGCTTGTGCCTGCTGGGCGGCAGCTTGGGCTTGCGCGGCAATCTCAGCGGCGGCTTGCTGTGGTCCTGAGGTTACGACCTGTGGTGCTTGCTGTGCCGACTGGGTACCGGTCTGAGCAGGCTGGGCCTGAGCTTGTGCCTGTTGGGCGGCAGCTTGGGCTTGCGCGGCAATTTCAGCAGCGGCTTGCTGTGGACCCGAGGTTACCACCTGTGGAGCTTGCTGTGCCGACTGGGTACCGGTCTGAGCAGGCTGAGTCTGAGCTTGCGTCTGTTGGGCGGCAGCTTGGGCTTGCTCCGCGACCTGGGCAGCGGCTTGCTGTGGTCCGGAGGTTATCACCTGAGGTGCTGGTTGCGCCGACTGGGTACCGGTCTGAGCAGGCTGAGTCTGAGCTTGCGTCTGTTGGGCGGCAGCCTGGGCTTGCTCAGCGACTTGAGCGGCGGCTTGCTGTGGACCTGAGGTTACCACCTGAGGTGCTGGTTGTGCCGATTGAGTGCTGGTTGGAGCAGGCTGGGCCTGAGCTGGTTGCGGCGCGGTTGGGGCAGGTTGGGCCTGCTGCGCGGCAGGTTGGGCGGCGCTCTCAGGGGCTTGCGCTTGGGTAATGACCTGCGGCTGTGCTGGGGCGCTAGCTTGCTGCTTAGGGGTGGAGGAAACCAGCTCGGTTAAGTTGCTGTTGGCTTGCTGCTGTGCGGCTAGTACCCGCGCTTGAGCCTTTAAGACCTCAATGGCCTTGTCGTTAGGGGTAATAACCTCGTTTTGCAGGTCACCAAAGTGCGAGACCGGAATGGTCATGCCTGGAATGACGTCGAGGTCACCGTAGAGCGTGCTTTGTACCGCCTGATAAGAAACGTTAAGCGCAGTGTTCTTGAGCAAGCTCAAATCAAGCGCTTTGTTCCCGGTATCCGGGGCTGGCTTAGCCACCGTTTCTGGCTTTGCTGCAACTTCAGGCTTAGCAGGGGTGTCGCTCTTAACTGGAGCTGCGCTCTTTACTTGCTCTAAAGCAGGTTGAGTCGTGGCAGGCTTTGCTTCCGTGAGCTTAGCGTCGGTTGCTTTGAGGTCAGTTGGCTTGGCGTCAGCTGGTTTTGCCTCGACTGGCTTTGCTTCGACTGGCTTGTTTACGGCTTGCTCCTGCTTGGTGGCGCTGAGCTCGCCCTTTGGCGTGGCCTCGGCCTTGGCCGGTTGGGTGGTGCTGTCTTGCTCAATGGTGGTGCCTTGGGCAATGCGGGCGGCGAGCGCGGCTTTGGCTTGGGCTAAGGCGGCACGCAGCTCACGCGTGTTACTCTCGACGTGGTTGAGGGCTTGCTGGCGCTCGCTGTGCGTTGGTGTGCTTGGGGCCTTAGGCGCGGCAAAGGTGGTCTCAGGTAGCTGCGCTGGGTTTGGCAGCTTGCCTTCGGAGACGATGCGCTGGCGCTCATCGCGAAATTGCTGCTGCAACTTGGCGGCGCGGGCGCTGAGCTCGCTTAAGGATAGGCCGCGTACTGGCTCGGCATTGGTCTTGTGCTCTGGAGGCAGGACGCCATCAGGTCCTTGTCCCACTCTTGATTGTTGCTGGGTGCTGGTGCCGCTGTCGAGCATGCTTTGCAGGCGCGTATTGTTGGGCTCTAAGCCCTGGGCGCGCTCGCGTGCGGCACTGACCGTGCGGTCGAAGTTGGCCGCCTCCTCAGGCGAGAGCTTGATTAAGTTGCCGCTCTTGGCATTGCTTGCGGCCTTGGTGATGAGCTCGTGAATGCGCTGGGAGATCTCCTCACTCATCTGGTCGTAAGGTACGCCGCGTCCTTGCGGGTGGAAGCTGTGCGCTTGCTGGGCGCTTTGCGCTTGCTGGGTGCTTTGCGCCGAACGCTGCTTGAAGATATCAAGATAGGTCTTGCCTTCAATCTCAGCTGAGGTGACCATGTGGCGCTCAGCGCTACGGGCAGCAGCGGTATGCTCAGTTGTGGTACTGGTAGCTTGCTTGGTGGGCTCTTGAGTGCTGACCTTGGCTAAAACCTCAGGCTGGTTTTGCTTGATGTAATTAATCGATGCCGCTAAGACCTTGGTGCTGGCTTGCTGCTGGCGCGCATTGACGGGGTGGTGCGGTACGTTGATCTGGCGCATCGCCAAATCACGCTCTAAACCAGCCCCCATATTCTTGGTGTTGGTCAATTGCACCAGGTTTTGCACCATGAACTTGGCTAGTTCCTTACCACTTGAGGTGCCTTCTTGCAGGCGCTCCGGTAACTTAGCCATCACCTGCTGTAAGCTGTGGGCGGCATCCTTGGTCTTGACCGGGTGGCTTGGCTCGGAGAGATTGTGGGCGATTTTTTCTTGTAGGCCTTGATCGCGGTCAATGAGCTTTCCCGCAAGACGGGTGTAGACCGCCATCGACTTGGCTTGGGGATCAACCGGTGCTTGCTCGTGATCGGGACTTTGGCTTGCTTGGCTTAAGCTTTGGTTGACGCGATTGATCGAGCGCGCTAAGGCCTCGCCGACCTCATCTTGCTCGTGGGCGATGGTGTTTAAGTATTGGGTGGTCGCAGGGCGATTGATGGCTGCCGGGCGCGTGCTGGGAGCCTTATCGGCCGAACTGTTTGGAGCTTTGAGCGAGGCTTTGCTCGGGCGCGCTGGAACTTGCTCCATAGCGCGTTGCAGCTTGCTATCAAGATTATTGTTCATCTAAAACCGGCGCGGATACCCCCGAGGTAACTCGGGGGAGGAAGCGCCGCCTCATGTTCTCAGTTCGGTTAAATAGCTTTTGCGCTTTTGCAACAAGCGCAGCTTCTTATAGTTAGCGCTTGCATGAATGCGCGTCCCATCAAGTCGACGTACATCGAAGTACCCTATAGACCTACGGCCGAAAATAAAGCCAATTTGGCCTTCGTATTTGACTTTGTCAAAGAGCCGGAAGCCTTGGACTTCGTAAGCTGCTTGATTGTTCTTGCGGCGCCCGTCCCTATGTTTTTTTGCCCACCACTTTTTTGTGCTTGACCGGCTTGAGGCAATCGTGACCCACAGCCTCCGCACCTCATTCTAGCATGCAGCAACCATGCTCAAGAGATCTATCTTTTATCGGCACGGTCGGGCTTAACTCAAACTGTGAGGTGCGCTTGGGGGGAATTGTCGCGATTGAGTTGAGCCAAAATGGTCAGTGCGCCCCGATAAATTTGCGCAAGGTCACTGAACGGGCGAAAGTTTAGGTAAATCGTATCACTTTGGAATTAAGCTCACGCTAGAGTTGTTAAGATTAGGGTAAGATCGTATTCTATCTAGATACAAGGTCGGAAGTAGTTTGTGCTGCTTCTTAAGGACGGATTATGGCCAGCGCGGCATATAGCGATGCAAAAGTGAGGCAGCGTACGAGCAATCTACGCTCGGCCTTAGCGTCAGTGCGGCGTTTTGCGCGCGCTCTGGGGCTTACTTTGCCTCCTGCCCTGGCTCTTTCTTGGTCGCTGGGCGTAACGGCCGTAAGTGTGGCTGACCATCAAGCAGCCGCTTTGCGTTATAACCTAGATCCCGTCCCGCGTCGTTTTGATGCCGGAACGAGAAATCATGTCCAGCTGCACATGGTTCATGTGAATGAGGCACGGCTGTGGCTGGAGCAACTATATTTGGAGCGCAGACGCCGGGCGATGAGCGCGGGGCGTTCCGATGACGAGAACTCTTTATCCCCGAGTATCTTAGATATCTCGATTATCGACGGCTTTGAGTATTCGGATGATTCCACCCTCCAATACCACGATGTCAGTGGTGTGGAGCATGAACACAGCTTGCTCCCCAGTGACTATATCCCCGGCCGTCCTGATAGATCCCATAGCTTTGGTTTAGATACGGCGCTCCCGCCGCAAACAGCGCCGGGCGCGTCGCTGCCTGAGTCTAGTACCGACGCCGTTCCGAGCTTAACCCCTGATGTCATTGCCGGTGAGCCTAATCAAGAGCTGGGCTTAACGCCGGGCAAAGATACCGGAGTGGGCGCCAGTATTGATGCAATGAGTGCGCAGTCGATTAGCGCCCAGCTTCAACGTAAAATCACCGCGCAAGATCCAAAACATGAAGTAAATCTTAGGTTAGGGGTGCGCAGCGGCGGCGAGTCAGAAAGCCATATTGAGCAAGTGGTTACCGTAGGAAATCGCGGCGCTTTAACCGATGATACTGCTGTGGGACTCACCGGACCTGATCCCTCCGGGCGCGATAGCTTAATCGGGCGCGGGCGTACCGAAACGACTGCCTTGGACGAGAACTTAGCAGTGCTCTCCGATGAGTCCTCTAATATCAATGAGCTTAGAACGCTTTATGGCGGTATTTACGGCCCTGTAAGCTTTCGCGAGCGCCGTCGGCGCGATTTGCCTAAGAGCGAGCAGCGCTCTTATAACCAAGCGCAAGCCGTGGCCGAAGAGCGGCGCATGTCGCACTACTTGCATGAGACGATGGGCTTAATGGGCACGCAAGAAGCAATTTCAAACTATTTGCGTCCTGACACAAAGACGCAGCGCCCTGTCATTACTCAGGAGAATTTCTTTGACTTCTTGCACAGCGATGCGCCGTCACTTTTGGCGCGGCGCGGACGTCATTATTTTTATTTGACTGCTCCTGATGGCAAGGATGCCCAAGGCGATGAAGTCTCGACCTTTGCCCATGAGCAAGGCACCTTTATTCAGTACTCGTTTATGTACCTCAAGGCGCGCTATGGTGAGCGTAACCGGGGCATCTTCATTGAGGGCTCCCCGCGCGATCTCTCGGCCTTAGAGGAGGATTGAGGACGCAGCGGTTTAAGTCTAACTGCGGGCCGATAGAGACAACAAAGCCAAGGTCAACCTTGGCTTTGGGCGAGGGCGGGCTTAGTGTTTAAGCCCACATATTGTCGGTGTTGGTGTAACCTGCAATTGAGATTTCCATCGTTGGGCCATGGTAGGCGTCAGGGTTGACTACGTTTTGCAGGAAGTAGTCGTGGATCAATTGGTCGCCCATGATCACACCCAAGTTCTCACCTTGCTGCGACTCAATAAACCATGGCGTGCCTGGTGCCGTCAAAAAGTCGGTGAGCTGGTCTGAAGGCATGCGCGCAAAGTTATCTATGGTCTGGTTGATGACGTAGAGAATAGCCGGAGGGCAGAGGTTTTGCTCCAGCGGATTCTGCGGATCGGAGAAATTGAGCTGGTGATGCATGTGGTCAAACAGGGCGCGCGGGAAAATTGGGCCGGCTTCCCAAGTGATCGGACGCTCGTCAGTAAGACGCATCTCAAATAAGGCCATGACCGAGCCATAGCTGCAGTAAAGGAGGCGCTGGGCCTTAGCTTGATTGATATGGTAGCCCTTAAGGTAGCATCTCTTGATGATGTAAGTCAGAACTTTAGAACTGCTAAAGAAAATCTCGCGCATACTTCCTTCCTTGCTCTATGCCCAGCTCGCGGTGACGCTTTGCCCTGCTTAGCGCAGCTTAGCTCCGCTTAGCCCGTTGGAGCTATGCTTAACTAATGGTAGCTGGGAGCTGTTATAAATTAACTTTGATGCCTCTTAATGGTGCAGTCACTGCTCGAAGAGCAGAGCCACGCTTTA
>CALXXU010000149.1 GCA_944392765.1 uncultured Anaerobiospirillum sp.
AAACTGTTGGCAACAAAGAATTGACAACAACACTCTCCATTGCATAAATCAGGCCATTTTTGTTATTTTAACAAATAATATTTAACATAAATTTATTTATAGACTCAGTGCTGATATTACAGAATCTAACTTAATTAACACAAATACATGACAGAGTACCTGCATTTGATTTTATAAATTACAACGTTTTTTTTTTGAAATTTAAGTTGGACATATTGATAAATATATATATCAATATCGCAACATTCAACACAAAACAAAAAAAAGCAGTGATAATCATTGAATAACACTTAGGAAATATAAATTTAATAATTTGCGGTTAACTATTATCCAACAATCTAATCACTAAGCTTTGCAAATTGTCAGTTGACTTAACAGACAATCGATAGGCCTGTTCGGATATTAGATGAAACACCAATTTGGTGCAATTTTAATTTGTAACAGCTCCCTACATGTTTCTCATGTTCTGCCTGCTCTTTGGCGCTTTCGCCTACATGATCAAATAGCGCTCAGACCTTGCTATTGGCCTGGCGCAGCTGCGCACGGGCAGCTGCGGGGTGCACAGGCTCTTCTTTAGGCGAGGTCGGCGCTAAAGGCTTTGAGCCAGGCGCGCACAATCGCCTGTGGGGCGCGGGCTGGGATGAGCGGTGGGCGATCCTCGATGTAGCGCAGTTTGTCCATGGCATCAAACAGGTGATCGCATTGCAGGCGCATTAAGATCTGCGCGGTTTGCTCCGGATTTGGCCCTGCGTACTTGATCAATGGCAGCTGGCTGACCTCAACGTAGGCCTTGTACTTTAAGATCTCTAAGATGAGCTCGGAGAAGAGTCGCCCTTGCAGCGGCTTCGGTAAGTCCTTTAAGGCCTGAATGACCCCATTACCAAAGCGGTCTCCACCCATAATGGCGTTGATGAGCTGCTGTACTACGGCAATAGCTTTGAGGTCGGTGCCGTCTAGGAGCATCCGCATGGCCGACAGCGGCGCGGAGGAATTGAGTGCTAAGGCGATCTCGGCACGCGGCGGGGTAATGGGCTGCGCAAGTCCTGGGCACTTGGCGCGGGCCTCTTCGGCCTCTTGGAGGTAGGCTGAGCCGTCCTCATCGTCGACGCGTCGAATGACCACTGGCTGCTGGTTGGCTGGGTTCAGCAGGTAGCCTAGCGCCTGGTCGGTCGGAACATCCCGCAGTACCATCTTGGTAGCACGCGATAAGATGGTCGGTAAGAGCGACTCTAAGCTCTTGGTCACCATCAAAATGAGGCTATTGGGGCTAGGCTCCTCAAAGGTCTTTAAGATGGCATTGGCCGCACCGACTAACATCGACTCCGCCCCTGAGATAATTACGACCTTGCCGCGACCACCTAAGACTGGGGACTCGTTTAAGAAGTCCGTAATCTTACGCATGGTGTCAATGCGCATGGTGCGACGGCTCGCACCAGTGGGCTCACTGCGGGCAATTAAGCCCGAGCAATCGTAGGTGAAATCAAGCTCGTTATCGGCTTCGTCAGCGGTGGAGGTATAGGCGACCTTGAGGTCTTGGTGCATTAAGCGCTTAAAGGCGGCACACGAGCGGCATACGCCGCAAGGACCATGCTCTTTCGGGTCATGGCACAAATAGTACTGAGCCATGGCCAGAGCCAGCTCATTACCCCCTAAGCCCTCAACACCCGAGATAATAACGGAGTTAGGTAAGCGGCCTTGTCGTAAGGCGGCGACAAATTGCGCAAAATAAGGCTCAAGCCAAGGATGCAGCATTTTTCTCTTTACCTCTCCTGCGCTTAGAGCTGTGCGCCCAGGCGCTCGGTCAATACTTGAGTGACGGCAGCGCTGACCTGAGCAAGCTCTTGGGTGCCATCGATCAGGGCGACCTCGTCGGGATGGCTTAAGGCATATTCCCTAAAGCCGGTGCGAATGCGCTCAAAGAACGCCGTGCCCGCCTGTTCGATGCGATCGGCCTTGCCACGGGCGCGCATGCGCGCCATGCCCACTTCAACTGGGACATCTAAGAGTAAGGTCAAGTCAGGGGCAAAGTCACCGATTGCGACCTGACGTAAGGCCGCAATTTCCGCTAAGGGAATCCCGCGTCCGGCACCTTGGTAGGCAAGCGTGGAGAGATCAAAGCGATCGGAGATGACGACCTTGCCTTGCGCTAAGCTTGGCTTAATCAAGGTCTCCACCAGCTGAGCGCGTGCCGCGTACATTAAGAGCAGCTCGCTCTTATCGCACAGGTCTTCATCAGGATCCTTAGTTAGGAGCACCGACCGAATTTGCTCGGCGAGCTTAGTGCCGCCCGGCTCACGCGTGCACACCACGTCATAGCCGCGCTGACGAAAGAAATCCGCGACTACTGGGACTTGGGTGCTCTTACCCGAGCCCTCGCCCCCTTCTAAGGTGATAAAGAAACCGCGCTGCGCCATAAGGCTATCTCCCTGCCAAAGCTCAAATTCGGCTTAATTTAGCAAAGCCCCCTAAACGGGGCAAGCTCATTGCCCCGCTTTTATCCCTACCAGCGACTCCAACAATTACCCCTGGCCGATTGCCGCTGACTTGCCTGCGGGCGGCTCCCGCAAGAAGCCTTACTGAAGTCTCCTTGCTGATGACCGCTGCCGTTACCCGGCCAGTGCTTGCGCTCTAACTGGCTTTGTTGTGGTTTGTTATCCCTACCGAACCGTAGCTGCGTACCCGTACTAAATGGCGCATCAGCTATTGTTCCAGGCTCTTCTTATAGGCGCGCACCGCGCGGCGGTACTCACGGACTGCCTTATTGTGCTGAGCTAAGGTCTCGGAGAAGACGTGACCGTCATCGGGATCTGGTCCCTTGGCGACAAAGTACAGGGCCTTGGTGCTAGCTGGATGGAGCACCGCCATAATGGAGCTCTCAGACGGCATGGCAATCGGGGTCGGTGGTAAACCGGCGCGGGTATAGGTGTTATAAGGGGTGTCACGCTTGAGCTGGGAGCGTAACAGTGGTCCTCTAAAGTCTGGGGATACACCATACATGACCGCAGGATCAGTCTGGAGCATCATGCCCTTACGCAGGCGATTTAAGAAGACACCAGCGATCAGAGTACGCTCCTCCTCTAAGGAGCTCTCACGCTCTACCAAGGAGGCCATAATCAGCACTTGGTATGGGGTTGAAACTACCTTATCGATGCTTTGGTCGCGATCTAAGTATTGCTCGCGCATGAAGTACGCCATCTTGGTTAAGGCTTGCGCCAAAAGCCAGCTGGCTGCCGTCTTGCCCGGCTCATACTCATAGGTGGCAGGCATCAGCAAGCCTTCAAAATTATCGTGAGCACCCCCAATCGCGCGCAGTAAGCTATCGTCACCGCTTTCCTTGGTTAAGACCGAGGTGATGAAGTCACGCGGCTCAGCAAAGACCTTCGCTAAGGCCTGATCTTGCACTAACTCCGTGCGGGCTAATAAACGGCGCTCGACCATCGAGACGGTCATGCCTTCGATTAAGGCGAGAGTAGGCAGCTTAATCTTGATGATATTGCCCTCACGCATGTCCGCTAAGATCTGGGGCAAGGTCTTAGTGCCATCGATGAGGTATGGGCCCTTTTGGATGACTGGGTACTCTAGGTGATGGAGCTTAACCCAGAGGCTGACCACACGCTGGAGGTACGCCCCGCCCGTTAAGTCGCGCACTACGCTTTGTAAGGTCGCGCCTTCCTTGAGCTCATAAGGCTCACTTTGAGCCGGTACCACCAAGGTATCGATACTCTGTAAGTCTCGATAGACCTTAAAGGCCGCACCGCCCAACACTAAGAGACCCAAGAGCACCACCAGCATGAGGTAGAACCAAATGCTGTGCTGCTTTTTCGGCTTGGGGGCAGGTGGAATATGGGGCTTACGCCCTTGAGATGCGCCCTGACTCATGCCTTACCTCCACGGCCTTCAACCAAGAAAAAACAAACCCTAAAACTAATACACAGGACTGACACGCCCGTGACGGCTTCACAGCCAAAGCCTCAAATTAATCGGGCGCCGACAGCTTGTCAAATCAATTCACTCAAGTCTGTGAACTTATGCTGAGCACGAAGGCCTAGTTTACCCTGATTGAGGCCGCTCCACCGTAAAGTACGGGCCCAACCGCTGTAAAGTACCGCCCCAGCCACCCAAAATACCACCCCGGCCACCTAAAGTACGGGCTCTACCAACGAAAAGTGCCGCCCCAGCCAGCGTAAAGTGTCAGGCCTACCAGCGTAAAGTGCGGGCCAAAGCGGGGCAGTGACGCCCCCAAAGCGCAAAATAGGCCATGTCTATCGGGAAAATTAAGGTAAAATCACTTGCTACTTAGCAGAGCTAGGCCCGTCACGGCGCTTAGGTCACGCTATGCCCAATTAAGTCGGTAGAGTTAAAGCAGCTCAGGTAAGAGCTGACAGAATGGCAGGCAATAAAACCTGCTGACAAGAGCGCTTTAAGCAAGCGCTGTGGTCTGCTCTCAGGTTTTAGCACCTGCTCCCTCTCTTGCTTAATTGGGCATAGCACACCTAAGGAGACGCCGTGCCAGGCTGCCTGCGTTCCTTAACACTTTGAGCGAGAGTTCTTGACTTTCATGGACATGGATAAGACCTACCAACCGGAAAATTTTGAAAGCAAAATTTACCAGAATTGGGAAAAGCAAGGCTTCTTCAAGCCTAATGGCGACACCACCAAGAGTGCATTCTCAATTGCCCTGCCACCACCTAATGTGACGGGCTCGCTGCACATGGGCCATGCTTTCCAGCAGACCATCATGGACAGCTTAATTCGCTACCACCGCATGAAGGGTGACAACACCTTATGGCAATGTGGTACCGACCACGCTGGTATCGCCACCCAAATGGTGGTCGAGCGTAAGTTAGCAGCCGAAGAAGGCTTAACCCGTCATGACTTAGGTCGTGAGGAGTTTATCCGCCGTATTTGGCAGTGGAAGGAGCAATCCGGCGGCACTATTACCCGTCAGATGCGCCGCTTAGGTGACTCGGTTGACTGGACCCGTGAGCGCTTCACCATGGATGAAGGCTTATCGCGAGCCGTCCTCGAAGTCTTTGTTCGTCTCTATGACGAGGACTTAATCTATCGCGGCAAGCGCTTAGTTAACTGGGATCCAAAGCTGCGTACTGCCATCTCTGACCTTGAGGTTGAGAACCGCGAGGTTAAGGGCTCGATGTGGTACATCCGCTACCCATTAGCTGATGGCTTAAAGACGAAGGAAGGTAAGGACTACCTCTTAGTCGCTACTACCCGTCCTGAGACCTTATTAGGTGATACCGCCGTTGCCGTAAACCCAGAGGACACCCGCTTTAACGACTTAGTGGGCAAGTTCTTAGTGCTGCCATTAGTAGGCCGTCGCATCCCGATCGTCGCCGATGAGCACGCTAATATGGAGACTGGTACCGGCTGCGTTAAGATCACCCCAGCTCACGACTTCAACGACTATGCGGTCGGTAAGCGTCACAACCTGCCAATGGTCAACATCTTCACCGAAGATGCCGCCGTCCGTCAGAGCGCAGAGGTTTGCAATACCAATGGCGAGCCATCCACCGAGACCACTGACTTCATCCCTGAGGCTTATCGTGGCTTAGATCGCTTCAAGGCCC
>CALXXU010000150.1 GCA_944392765.1 uncultured Anaerobiospirillum sp.
GAAAGATAAATTATTGATTTTATATTTACCTTTGATAACTTTATTTTATATAAAAATAACCAATATGAGAGATACTAAATTTTATGAATTTATGATAAATACAAAAAAAAAAACAGCTGTACGCCGACAGCTTGGCTGTTTGTTTTAATTAGAAAATTTTGATAAATAAAACTTTAGTCACCGCTATTAATAAAATTCGATTTATATAATTATATGGCGAGGCAGCTAAATCGCTTGTTGACTAAATTGACTCAAACCGTGCAACAAAAGAGATGTCCAATTTGGTGCAAGATTTAATTTGTAACAGCTCCCTGATGTACCACATACAGGCTGCGATAAAGATACCCATACAGGTAATGTACACAGTGCCCCAAAATTGTAAGTCCATATCAAGCAGCCTCGATGATCTTAAGCTCTTGGCGAATGATATAGGCTGCTGCAATCATGCCGCCAACGCAGCCTATGCTAAAGCCAATGCAGGTGAAGAAAAGCCCTTCGTGCCCGAGATAAGTGAGATCGAAAAGCACGAAGAGGATCGTTGACACTAAGGCGTGAAGCAGCCACTTGAAGCTGCCTTCGGCATACTTCAACATGCGCTCCACCTTTTGAAATTTGCTCATAAGAGTCACTCCATGTCTAATCCATTAGCTGCATATGCATGCAGCTGCCTTGTTTTGGGCACGGGGGTGTTGTACTCTTACGCTGACATCCTCCCAAATGTCTTAAGAGTGATGTCGCCCCTGTGTCGGCAGTCTGGTAACTGCCTAAGTTGATGGGGCCTTTGAGCTGACTTCTGTGCGGAGATTAATTCCGATCAAGTGATCAGATCTTATTTCCCGCAGTTGGTCAGCTGGGAGGCAGAACAGCAAGGCTTTGACTTCAATGTTGTTGTGCGCTCCCAAGGCAGTCTGGGCTGTAGCCGCCCTTGGTTAGTGGTGGTAGCGCTTGGTTTGTTGATCTTTGCCCTAAGTTTCCTAGGCCGCGAGCAAGGGTGCACAAAACGCAATCGTTACTGCCGCTTACCGTTAAGCTCATCTTACAGCAATTCAATTGTCAACATCTCAAAAAGGCCGTTCAGTGCCACGGCAATCATTTTCCCCTCCTTCTCTTTTCGTTTGGTCTTAGATCAAAGGTAGCTAACTTAGCTAAATTGGCTTTTGTTAGGCTTTGGCGCGGCACCGTCATGGGGTGCCAAAAGATGCTAAAATCGCGTAATTAGGGCGCGCGCACGGGGTGCGCGGGCTACAACCGCGCTGTTGGAGCGCACAATGAGCTAAGGCAAAGGCCATGGGATGGGCCCATGGTGCGAGGAGTTAAAAGATGTTAGCTGACGATATCAAGGTCTCAGTTGAGCTGGCTTTAAAAGAGGACTTGGGCGGCAAGGTAGATGAGAGCTTAGACGTCACGGCTCAATTGATCCCAGCAGATCACATCAATGAGGCTACCGTTATCACCCGTGAGCCAGGTGTCTTCTGCGGCAAGGCCTGGGTTGAAGAGGTCTATCGTCAGTTAGGCGGCAACGTTACTATTACTTGGTTCGTCAAGGACGGCGATGAGATTGTCGAGAACCAAGAGCTCTTCCACTTAAAGGGCAATGCCCGCACGATGTTAACCGCTGAGCGCACCACCTTAAACTTCGTCCAGACCTTATCGGGCGTTGCTTCGGTCGTTCATCAGTACGTTAAGGCTATGGGCGAGACCAAGACCCACCTCTTAGACACCCGCAAGACCGTACCAGGCCTGCGCACCGCTTTAAAGTATGCCGTAACGGTCGGTGGCGGTCACAATCACCGCATTGGCCTGTTTGATATGTACCTGATCAAGGAAAATCACATTATGGCCTGCGGCGGCATCACGGCTGCGGTTAATAAGGCCCGTGAGTTAAACCAAGGGATCAAGGTTGAGGTCGAGGTTGAGAACTTAGACGAGCTGCGTGAGGCTTTAGCTGCTAAGGCTGAGATCATCATGCTCGATAACTTCAAGTTCGAGGACATGATTGAGGCCGTTAAGATCACCAATGGTCAGGCTAAGCTTGAGATCTCGGGCAATGTCAACATTGACACCATCGGCCGCTATGCTTCGACCGGCGTTGACTTCATCAGCGTTGGTGCCTTAACCAAGAACGTTAAGGCCTTAGACCTGTCGATGCGTTTCGTTAAGGACTAAGCTCCTGCCCACGGGCGGGCCTGGCGCTCGCTGCTGCAACAAAAAAGCCCCGCACAGCGGGGCTTTTTTGTTGGTGAAAGCAGAGGCTCTTAGGCCTTAAGTTCCATATTGACGCGCGGCATGATGCGGCACACCAGCTCATATGGAATGGTGCCACAGGCAGCGGCGATGCGCTCTACTGGTAAGCCCTCACCCCATAAGATGGCCTCATCGCCGATGTGATCTTGAGCATCTGGGCCTAAGTCGACAAAGAGCATATCCATGCAGACGCGGCCTGCGGTCGGCGCCATACGGCCATTGATTAAGACAGGAGTGTCGTTTGGAACCGTGCGTGGATAGCCATCGCCGTAGCCTGCTCCCACGATACCTAAGATCGTGTCATGCGGGGCGGTCCAGGTGGCGCCATAGCCCACACGCTCACCCTTTTTGATCTTGCGGATGGCAATGAGCGAGCTCTTTAAGGTCATAACCGGAGTGAGCCCTAAGTCGGTGCCGGTCTTGTCGGCATAAGGGGAGATGCCGTACATGATGATGCCGGGACGAACATAGGTAGTACGCGCCTTCGGCCAGGAAATGATACCGGCGCTGTTGCCTAAGCATAAGTCCCCGCTGAAGCCTTGGGCGACCTCAAAGAAGTAGTTGATCTGCTCCTCGTTGTAGTCACTTTGTTCTGGGCAATCGGCGACGCTTAAATGCGAGATCAGGCCAATCGGCTGAACCACCTTGGCGCTATGCTCTAAGCGCTCCTTCATGCGGGCCACTTCGTCGCGGGAGGCACCTAACCTGTGCATACCGATATCGATCTTAAGCCAAGCGTGAATTGGCTGTGGTACCTGGGTGCGCTCAAGGGCATCAAGCTGCGCCTCATCGTGGATCGCGGTGTAAAAGCCTTGCTCAGCGATAATCGGCAGGTCTTCGTCGTTTAAGAAGCCCTCGAGCAAGATCACCGGCTTTTGAATGCCTGCTGCGCGCAGCTCCAGGGCCTCCGGTAAACGTGCCACCGCAAAAGCGTCGACCTTAGGATCTAAGGTCTGGGCCACCGTGATGACGCCGTGGCCATAGGCATTAGCCTTGACCACCGCAACAATCTTCGATTGGGGAGCCCAGCTCTTGATCTTCTCAATATTGGAGATGAGCGCCTGAGTGTTGATGACAGCAGTTACCGATTTCATGACATAGCCTAAGCCGCAGCCTTGCTGCGACAGATCAAAACCAATCCACGAGGATAAACCTCAAGCTGGCTATTTTAGCGGATCTTGAGCCGATTGAGCGCTTGCACCTAATAGGCGACGACTTCCGGGCTTGGGGCAGCAAAGCTTGATTCAGCATAGCCCTTGTCAAAGAAGGCGGTGTACTCGCCCACAAAGTGCAGATCGATATCAGCGATCGCACCGTTACGGTTCTTACCGATAATCAGGGTCGCCTGGTTCGAGTTGTCCTCGCCGCCGGGGGCCGGACCGTAGATGGCCTCACGGTGCAAGAACATAATCATGTCGGCGTCTTGCTCCAAGGAACCGGATTCACGCAAGTCCGAGTTTAACGGACGGTGATCCTTACGGTTATCGACTTCACGATTGAGCTGAGCTAAGGCCAAAATCGGCACTTCCAGCTCCTTGGCTAGGAGCTTGAGCGAGCGCGAGATTTCACCGATCTCCAAGGTACGATTGGAGTACTTGTTTTGGCTGCGCATCAGCTGGATATAGTCGATCATGATGACGCTCAGGCCGCCGTTTTCCAGCGCCAGCTTGCGGGCGCGGGCGCGCAGCTCCAGCGGCGTAATGTCGCCGCTATCGTCGATATAGAGCTTGTCGCGGTTTTCGCCGTTGATCGGCTCGGCTAAAAGCTTGAGCTTTCGAACCATATCCATCCACTGATGATTTTGCACTTCACCGGTCTTGAGCTTGTTCATGCTGACGCGCCCAAAGGTCGACAAGAGACGCAGCAAAATCTGCTCGGTCGGCATTTCCAAGGAAAAGACCAAGGCCGGCTTGTGAACGTTAGGGTTCATAGCGATATTGGCCACGATGTTCATGGCAAAGGAGGTCTTGCCCACCGAAGGACGCGCGGCAATGATGTTGAGGCTACCCGGTTGCAGGCCTTGGGTTAACTCATCGAGCTCGGTAAAGCCGGTTGGGACGCCTGACATCATCGATTCACGCTGCAAGTCATCTTGAATCTTCATCAAGAGCTTGACCGCCTTAGGCACCGCAGGCTGCGGGCCTTCCACGTTTTGGTTGGCGTTCTCGACCAGCTTGAAGATAAGGCCCGAGGCCTGATCGTAGATGTCTTGAACCGTGCGGCCATCGGGCTGGTAGCACATATCGATGATGTGCTCGCTCACCGAGATAAGCTCACGGCGCTTGGCCTTATTGCGGATGATCTGAGCAAACTCGACCACCGCCGAGGACGGGGCGTTGGCGCTATCTAAGAGCGAGGCGATATAGGCACGGCCTCCGGCGCGCTCTAACTTGCCATCGGTCTCTAACAGGTCGCACAGCACCGTGACGTTGAAGTCTTCGATCGTGCTAGCGCGCTTTAAGATGGTCGAGTAGATGATGCGATTCTTTTCCGAGGCAAAGTCGTCCTCAGCAAGCGGGCCGATCGCTTCGGTGACCACATTCAAAAGCGAGCCATCTTGGATAATGGCGCCTAAGAAATTGCGCTCGGCATCGAGATCCTTGGGAGGATTGCGCAGGCCGGGTGCCTGTAAGTCAAAGTCGGACATAGGACCTCCAAAAGCATCATCTGAAAACAGTCAGCGCTTTCCCCAGTTAATAGGGCGTAGCAGCTGGGAGTGAGTGGGGCTACTTTTTGGGGTAGCAGGGGGCGTTATCTTAACCTGATCGTAGGGTGAGTGCAGCAAAGATTTTGCCCAGAAAGGACGATGCCCCGTGGTATCAGGCTTAGGAAAATGGCGCGCTGGTCTGACCAATTATAGGCCGCATTGGGTCTAGCAAGACGCACACAAATGGCCGCAGAATGGGGCTTGGAGCTCAGTGTAAATAAAATCTGGGAAGATAGTCGGTATTTTAGGGACAAAAAAATTCGGATCACTGGAGGCCAGTGCCGAATGTTCTGAAATGGCGCACCCGGAGAGATTCGAACTCCCGACCGATCGGTTCGTAGCCGATTACTCTATCCAGCTGAGCTACGG
>CALXXU010000151.1 GCA_944392765.1 uncultured Anaerobiospirillum sp.
AGATACAAGCCATCCAATTAGGCTTCACGAGGCGAGCAGGCACGTTAAAAACTTTTAAACTCCATCACTAGCTCAAAATCAGAGCTTAAGGGCTCATGCTCACAGCGGGCATGGGCCTTTTTGCTGCCGCTCACTTTCCATAGAGCGCAGCCTTAGTTGTGTTCCTGAGCTACAGCCGTTGCCGGATTGCTTTACAGGGCGCATGGCTTGATCTGAGGCTTGATCTGAGTCGTGGCGCGGGGCGGCGCTTGCTATGGCGGAGCAGGCGCTTGCCGTGGCCTGTGACCTGGTGCCAAGGACGGCGTGGAACTGCATTGGTCATGGCTGAGTGCTTGATTTGGGTCAGGTCATTTCAGGTTGGGGTAGAGGTTAGTAGCGAAAAGTCTGCATAAGCAAAACTTATGGATTACGGCGACTACGGCCTTTTTTAGTGAGCGCAGGCTTGCTGTGCTGAGTTGCTTCCAAGTAATTTTGAACTTGCTTCGGGTAAATGCGATAAATATAGGCTTTTGATTGCCATCTCAGGGGTGATAGGAGAAGACTGCTTGGATCGATTTGGCGACTGGGGCGGGAGCAAATTTTTCCGATTTGCTTCTTTCAGTAATTTGGGTAAATTGCTTAAAATTAGTGTTTTTCCCGCTTTGAGTGGATGAAATTGCTTGCAAATCCCTTATTTATCGGATTTTGCTGGGGTGGTGGGGCTGTTTTGATTTTATAAACGACTTTTATTAAAGTGTTTAGCAAAGTTTAACAAATTCCCTTATCACTTGAGTGCCTGCTATCAAGTGATAAAAGTGACGCAACTTCGAGCCAAGTGTGCGCTTGCTCACAATACAAATGGCTTATTTATCGTGTTTATCTTGGGCGGCTCCTTTTCCGTAAACGGTTACGGAAAGCTGGTTGCGGCGGCTAGATGTGAGAAAGTAAAGGGGCTACTAAGTGGGGTAGATTGGGCGCAAAGCCTGATGTAGTCTAGGTTTTTGCCGTTTTTGCAATTGATAAAGGGATACTTGCCAAAAAGCTTGGATCTTGCGGCTCTTTACTTGTTTTTTGCGGGCCCTCAGGGAATAATAGCCTCGTTCGATTTGATTGAGTTTTCACAGCTAAGGGCGCCAAGCCCGGAACTTTGTGAAGTTCAGCTGCTGACTTTCTGATTACCTGATTACCCTCGCGGGATCTCCAGGAGACGTTTATGAGAACTGAATGGCGTGGTTTTAAGGGCACTCACTGGTTAGATGAAGTAGACGTCCGTGACTTCATCCAAAACAACTACACCCAGTACAACGGCGATGAGTCCTTCCTCGCTGGTCCAACTGCCAATACCGACAAGCTCTGGGGCATCTTACAGGGTCTCCAAAAGGAAGAGCGCGCCAAGGGCGGTGTTCTCGATATGGAGACTGAAGTTGTCTCCGGCATTACTGCCTATGGTCCTGCCTACATCGGCGAGGGCACCAAGGACTTAGAGAAGGTTGTTGGTCTGCAAACCGACAAGCCTTTAAAGCGTGCCTTCATGCCATACGGTGGCATCAAGATGGCCCAAGAGGCTTGCACCACCTACGGCTACACCCCAAATCCTAAGTTCGAGCAGATCTTCAACGAGTACCACAAGACCCACAATCAGGGCGTATTTGATGCTTACACCCCTGAGATGCGTGCTGCTCGTAAGAACAAGATCATCACCGGTTTACCAGATACCTATGGCCGTGGCCGTATCGTTGGTGACTACCGTCGTGTTGCTCTGTACGGTATCGACTTCTTAATTGCTAAGAAGAAGGAAGATTTCGCTCACTGCGGTTGCGGCATCATGACCGATGACGTTATCCGTCAGCGCGAGGAGTTAACCGACCAGATTCGTGCCTTAGGTCAGATGAAGCAGATGGCTGCTGACTACGGCTTCGATATCTCCAAGCCAGCTACCAACGCCCGTGAGGCCTTCCAGTGGCTGTACTTCGGTTACTTAGCTGCTATCAAGACCCAGAACGGCGCTGCTATGTCGGTTGGTCGTATCTCGACCTTCTTAGACATCTACATTGAGCGTGACTTCGCTGAGGGCACCTTAACTGAGTCTGAGGCTCAAGAGTTAGTTGACCATATCGTTATGAAGTTCCGTATGGTCAAGTTCGCACGTATCCCATCCTACAACCAGCTCTTCTCGGGTGACCCAGTCTGGGCTACCTTAGAGATGGCCGGTATCGGTATGGATGGCCGCTCGATGGTTACTAAGAACGACTTCCGCTTCTTACATACCTTAGAGAACATGGGCCCAGCTCCAGAGCCTAACTTAACTGTTCTGTACTCCAAGAACTTACCAGAAGGCTTCCGCGACTACGCTGCTAAGATCTCTATTATTTCTTCGTCGGTTCAGTACGAGAACGACGACGTTATGCGCCCAATCTGGGGTGATGATTACTCCATCTGCTGCTGCGTATCTGCAACCGAGACTGGCAAGGAGATGCAATTCTTCGGTGCCCGCGCTAACTTAGCTAAGTGCATGCTGTACGCAATCAACGGTGGCGTTGACGAGAAGACCTTAGTTCAGGTTGGTCCTAAGTATCGCCCAATCACCTCCGAGTACTTAGACTACAACGAGGTTATGGAGCGCTACGACGTCATGATGGATTGGCTGGCAGGCCTGTACGTAAATGTACTGAACCTGATCCACTACATGCACGACAAGTACTTCTACGAGGCTGCTGAGATGGCCTTAATCGATACCGATGTACGTCGTACCTTCGCTACCGGTATTGCAGGCTTCTCGCACGTAGTTGACTCCCTGTCGGCTATCAAGTACGCCAAGGTTAAGTGCATCCGCAATGAGCAGGGTGTAGTTGTTGACTACGAGACCGAGGGTGACTTCCCACGCTACGGTAACGACGACGACCGCGCTGACGAGATTGCCGTATGGTTACTCAAGACCTTCTTAAACAAGATCAAGAAGTACCACACCTATCGCAACAGTGAGCCAACCACCTCGATCCTCACCATTACCTCGAACGTCGTTTACGGTAAGGCTACTGGTTCCTTACCTGATGGCCGCAAGGCTGGTGAGCCATTAAGCCCAGGTGCAAACCCATCCTACGGTGCTGAGAAGAGCGGCTTATTAGCCTCCCTCAACTCCGTCGCTAAGCTCCCATACGAGTTTGCTTTAGACGGTATCTCCAACACCCAGACCATTTCGCCTGATGCTTTAGGTCACGACTTAGGTGAGCGTACCAAGAAGTTAGTTCAGGTAATGGACGGCTACTTCGAGCAAGGTGCTCACCACCTCAACGTCAATGTCTTCGGTACTGAGAAGCTCATCGACGCTATGGAGCACCCAGAGAAGCCAGAGTACGCTAACTTCACTATCCGCGTATCGGGCTACGCTGTTAAGTTCATCGACTTAACCCGTGAGCAGCAGTTAGACGTTATCGCACGTACCTGCCACAAGACCATGTAATTGCCCTTAATACAAGGTAATTACTAGGGCTTAATCAGCCCGAAACTAAAAGGCACCTCAGGCCCAGCTTGAGGTGCTTTTGTCGTTTTGGGGCTCAAGTAAGGTAAGATAGAGGGTAAAGTTTTTTTAGTTGGGAGGAGCTATGGCCCGCGAGATTGACGCTTTATCGCGCCAAGAGTTTGAGCATGAGATGTTACAGGGCTCGCTAGCACCGGAGAAAGTTGACTTTCTGTGCCGAAAAGTCGCGCAAGCCCCTGAGGTGCAGGCTCAAGACTGGGCTGATTTTTTAAAGAGTGAAGCTGAGCTCTTTGCCACGAAGATTTCGGCGGCGCGGGTCAAGCAAGTCAACGAGATTTACGAGCAGCTGCGCCAGCACGACTTTGTCGCGCACGACAAGTTAGTGCCGTTTAAGGCTACTATTGCTTGCCTAAACGAGGATAGCTTCAAAAAAGGCTTTGTGGCCCGCACCCAGAAATATTGCTCAAAGCCGACTCCAGAGCTGCGCTATGATCGCATCGAACAGCGCATTGGGTACTACGTTGACGTGTTAATGTGCGTGTGCAGCCAAATCTACCCGATGATGATCCATGTCGACGATAACGGATCACAGCTCAAGGTATGGCTCAAAGCTCCGGGAGTTGCCGCTTGGTTTAAGCGCTTTCCGCTAATCTACAACTCCCTCTACGAGTACCGCTACGCAGATATTTGGCTGATGAAGGAGTTTATGAAAAGCCGCTGTGTCACCAAGTTTGACGTCGTGATGTTGACCATGGCCATGATGGAGTGCCGTGCCCAAGGTCTAATCTAATCTCAAGGGAACAACTAGGGGATGCTATGGGGCAGAATGCAGGACAGCGTGCGCGCAATAGTGGGCAGCGTGCGCAAAAGCGCAAGCCGGTAACGCCCGAGCAATTTGCACAGCAGTCGCAGCGGACCTTGCCGCGCCTAGAGTTTGATTTCCCGGCCAGCACTGAGCAGCTTGCACCACTTGAGCGCGAGTTGCTGGCTTATTTTAGCCAGATGGACGGAGTGCAGTTTAAGTTGGACCCTCAGCAATTCTTCACTGAAGAGGCGCAGCTCTTTGCCACCAGGGTCGATCCTAAGCTCGCAGCCGCGATCAATCAGTCATTAGAGCTGGTGGCGCGCTACGATCAAGAGGCGGTCCAAAAGATTGAGCCGTTCAAAATGGCCATTGCCGCCAATCCACTCTATGCTTTTGACTCTGGTTGCGCGGCTTGGAACTGGCAGCGCCAGATTGAGCGTATTTTTGCCAAAGGCGACCAGGTAAGTGACCAAGAACGCGTTCAGCGCCGCATTGTCCTCTACGCGCAAGTTATGCTGCAAATGAGTGCCATGGAAAATTACGTGTTCGATCGCTATGGGGTGCTAGACCCGAGCGAGGATCCAGAGCATTATCGCTACCGCTGGCTTAAGCTGCTGGCCGATCACGCTTATGATCGCGAGCATATTCGCGTGATTTGTGCCTACCAAAGCTTGGTAGCCAGTGAAGATCAAACGCTGTGGGCTCAGATCAAGCACCGAGAAGCTGGCTTTAAGTTCTTGCCAATTTTTGAGAGTTCGTTCCAGCAAAGCCTCTGGTATGAGGCCTTAATGCAAAAGAAGGAAGAGTTGCTCGCAGCCGCCCCTGACCGCGCCGCCGCCGAAGCGCAACTTTGGTTCAAATAGGAGGGGTGCACCTATTTTTCGTTGGATTTTAGATTTCCGGCTTAATACTGTAATGACTAAAAATAAATTTAGTTGGCTGT
>CALXXU010000152.1 GCA_944392765.1 uncultured Anaerobiospirillum sp.
AGCGGATCCCGTCCCCAACAAGAACCGAGGGCTGCTAGGTCTTTGTGACTAAGATCACACCGCGTCGCAACGCCGTAAAATTTTGTGAGTGCTGTCACTTTTTGCGTCCGGGAAAGGCGCATGACGGGGTTTGATGTTAATTCAGTGTAGTTTTTGGCTAATTCGGCGTAACAAAGACCGCCCGTCGCCCCCTATACTTTTAACCACTGAATGCAGTTCCATCTGAGTTCAATTCTCAGTGGTGACACACCTCGTAACTAAAGCAAGCCAAACTTAGATTAGGAATCAGGCTTCCTATGAGACAGGCTTGCTTATTACCAGATTTTCCGGGCGCTGGAGCAGCGTTAAAACTCCGGGCCCAACTTCTTTTTTCCTCTAAGTCAGTTTATTTCTTGAGTCCAGGCTTCCTGACTCATCTAGGAGTGAGACAAATGCAGACTAAGTGGTGGCACGGCAAAGTTGCTTATCAAATCTATCCAAAGTCCTTTAAGGACACCAATGGTGATGGCTTTGGTGATTTACCTGGCATCATCGAGAAGATCCCTTACCTGCACGATTTAGGCATCGATCTGCTGTGGATCTCCCCAATCTACAAGTCCCCATTTGCTGACCAGGGCTACGATATCGCTGACTACCAAGATATCGACCCAATCTTCGGCAGCATGGAAGATTTCAAGAAGCTCAAGGCTGAGGCTGACAAGTACGGCATCGGCATCATCATGGACTTAGTGGTCAACCACTGCTCCGATGAACACGAGTGGTTCAAGAAGGCCTGCGCCGACCCAACCTGCGAAGAAGCTTCCTACTTCATCTTCCGTGAGGGCAAGGATGGCCAGGTTCCAAACAACTTACGTGCTTGCTTTGGTGGCTCGGTTTGGGAGCCAGTTCCAGGTCAAAACAACCTCTACTACTGCCACTGGTTCCACAAGAAGCAGCCAGATCTCAACTGGTTCAACCCTAAGCTGCGCCAGAAGATCTACGACATGATGAATTGGTGGTTAGTTGACATGGGCATCGCCGGTTTCCGCGTTGACGCTATTATGTCGATTGGTAAGGATCCAACCTTCCCAATGTACCCAGCCGATTCAGTCGGTGACGGCATGTGCTCGTGCGGTGTGATGAACTCTCAGAACGTTGATGTCGCTCTGAAGTTCTTACACGAGATGAACGATAACACCTTCATTCCACACGACAAGTTCTCGGTCGGTGAAGTCTTTGGTATCACCAAGGAGAATGTCAAGGAGATCATCGGTGATGATGGTGTCTTCGGCTCGATCTTCGACTTCTCGGCTCGTGAGGCTTTAACCAAGCACTACTGCTTCTACGGCTTTGAGAAGCTTTCGGTAAAGCAGTACCGTGAGGTTACCTTCGGTGCCCAAGAGACCGCTGGCAATGTTGGCTTCTTAGCCCCAGTTATCGAGAACCACGACGAGCCACGTGGTGTTTCGACCTACCTGCCTTTAATGTGGCACAACGCTCGTGGTGCTAAGGCTTTAGGTACCGTCAACCTGACCTTAAAGGGTATTCCATTCGTGTTCCAAGGCCAAGAGCTGGGCATGCTCAACACTCACTTCGATCATATCGATGAGTTAGATGACTGCCAATCCAAGGATCAATACGAGAACTGCATGCGCCATGGCTTATCCAATGCCGTAGCTCTGCAGATCTTAAATGACCAAGCTCGTGACCACGGTCGTGTTCCAATGTCCTGGGATGATTCCGAGAACGCAGGCTTCTCCAGCGCCAAGCCTTGGATGAAGGTCAACCAGGATTACAAGACCGTCAATGTTAAGAGCGAGAGTGCAGATCCTGATTCGGTCCTCAACTACTACAAGAAGGTCATTGCCTTACGTAAGGATCCTAAGTACATCAAGACCTTCACCTACGGCAACTTCATTGCCTTAGAGGATCCTAACGATCACACCTTAGCTTACTTACGCCAAGGCCACGATCAGACCATTATGATCATCGCTAACTTCGGTGCTGAGCCAGTTGTCTTCGACATTAACAAGGAGTCGACCTTGTTATTAAGCTCGGGCGACGTCAAGCTGTGCACTGACTGCTGCAAGGTCAAGGTCGCAGAAGGCAGCTCGGCTATTATTGAGCTCTAAGCGATTTTTGAGCTCTAAGCAATAACACACCTCGAGCAGGTGTCACCACCGCCTGCTCTGCTCAAAAGAGCATTTCATTAATCCAAAGCAGGCTCCGGCCTGCTTTTTTTATTCCCTGCACGCTAAACTCACAGCAAGCGCTTTGAGCTTAGCGTGCTTACAGCAAGCAGAGTCGTTAGCTTTAGCGCGCCGCCAACCAGCCAACCCCAGCATAGCGCTCGCTGCGCTCTGCATCCCCTCCTCACACACCGCCGTGCAAGTGCCCCTCCTTTTACGCACCCCGCATCATTTTTTTTTCTTTGCTGATTTTTTGCAGAACTTTGCAGAATTTTGCTGCAAAAATGATGACATCATAGACAAAACAGACCGCATCCCCCAAACGGCGGATCCGTCTTGACACAAGAAAACACAAGTTGACCTGCACCTGCTCGACGCAGAAGTATCTTTAGGGCAGATGTGCTCGTGCCCGCCATGTAGACGGGAAAATTTCATGTAGACGGGAAAATTTGGTGTGAGCTAGTCGTTGCATCCCCTAACAGTGCCAAGCTGAAGATTTGGAGCATCAAGATCCCTGATAAAAATCACCTTCTTGTCACCATCTTAGCAAGCTGCTGAGGTAAAGCTGCCTAGCTCAACTTAAATTTTCCCGTCTACATGCGTGCCCGCCGATATTTGTCGCATTTGTTAGGGCACTACGGATATCTATGGTGGGAGCAAATTTTGTCGATGGCGTCACAAAAATTCGGATAAAGGTCAAAATCGGAAAGTTTTAGGTGCCGCTAAAGAACACATGAAATTTTTGCTTTGGCTAGAATGAGCACCGTGTTCAGACGAACACAGTTTTGCAGAAGTTCCTGTTTAGACTGCAAAAACTGAGGCCAGGCAGTTGCCTCTGCGAGGTTCACGATTGCACTAATTGCTGATGCTGACCATGCTCTCCTCCATGGACAGTACCTGATGCTTTTTTTGCTAGTTTCCTGTGATGAGAACCTTGCGGCAGTTGTGAGCATTGCGCTTAGGGCAGGTCAATCCGCATTATTCTCCATCTTGTTCCAAGGGCACAGCTGAGCTGTGTGTGGGCTCAGCTGTCCTATTTGCGCCGTTGAGCTTTAAGTTCAAAGGCCAAGATGGAACCTGTGGTGAGAGTTGTAAGTGAGGTTTTCTATGGAACAGAAGTGGTGGCACGGCAAGACCGCTTACCAGATTTATCCAAAGTCGTTCTGTGACTCCAACGGCGATGGCATCGGTGATTTACGCGGCATCATCTCCAAGCTCGATTACCTGCAAGAGTTAGGCGTCGAGTTAGTATGGCTTTCCCCTATCTTCAAGAGCCCATTTGTCGACCAAGGCTACGATATCTCTGACTATCAAGATATCGACCCAGTCTTCGGCACGATGGCAGATTTCGATGAGCTCTTAGCTCAGGCTAAGGCCCGTGGCATCGACATCATCTTAGACCTCGTGATCAACCACTGCTCGGACAAGCACGAGTGGTTCCAAAAGGCCTGCGCTGATCCAAATTGCGAAGAGGCCAAGTACTTCTACATCGCCAAGGCCAAGAACGGTCAAGTTCCTGATAACCTGCGCTCCTACTTTGGTGGCTCGGTTTGGGAGCCACTGCCTGGTCACGAAGGCGAGGACCTCTACTACCTGCACTATTTTGCTAAGGCTCAGCCAGATCTCAACTGGTACTACGAGCCACTGCGCGAGAAGCTCTTTGCCATGATCAACTTCTGGCTTGATAAGGGCGTAGCAGGCTTCCGCGTTGATGCCATCATGAATATCGCCAAGGACTTAACCTTCCCTGGCTTACCAGCTGATGGCCCAGATGGTATGTGTGCTGCCAATCAGATGACCGCTAAGCTCTCCGATCAGGCCGCCACCTTCCTGTACGAGATGAACGATAAGACCTTCAAGCCACACGATGCGATTTCGGTAGCTGAGGCCTTTGGTGTCAACGCCGCTTCTCTTGGTAACTACATCGGCGATAACGGCTTCTTCTCGACCATCTTCGACTTCTCGGCTCGCGAATTAAACGAGAAGTACCCAGCCTACTACCGCTATCGTCCAGTTTCGATCGCTAAGTGGCGTGACACGATCTTTGCCTCGCAAGAGCGCGTCAACGATATCGGCTTTATGTGCCCGATCTTCGAGAACCATGACGAGCCACGTGGCGTATCCTACTATCTGCCACGCCATGCTCAAAACCCAGATGGTGCTAAGGCCTTTGCTGCTGTGCTGTTAATGCTGCGCGGTATGCCATTTATTTACCAAGGCCAAGAGATCGGCATGACCAATACCCACTTCAACTCGATCTACGAGTTTGATGACGTCAATGCCAAGGACAATTACAAGACCGCTTTAGAGGCTGGTTTAACTGAGCAGCAGGCCTTAGATATCCTCAACATTGAGTCGCGTGACCACGCCCGCACCCCAATGCTGTGGTCGGACGACAAGAATGCTGGTTTCTCCACCGCCGCCATCACTTGGCTCAAGGTGCACCAGGACTACCAGACCGTCAATGTCGCCGCTCAGCGCCATGATCCTAAGAGCGTCTTCTCCTTCTACAAGGCCTTAATCGCCTTAAAGAAGAATCCAGAGTACAAGGAGCTCTTAACCTACGGTAAGTTCGTAGGTCTCAAGCCAAACGCAGAGTACGTCGTACCTTATGCCCGTGAGTTAAATGGCAAGAATCTCTACGTGGTCGCCAACTTCGAGGATCGCGCCACCGAGTATGAGCTGCCAACTCAAGGCAAGATCTTGCTGGCCTCCAACGACGCAATCAAGCTTGAGGGCACCAAGGTCACCTTACCTGCCGTGAGTGCTGTAGTCGTAGCTGACTAAAAAAGCTCACCGATAAAACTCACCCCTCCGTAGCTGGTTTTACGGGGCGCTGCCTGAAGTAAAATAGAAACAAAAAAAAAAAAAAAAAAGGGCTGCGCCTAGGGGGGGGTTTACCCCAAAAAACCCATTTCCGGGCAAGAACCAACCCACCCGCCGGCACCCACCACCCCCCCGAC
>CALXXU010000153.1 GCA_944392765.1 uncultured Anaerobiospirillum sp.
TCTTAACTTAAAGAACCCACACAGATTGTCATTTACCAAATTTTCAAAGAACCCCAAAGCGCTGGGCTTTGGTTTTTTGTCAGCGCATCGCTGCGTGACAACGGATGCGTATTTTAGAGATTTTTTACAGCGGGTCAACACCTGTTTTCATTTTTTTCTAAATCTCAGGCTAAAACGCGCTTAATCTAGGCTTCATATTACCCAGAAAAAGCTGATATTTATCAGGTTTTAGCCATAAAACCAAAAAGTTCAAACCAGCTCACAACTTTAATCTTTTTCTATCGCCTCAAAATCAGATCTTACCCCTAAAAGCGCACAAACTTCGCTTAAACGCCCCGGCCATGCCCCAGTACCCCCTCACAGTTAATTTAGAGAACTACCCGCACCGCCTAACTCTGCTCACCCAACGGCCGCGCAGAACGCGCCCGTCACTTCCGACCTGCCAGGTACGGAGCTCAGCCGCCACCCCTTGCGCCTATACATGCTCGCATCTCACTTAAGCCACCAGGCTCAGCGCTACCTTGCACCACCTAATGAGGTTTCGCTCTGCTTTCTGCCTCAAAGCATCGTTTGGCCTTACGCAACAGCGTGACCTGGGAGCGTTTTTCGTCCGCCCAGGCCCTAAAGAGACATACCACTCCTAAAGAGACAACCCACTCCTAAGGTCCATCCTGCTCTAAAGAAGCCCCCTGCTCTAAAGAAGCCCCCTGCCCTAAAGGAACTGCGCAAGTTACGGCCGACGCCCAGAGCTTGCGACCAGGCCCAACGCTCCGGCCGCCAACCAACAGCGAATCTATGAACCAGGCACGCAAGCAGCGATCCCTACCTGATGAGTGCGCGTCGAGCAGGCTGCCGCTCCCCTTCTTTGCCTACTTTGTCGGACAAGTAAGCCATTCTTATCGACTTGGCTCCTCAAATTTGCGATGTAGCCGACAAATTCAACAATTAGTACCCAAAATCTTTAATTAGGGCAAAACCGCATATTTATCGCAGTCACAAACGCTTACGGTGGTTTTGTCCCTGAATTTAGCTTAAATATCGCTTGTAACTAAGGGGTACTATGTAACTAGCAGTTACGCCCTCAACGTCGTGACTTACGCCCCAATGCGCGAGCACATTACCACGACTCAGCGTTACCGCGTCTATATCCGGTTTTTACTTTCAACTACACCCGCCATTGGTTCAAGACTAATTGCCCTGCATCGGTGTGCAGGCATCAGGGCATGACCTCTCACTGTAGCCTAGTGCAGCAAGACGGTAGCCTCGAGCTGCCATTCGTATTTTGCGCAATGAGGAGCCATTTCTTAAGCCTTTATCAAGGAGCACCTCATGACGCAAACTGTCCCAACTATCAGCATCAAAGGGGTATTTCTCGACACGCCCTTGCCCCTAGGCCTCTTAGGTCATGACCGCTACTGTGTCACAGCAAGTCTCTGCCTTCAAACCAGCGCCCCCTCCAGCGAATCTAAGATTTTACGTTTGCTCTTGATCCTGCCTGATTCCCAGCAAATCGATACCATCATTGAGCTGCGCTCTAACTTCGTCAACTGTGAGGTCAAGCTTACCGGTTGGTTAGTCAAACCCCTGCTGCGCTACACCAATACCGATACCTACTACTGGCTCAACTACCGCACCATCGAAGACTTGGTTGATACTCCTATCGCGGTCATCAGCGAGTGCGGTACCGCATTCTTAATCAAATCGATCGCGTTAGCAGCCCCCAAGGGCGCAGTTAAACGGATGAAGTTCAATGGCCATACGTACTTAACCGAAGGCAAACTTAAAACGCAAAATGGCCCGCACCAAGATTTTGAGCTCGATCCGCTCAAAGCGCTCTTTTTCCACAGTGACAGCGAGTCCCCGCGCCGTAAAGCGAAAACTCAGCCTCCTGCGGCCGTATCGGTTCTACCACCGGCCAACGACTTAGAGCAGCTCAAAGGTTTTCAGAACATTGCCGCATCTGAGCCAGGCGATCTGCACCTCTACGAGCTACTCAAAGTTTGCCACCCTTACGACTCAGCAGCCTATTCGAGCTCGGCCCAGCCTGGTTCAGGCACCTCCAAGCACCAAATCAAGCATAAGCACTCAGGTAACCGCGCTAATATCAAGCCCCGCCCTAAGTATCACCCACCTAAGACGCTGCACACTTATGCCAAGCTTTCTTGGAAAAGCCTCCACGACCTGCCAAGTGGCGAGCACACGGGCTCCCACTTGACGATCGCTGCCGCGAACAGAGCTAAGCCCGGTAAATTTCACGCCTTGCTCGAAGACGAGTTCGATCTGGACTAAGACGAGTCCATCTGAACTCACTGGGCCATCTGGACTCACTGGCCCCTACGTTCCGAGCCATGACTGCCCACGCTGCCGACTTACTGCGCTCGCCCTGCGGGAGCTAGCAGCAGCATTGACGCAAATCCGCGCGGCGCCCCCTGGTGCCAATAAAAAACGCCGTGCCTCAAAGACACAGCGTTTGAAGTTTTCTCAGTCTGCCGCCCTACACTTATGGCTAGGACATCTCAAATGCAGGGCTCAGCCTCGAGCATAGCCTCTAGGCCTCAGGGCTCTCAGGAATAGTGGTGATGAGCGCTTCAATCGCGCCGGAGATGGTAAAGGCCCCGCTGGCCGCTGGAATGAAGAAGCTATCTCCAGCCCTGTAGCTGTAGCAGCTGCCGCTATCTGCAATGATGCCTTCCCCTGAGAGCACTAAGACGCTCACAAAGGAGTGGTGATCCGCATAAAGATCAGCACTCTTGGCCACCACGCCATCTAAGCTTAAGCGGTCAACGCAGAAATATGGGCACAATCCCAGGTGCTGCTTGAAGTCATGGCGCTTAACCGAACCAAAGTTGGTGACCGCCAAGGCCTGCTTAACATGCAGCTCCCGCTCCTGACCATTGGCATCCTTACGCTGATAGTCGTAGATGCGATAAGTCACATTCGAGTTTTGTTGGATCTCCGCAATCAAGATCCCCTTACCGATAGCGTGGACGGTACCGGCATCGATAAAGAAGACATCGCCCTTCTTCACTGGGACTTGATTGAGCAGCTCCAATAAGGTGCCATCCTTGATGCTTTGCGCAAATTCCTCAGGGCTTACTGGGCGCTTAAAGCCGTAGTAGAGGAAGCTGCCCTCTAAGGCATCGACCACATACCACATCTCGGTCTTGCCTAATTGCTGCTCGTGCTCTAAGGCATAGGCGTTATCAGGATGAACCTGAATCGAGAGATTGTCTTGTGCATCGATGAGCTTAATGAGCACAGGGAAATAGGCAAAGTGCTGGCAGTTGCTGCCCAGTAGCGCTTTACCCTCACGTGCTAAGTAGTCGCTTAAGCTGACCTTAGGCGCTTCATTTTCAACATAGCAAGGGCCATCCGGATGGCAGGAGAGCTCCCAAGTTTCTGCAATGCGTCCACTCGGGGTTTGGGCCGTCGAGCAACCCACTAAGATGCTCTAGGACAGAGCGCCCCCCTAAGGTGCTCTAAGACAGACACCCTCAGGGGCTTTAAAACAGACCGTTTGCGGAGGATCAAGATTGGCCAGCGTAAAACTCAGTGATATCGCGCAAAAGCTCAATACCAGCACGGTCACGGTCTCCAATGCCATCAACGGCAAGGGAGCCATCTCAGATGAGTTGCGGCGCAAAATTCTGCAAACTGCCCAAGAGATGGGATACCAGCGCCGCACCAAGCCTAAAGAGAGCGCCCCTCAAACCGCTCGCCGCGATCCTCTCGCCCCATTACTCCAAACGCTCGATCCAGACCAAAACTGTTCTAAATCCAGCGCCGCCGGGGCCGCCCCCGCAGGTGAGCAGCAGCCAACTAACACCGCGCCTGTTGGCCCCCCCAGTGTTAACTGCCGGGGCTTCAGCGCAGCCGCGCCTTAATCAGCAAATCGGTGTATTGATCGCACAACGCTATATCAGCGTGGGAACATCGTTTTACTGGAATCTCTATCAGCTCACCGCGACGACCGCCGCGAGCTATGGGCTCTCGAGTACGATTTTGCAAGTGAGTGATGAGCAGGTCGCGCAAGCACAACTGCCGCATCTTTTGACCTTGCTCAACTCTAATTCCCAGCAAACCAATAAAGCCCTGCAATTAGATGGGCTGATCATTATGGGGCCCTTTCCCCACCACTACCTTAAGCTCCTTGCGCAGTTGCCGATTCCCTGCACCCTTCTCGATTACTACGATGAGGATTTGGATCTCACGGCCGTGCTCTCGCACAATTACATCAACTCCTACCAGATCACGCGTCATGTCATCAAAAAAGGGCATCGGCGCCTCGGCTTTATTGGCAATCAGGTAGGTTTTGACAATATTGCCGATCGCTTTTATGGTTTTGAGCGCGCCCTGATGTTAAGTGAGCTGGAGCTTAACCCAGCCTGGGTCTTCGACGATCGCGACCCCGAGAGTGGCAAAATCTATGAAAGTACGCCGCTACCGTCTGATTTTGTACAGGGAACGGCCAAGCAGCGTGTGCCAGCGCATATGCCGACCGCCTTTGTCTGCAATTGCGACGCAAGTGCGGCGATCCTAGCGCATACCCTAGAGCAGCGCGGCTTTAAGGTGCCAGAAGATATCTCGCTTGTAGGCTACGACAACTATCTTAATGACCCAAGTTGGGCCCATGAGCTCACCACGCTTGACGTCAACATAAAGCTGATGGCCCAGTTTGCAGTGAGCAACCTGCTCCAACTGCTCTAGGGCAAGCAACCGACCACGCATGTGCGCCGTCTGGAAGGTCACATCATTGAGCGCAGCAGCGTCCACACCAGGCAAAGCTAAATACCACCAGCCGCGCGCCCTTGCCGCGCAGCTCATCGCAAGCCCCAGCTAAACGCTAAGGCTCTGCTTTAGCCGCAGCAGCTATCCTTCAGAGGCGGAGCACTCACTCCAAGTGAGGCACCTCACGGGCATATGCAGAGCGGAGCTGCGTTTCGTGCTGCGCAAGTCCCTAAGGCACGCTCAATGCCCTAACTTATATTTAAGCATCTACCCAAATTTTGAGACAAAATAAAAAATTTTTGGTCGCGCCAAAACGACCAAGGCCCGAAGCATCAGCTCCGGGCCTTGGTCGTTTTTTGAAATTTAAGCTTGGCGATGACCTACTTTC
>CALXXU010000154.1 GCA_944392765.1 uncultured Anaerobiospirillum sp.
TCATTAAGCAGTTGGAACCAGGCATCAGCAGCAGACATAGCAACTTAATTCGCTAACTCTGGTGCCAAATATGCGTTCCTGTGCTGACCTTAGAGATTATTTTGTCCCAAGCTGGTTGCAAGATTGAGGTTTGAGCATAGTACGACTAAAAGCAAGTTTGAACCTAGCATAGGTTCTTGGGTGGTAAATTGTTCAGAGCAAAACATTTTAAGATAAGGTGAGCATAGGGAGATCGTGCATGTAGTTTTGATCGTTTAACTCGATCATAGGTTTTTGCCACTTTAGCTAAGGCTGATCATTTGTGCGCACAATGTGATCATTTCCACATAAAAGTTGCTCTATTGATTGAAGCTGATCGTATAATGAGCTCGTCAAACACAAACTTAGGGAGATTTTCTTATGGCAAAGATCAACAAGGTTTGCCGCATCTCATTGATGGGCGGCTTAATCGGAGCAATTACCACCAATCCACGGCGCGCCCTCGACAATGCGATTGCTGAGGCCAATGCCGATGGCTGGAATTGCCATCAGATCCTGCCGCACCACACGACCAATCTATTTATGGTCTTTGTGCAGATCCTCTGTCTGTGCTGCACCGTGGGCTTATGGACCTTTGGTGCGGGCTACTTGCTCTTAATGGAAAAGGAGAGCAACCGTTAATCGGGCTTAACGATTAGGAAAAGTGTGCTCCCGCAGTGGGAATGAGTTCCATCAGTTGGAATGCGCTCCCGCGTAAGCAGGGGGCTGGTACTCCCTGCGACTGAGGCGTCTTGTCACGGCAAGGCGCCTTTTTTATTGCGGGTGCGGTGAGGCCGATGTGAGCATCGCCGTGAGGCCGATGAGCGCATTTCAGGTGAGGAACGGCGCGGGCGCACTCGTTAGAGCGCGGACGCATCAGGGGTCGAGACCTGGGGCAAAACGCATAGAAATGGGGCGCAAACTCAGATGGTTAGGGTGGGTAAAAAATATTTTGGGCGGGTACCTTTAATTTTAGCGGGGGCGGCTCCATATCATAGTTTGTAAGAGCTCAGGGTCTAGTCCCAAGTGCCTTACCGCATAAAGCGCATACGCTTTAAAGCGGCTCCAAGCTGTGTTTTAAAGCGGCTCCAAGCTGTGCTTTAAAGTGGTAGCTACTGTTGCAGTGGCTGCGCTAACAACACAACTTAGGATGTAACCAATGCTTGAAGCCTGTGGCTTACAGCATTGGCCTCTTAGGTGCGCGGTGACACTGAGGTACGCGCGGCGTACTAACGTCGGGGCAGGGCTTGAGCTTAGGTAGAGATTTTTTGGAGGAACGAAATGCGTTTAGAGCGTTTTACCGTTAAGTTCCAAGAAGCCTTATCAGATGCCCAGTCGTTAGCCGTTGGTCATGACAACCAATTTATCGAGCCAGTGCATTTGATGGCGGCATTGGTCAACCAAGAGGATGGATCGGTTCGTCCTCTGTTGGCTTTAGCGGGTTCCGATCCTCAAGCGGTAAAACTCTTGGTCGATCAGGCAGTAGATAAGCTGCCCCGCGTCCATGGTGTCGGCGGTGACCTGCAATTGTCGCCACAATTGGGCAAGATGCTCAACTTAAGTGACAAGTTGGCCCAGAAGTACAAGGACAGCTATATCTCCTCGGAGATGTTTGTCCTGGCGGCCATGGAGACCGAGAACGATTTAAAGCGGATCTTAGAGCAGTGCAACTTAACCAAGGAAAAGTTGCTCAAGGCTTTGGAGACGGTGCGCGCGGGCAATAAAGTCGATAGCGAGAATGCTGAAAGTGCCCGTGGTGCCTTAGCTAAGTACACCATCGATTTAACCGAGCGCGCCGAGCAAGGCAAGCTCGACCCAGTGATTGGCCGTGACGAAGAAATTCGCCGCACCATGCAGGTACTGCAACGTCGTACCAAGAACAACCCAGTCTTAATTGGTGAGCCTGGTGTCGGTAAGACCGCCATTGTCGAAGGCTTAGCCCAACGTATCGTCAAGGGCGAGGTTCCAGAGGGCCTGCGCAATAAGCGTGTGCTGACGCTGGACTTGGGTGCCTTGATCGCTGGTGCTAAGTACCGTGGTGAGTTCGAGGAGCGTTTAAAGTCGGTCTTAAATGAGCTGGCCAAGCAAGAAGGCAAGGTCATCTTATTTATCGATGAGCTGCATACCATGGTCGGCGCCGGTAAGGGCGAGGGCTCGATGGATGCGGGCAATATGCTCAAGCCAGCCTTAGCCCGTGGTGAATTACACTGCGTCGGTGCGACTACCTTAGACGAGTATCGCCAGTACATTGAGAAAGACGCCGCCTTAGAGCGTCGTTTCCAAAAGGTGCTGGTCGATGAGCCGTCGGTTGAGAACACGATTGCGATTCTGCGTGGCTTAAAGGAACGCTACGAGATTCACCACCACGTCGAGATCACCGATCCGGCGATTGTGGCAGCGGCAACCTTATCCAATCGCTATATCAGCGATCGTCAACTGCCTGATAAGGCCATTGACCTGATCGATGAGGCCGCCGCCAGCATCCGCTTGCAGATTGACTCGAAGCCGGAGCCGTTAGATCGCTTAGATCACAAGCTGATCCAATTAAAGATGGAGCAGCAAGCGGTTAAGCAAGAGACGGATGAAGCCAGTAAGAAGCGCCTTGAAGCCATTGAGAAGGAGATCGCTGAGAGCGAGACAGAGTATCGCCGCTTAGAAGAGATCTGGAACAATGAGAAGATGATGCTCGAGGGTACCCAAAAGTTTAAGGTTGACCTCGACAACGCTCGTCATGAGTTTGAAGTCGCTAAGCGCAATGGCGATTTAGCCAAGATGAGTGAGCTCCAATACGGCGTTATCCCAGACTTAGAGCGCAAGCTGGAAGCTGCCGGTAAGACGGAGAATCAGCACACCGAACTGCTCAAGAACAAGGTCACCGATGCCGAGATTGCAGAAGTGGTTTCGCGTGCCACCGGTATTCCGGTCGCCAAGATGCTCGAGGGTGAGCGCGAGAAACTCCTGCGCATGGAGGACAACTTACACCAGCGCGTCATCGGTCAAGATGAAGCCGTTACCGCGATTGCTTCGGCCATTCGCCGTAGCCGTGCGGGCTTGTCCGATCCAAACCGCCCAATTGGTTCGTTCTTGTTCTTAGGTCCTACCGGTGTGGGCAAGACCGAATTGTGCAAGGCGGTAGCTCAGTTTATGTTCGATACGGAAAAGGCGATGGTTCGTATCGATATGTCTGAGTTTATGGAGAAGTTCTCAGTCTCGCGTCTGGTCGGTGCTCCTCCAGGATACGTGGGCTATGAGCAGGGCGGTTATTTAACTGAGGCGGTTCGTCGTCGCCCGTACTCGGTAATCCTGCTCGATGAGATTGAAAAGGCGCACCCAGATGTCTTCAACATCTTGCTGCAAGTCTTAGACGATGGCCGTTTAACCGATGGCCAAGGGCGCACCGTGGACTTCAAGAACACGGTGATCATTATGACCTCGAACTTGGGTTCGTCGATGATTCAAGAGGAGAGTGGCAAGATCCCATATGATGAGATCAAGGCTAAGCTCTTCACGATCTTGGAAAAGAACTTCAAGCCAGAGTTCTTGAATCGTATTGATGAGACCGTGGTATTCCACCCATTAAGCCACGAGAACATCAAGCAGATCGCCAAGATTCAGCTCAAGACCTTAAGCCAGCGCTTAAAGGATGCAGGCCTTGAGGTTGAGGTGGCCGATCACGTTTACGATTACGTGGCTAAGGTGGGCTTTGATCCAGTCTTTGGTGCTCGTCCATTACGCCGTGCGATCCAAAACGAGATTGAAGATCCACTCTCCACTAAGATTCTGCAAGGTGAGCTGATGCCAAACGTCGAGTATGTCTTGGACATTAGCGATGAGGGTGCTTTGTCTTGCACCAAGAAGCAAGACGGGAGCCGTCCCCGAGCAGAACTAGCAAGCGGCCAAGTAGCGGGCGGCCAGCGGGGCTTAGCGCAGTCGCGTAACGTCCAGCACAATCCGCGTGCCAATGGCGGCAGCAGTGGGGCAACGCCAGGCATTACCTCCGGCGTGCCAGGTAGCTTGCCACACAATGGCCCAAGCTTTGGCTCGCGCTAAGAACAACTAAGTGCAACTAAGGATCAGGGGCGGCGCCAAGCGGGCCCTGAGTGAGCATCATTAGATTTTGGCTTGCCCCAGTGGTAAGCTAGCTCCAGAAGAAGAAAGGAAGAAAGTATAGTGCAGTGCGTTCGCGCACTGCCCAAAAAGGTCTGATCGTGGTTAACCAAACTACGGCCAGGCCTTTTTTATTGCCCGTAACGCAAGGGCGCGGGAGCAGCTGAGCGTGATAGGGGAGCCTGGGTGGGGTGCCCTGAGTAAAAAGCTGTGCCCGACTCATTGCACTTGAGGATCGGTTGGCTCACAAGGTGAAAGTGCGCGCAACGGGACTGCTTGAGCCCGATATGAGTTCGTAGGGGCTAGGTGATACCTTTGGGGCGGGCGCTGAGAAAAGTGAAGGCAAAGGCTGAGCTTCGCGGTGCGGGCACTGAGGTGCGTAGTATGAAGTGCGGCCGTTAGGGCTCAAGTGCGGGGCAATCAGTGCGGGGCCTGACCTGCTGAGAGGGGCAGGGGGTGGGGTTGGTTAATCGTGGGCAGGTAACTTTTCAGTGTACCTGATTGTTGGGGATGTTGGCGTTAAAATAAAGTTAAATGACGTGACCTGGGTCACTAAACCGCATAAAATAGCTTTTCCTTGAGGATTTTTAAGGCTAAGATTAAGCTAGGAGATTAGGGATTTTTAAAAAAGTGTTGACCCCCGGTCAAAAATCTCTAAAATACGCATCCGTTGTCACGCAGCGATGCGCTGACAAAAACCAAAGCCCAGCGCTTTGGGGTTCTTTGAAAATTTGGTAAATGACAATCTGTGTGGGTTCTTTAAGTTAAGA
>CALXXU010000155.1 GCA_944392765.1 uncultured Anaerobiospirillum sp.
AGCCTAATAAGCTATTTTGGTTGAGGACTCTGATTCGCCGTAGGAATCCCCTCTCGTAAGAGAGGGGAGGATGTCAACTAGTCAGTCCTAGATGGCCTAAACGCTTTTTTTTGACCAGACCAAATAAAGCACGAACCTTAAAAACGAGGTGAAGCATGAGCCTGATTGATTTTGTTGCCACCGCAACCAGCAATTACATCGAACAGATGCCTAAGGCTCAACGTAAGAGCTATGGACAGTTCTTTACCAGCTGTGAAACAGCCCAGTTCATGGCTCGTCTCTTTGACCTCGATTCTATACCAAGCACAGTATCTATCTTAGATCCAGGTGCTGGCTCAGGCATGCTTGCGACTGCGTTAATTGAGCGCCTCGCGCAAATGCCGAAGGTGACAGCAATTGACTTGGTGTGCTATGAAAACGACCCGCAGGTGCTGCCCCTGCTGCGCTCTAACCTAGCTTGGGTCAAGGAACACTGCCAGATAGAGCTTACCTATCAGATCAAAGCCGACAACTACATCCTCTCGCAGGCTGCGGCCTATAACGATGAGCTGGGCTTAGAAGCCGATGCGCCCAAGTTTGACTTAGTAATCGGCAACCCACCTTATTGCAAGATTTCTAAGGATGCGCCTGAAGCACAGACCTTACCTGACGTTTGCTACGGCGCCCCAAACCTCTATTTTCTCTTTGCGGCCATGAGCCTCTTTAATCTCAAGGACTCCTGTGAACTGGTGTACATCATTCCTCGCTCGTGGACCTCTGGAGCTTATTTCGAGCGTTTTCGCTCCAAATTCTTAACTCAGGGCGCATTAGAGCACATCCACCTATTTGTCAGCCGCGATAAGGTCTTTACCCAGGAAAGCGTGCTGCAAGAAACGGTGATCATCAAGGTCAAGAAGACAACTGAGCGTCCTGAGTGCATAACGGTCAGTACCAGCCAGAGCAATGGCGACTTTTCTGAGCTCACCTCATTTCAAGTGCCTTATCACACGGTGGTGCAAGGCCCTGCCAATTATGTGTACCTGATCACCAATGAACAGGAAGCGCAAACACTTGAGCAACTCAGTCGCCTCAAGGATACGCTGCCATCACTTGGCCTTAAAATGCGCACCGGCTTAACTGTGGATTACCGCAACCAAACGGCGCTACGTGATCACGCCGAAGCACATGCTGTCCCACTGTTCTATGCACACCATATCAAAAAAGGCCAAGTGCAATTTCCGCTGGGCAAGGAGCACGAGTTCCTAGTCACCGAGCAAGGTGGCTTGCTGCAAAAGAACTCCAACTATCTCTTTGTGAAGCGCTTTACCGCGAAGGAAGAGCCACGCCGCTTACAATGCGGCGTGTATCTAGCACGCCAATTCCCTGAGTACGAGCAAATCAGCACGCAGAATAAAATCAACTTTATCTGCGGGCAAAAGGAGCTCTCTGAGGACGTGGTTTATGGACTCTACGTGCTCTTTAATTCGACGCCATACGATCGCTACTATCGCCTACTCAACGGCTCGACCCAGGTTAACTCGACTGAGATCAACGCCATGCCCGTGCCACCGATCAACACGATCTCGGCCATGGGAGAGGCGTTACTACAAGGACACGATATGTCCGAAGCTGCTTGCGACCAAATCTTAATGAGATTCCTATGAGCAAAATCGCTGAAGCCCAAGCTATCCTCGCTGCGCTCCAACTACCAGCGTCCCAGCAAACAAACACCTGCTGTTGCGCCTTATTAGCTTTGGCTGGACTCACAGAAAACATGTCCTGGGCCCAAGCCACTAATCATTGGCTGCGCATTCATGATGTTATCATCTTCTCAAATGCTAACTTAGGGACATCTTACGCAGAGAACTCGCGTGAGACGTTTCGTAAACGAGCGATGCATCACTTTCGTAATGCCGCCTTCATCGAAGACAATGGTATGGCAACCAATAGCGGCAACTACCGCTATCGCCTCACTGCCGAAATGCTCAATCTCATAAAAAGCTTTGGCACCACAAACTGGGAGCCCCTGCTAGCTACTTTTCATCAGCAGCATCCAACTTTAGTACAGCTATATGCGTCCCAGCGTAAGTTGAGTAAGCTGCCTGTAAAGATCAACGGATCCGAGCTTAGCTTCTCAGCTGGAGCCCATAACCAGCTACAAAAGGACATCATAGAAGAGTTTGCACCACGATTTGCTCCACACAGTGCATGCCTTTATGTGGGTGATACCGTCAACAAGGACTTAGTCAAGGATGAAGCCTCACTTGGCGCTTTAGGCATCACAATCTCAGTTCACGACAAAATGCCTGATGTCGTGCTCTACTCTGAGGAAAATAAGTGCCTTTTCCTGATTGAAGCCGTCACCTCCGTGGGGCCAATGGAGCCCAAACGTGTTCGTGAACTCGATGTCCTAACAGCCTCTGTGCCCTGTGCCAAGATCTACATCACTGCATTTCCTGACTTCAAAACCTTCAAGAAGTTTGCCGACAAACTGGCTTGGGACACTGAGGTTTGGATAGCCCAGCATCCAGATCACGTGATTCACTACAACGGCGGCAAGCTGCTTACGCCACGCCCATGCCCTACGTTGTCCACGGAGCACTGAACTAGCCTCATTCCCATAAGTTCCAAGGAAACACTTCACTGTGCACACCCAAAAGAGTACCTGACAGAATGCTTTGCGGGCGCAAGGCTTTACCGCAAAGGCAAGATGCGTTAGGCTAGCGCCGCGCCACTGGGCTTGCACTTATGCTTACGCTTTTTGCACATGCTGACTTCGGGCCTGTGACTTATTTCGCTCAGCTTTTCAGGATTACGCCCCAACTTCATGGACACCTCAGCTCTGATTGACCAAATCTTGGTCTTTGCCTTTACCTTCACCGCCAACCTCTTTGCCTCGGTCTCAGGTGGTGGTGCCGGGTTTGTTCAGTTCCCGCTTTTAATCTTAATGGGACTGCCTTTTGCCACGGCCTTAGGTACCCATAAGGTTGCGGTGGTGTTCTTAGGCATCGGAGCCTTAGCCAAGAAGAAGTCCAACAACTACGCCATCGACAAAGCGGTTGCTCTGGCGATGCTCTTTATTGGCTGTCCTGCGGTGGTCGCTGGTACCCTCATCGTCATCAATGTTCCAACCCATGCCGCCGAGCTCACGGTCGGTTTTGTCACCATTGCCATGGGCTTTTATACCCTGTTTAAGCGCGGCTTTGGTGCGCAGGGCTTAGAGCACCGCTCCAAGCTACGCTTCACCGTAGGCTGTCTGCTTATCGTCTTAGTGGGTATGTTCTCAGGCTCTCTGAGCTCAGGCGCGGGTCTTTTTGCCACCATGACTTTGACCTTAGTCTTTGGGCTTGAGCTCAAGCGCGCCATCTTGCACACCATGATCTTCGTGGCCACGATCTGGAACGCAGTAGGTGCATTCACGGTGGGCGCGGTGACCGCAATCTACTGGGCCTGGATTCCGGTCATGATTGTCGCGTCCTTCACCGGCGCCTACGTCGGCACCAGCCTTTTGATGAAGCTCCCTGTAGGCAAGGTGCGCGTCATCTTCTCCTTGGTCGCTATCCTTAGCGGCTGCTTGCTTATCTACACCGCCGAGCACTAACTCTCAACTTAATTACCCTATCTCACAGCGCCCGCACCTGTAATATCCAGCCCCAAAGTGCGGGCCGTATCATCTCAAGAAAGCTCTTCTCTACACTGCCGCTATTCTTTTACGCGCGCAACCCCACGCAACCTTGCGTTTTGGCCTAATATTCTTTAAAATATATTAAAGCTTTTCAGTAAGTATGATAGATAGATAGATAGATAGATAGATAGATAGAGCAACTATTGTGCCAATAATCTATCTATTAACCGCTAATTTTCCTTAAATTTAAGCCATTCTCTTGCTACCCCATTTGAGGTATTGGAACCACCTTGGTTTCGGTCATTGACTAAGGTGTCAGATGCAAAAACATGCATTGTTTACCTTCAAGTGTTGCGAGACCGGAACCGTGTGGTAACTGCCTTGCGACAAACTAAGTGGGGAATGAAAAATGGCAGTTTATGTAAACACCAACGTCTCGTCCTTAAATGGCCAACGTTATCTCAACAATGTTCAGAACAGCCTGAACACCACCTACACCCGCCTGTCCTCGGGCTTACGCATCAACTCCGCTAAAGACGATGCCGCAGGCCTCCAAATCGCCGACCGTTTAACCTCCCAGATCAATGGCTTAAACCAAGGCAACCGCAACGCTAACGACGGCATCGCTCTGGCCCAGACCATTGAAGGCGGCCTCGACGAAATCTCGAACATGCTCCAGCGCATCCGTACCTTAGCTGTTCAATCCGCTAACGGTACCTTAGGTAGCAAGGATCGTACTGCTATTCAAAACGAAGTTACTTCGTTAACCGATGAAATCAGCCGTATTGCTGACGAAACCACTTTCGGTGGTAACTCGATCTTAAAGGGCTTCACCACTGGTTCGATTTACCGTACCAAGGGCGACTTGTCGGGCGGTACCTTAGATTTACACGTTGGCGCTAATACCGACAACATCATCACTATGGATGTTTACAACTTCATTTTCTCGAAGTTAGCCTCCGCAGCAGGTGTTGATGATACTCTTGGTGGCATCTTTGACGATAATGGCACTGTAAGCTTCGATGTAAGCACCCAATCCGGTGCTAATGCTGCTATTGACAGAATTCAATCGATGATTGAGCTGGTTGACTCGCAGCGTGCCGACTTAGGTGCTGTTCAGAACCGCTTAGAGTCCTCGATCCGCAACCAGTCCAACGTCTCCGCAAACTCCGCTGATGCCCGTTCGCGTATCCGTGATGCAGACTTCGCCGAGGAGTCCGCTAACCTGTCGCAACAGTCCATCATCCAGCAGGCTGC
>CALXXU010000156.1 GCA_944392765.1 uncultured Anaerobiospirillum sp.
CAGGGCGGGACTCGAACCCGCACTCTCGCGAACTACCCCCTCAAAGTAGCGTGTCTACCAGTTCCACCACCTGGGCATGTAACAAATTGTCGTCACAACAACGCGGTGCGTCGTTTTGACAGCGCTCATTATAAGGAAATTTATCTGACTGTAAAGAACTTTTTACGCTTTTTCGCAGCACTGCCCGCTAACGCGATAGATAAGCCATTTTTAGAGGTGCGTCACAAATTGGACAAAAACCTCCCCAGTTCCAAACATGCCCGCAAGTCAAAACTTGAGACCAAACTGCGCGCAAAAAGGGGCTCTAGTTACATTTTTGGGGGCTGTGAGCATCCTATAATTATCTATGAAAGCGCTTTCAGCTGTGGTTTTAAAGGTTTAAGCTGAGCGTGGAGCACAACGTCGTTCCTGCCGCTGCGCACCGGGTGCAATCGGCACTAGTGCTTCTTGGCCAGTACGCCTTCTTGTTGTCATCAGTGCATTGGCATGAAAGGCGCTAATAATGAGGATTGGGCGCTAATGCGCACCGTGTAGATCAGGGAGAGAGGAGGGGATCTTTTTTTTCTCTCTTGGCGCTCTGGCTGTGGGGTGTAATGCTCAATCAGTTCTTTTTTTGTCTGTTTCTTTTTGGTTGGAGGCTAGCGGTCTGAGGAGCCCGATAGCCTGAGGTTCGTCGTTAAGGTTTGCTATGGCTAGTTTCTCTGACAGCTCAAAACAGCATGCAGCGCCAGGCGCAGCTGCTCAGGCGGCAGCTGATGAGTGGTATGACCAAGGCTTTGACCTCAATGATGAGACCCAAATCTTTGATTACGCTCAAAGCGGCATCAATCCTGATTTAATCCCGTCGGCCGAGCAAAAACTCGAGGCCTCTGAGTACAATCAAGTGCGCTCAGACGCCAAAGAATCGCTGCAATCAGGTAATCTCAAGCTCGATATCACCCCCGTAGGTCAGATCGCCTCGGGCGAAACCACCCATGAGCGCGGTCCGCGCCGGGGCGCCATCATGGTCGGCGGTCAAGGCAAGATCGAAGATATTCCGCTGTCCTTAGATGTGGCGCGCGAGCAAGAGGGCGTCTATACCGACGAGTACAAGGCCAAAGCCCGCCAAGAAGAGGCGGCCGCTGCGGCCAAAGCTCAGGCTGAGGCGCATGAGAGTGTCTACAGCGACGCCTATCTGGAGCAAAAAGACCACGCCTCGTCTGAGACTGGCAGCAGCGGGACTGATTATGCCGAGGGCGATTATGATGAATTTGCCACGCACGTCCATCACGAAGGAGGCTTGAGCGAGGCCGATCTGCGCTTTTTGCAGGCACAGCGCATTAGGGAAAGCCAAAACGCTGAAGCCCAGGTGGTCAAGCCGCACCCAAGTCACCCGCGCTCCAGCTCAAATCAAGCCGCGCCTAAGGTGGTAGCCCCGCGCAATAGCGCGGCCATTAACGAGCGCATGAGGCACCAAGGCCCGAAAGTGGTGGCACCCCGTGATAGCGCGGCCATTAACGAGCGGATGGGCCATACGGCCCCGGCGGTGCGCAGCTCACGTCAAGAGCGCGTGGAGCGCAGCCAGCAGCTGGCACAAGCCCGGCGCGATGAGCAGCAGGCTGCCCGCTTACGTCGGCAGCAACAGCTGCAAGAACAACAAGAACGCCAAGCGGCGCAACAGGCAGCGCAGCAAGCCAAAACTGATGCTGCTGCCGCGCGCCTGCAACGGGCCCAAGCACACCGGGCGGCACAAGTAGAACAAGCGGTGCGCTCAGCCCGTCCTGATGACAACTTTTTACAGCATCAAGCGGCGGCTATGCTTAAAGAGCAAGAGCGCTCCTTACAAAAGTTAAGTCCGCTCGAGCGCCAACAGGCGCAAAGTCGCTCGCACAATCTTGCCGTGCTCGCGCAGCATAAGGCGCAGCGCGCCGCTGAGCAGGCTCAACGTGATAAGGAGCATCGCGATCGTTTGGCCTCGTCCTTGTACGATCAGCAAGAGCGCGATCAAGCTCAGGTCAAAGCCGCCAATGCCGCCCATCACGGCTCCTACCAATTTGAGCCGGTCGAGGAGAAAAAGCGCAACTCTGCGCTTGACTCCTTACAAGCACAAGGCGAGTCCTTAGTGCCCAAGGCCCGTGCTTCGGCCTTAGATGCCATTGGCTCGGGCGCGGCCTTAATGGAGCAAGAGCCGGTTGACCCGGATGCTCCAAGCTCGGCCTTTAACGCCTTACAAGATGGTTCCTTTGCCGCTGACCAAGCGCTCAAGGAGCAAGAACGGGCCCACGCGCGCGCTCAATATGAAGCCGAGGTCGCGGCCCGTGCCGGTGACCTCCAGGCGCGTTTGGCGCAAATTGACGCCGATAAGGCGCAGCGTGCCGCCGATAAGGCGCGTGAAGAGCAGGCGCTCGCCGACGAATTTGATGCCTGGGCCCATGAAAAGGGTGGGGCGGTCAATCCGCATTTGACCGGGCCGCAGCCGACGCGCAGTCTTGATGATTACGCAAACTTAACTCCAGTACATCAGCGCACCAAGAGCTTAGATGATTTCCAAGATCTGCGCACGAGGGAGCCTTTGCGCGCGCGCGATCCGCAGCACTCGATCGATGACTACCAAGACCTGCGCACGAGCGGGCATCAGCCTACTAAGAGCATCTACGACTTTAAAGATCTGCGTACCGCTGAGCATCACCGCACCAAGAGTCTTGATGACTTTGCGGATATTTCCGGCACGACGCAAAGCTTTAGCAGCCACAAGGAACAAAAATTCTTTGCTGCCCCTCAGAGGAAGGCGCTGCCCCAAGGGGGCATAGTTGCAACGTCTGGTAGCAAGCAAGCCCCAAATCAGGCTGGTGGTGCTACCATAGAAGAGCATGATTACGGCACTTACCTCTACGGTTCGTCGATCGGTGACAGCGCCTTAGAGCAAGATGCTAATATGCAGGAATATGCCGATACGGCGCATGCCTTTGAAGTGTTAGAGCGCAAAGGCAAGCGTATGGCCTATGGGCGCAAGGATGCGCGGGTGGCCAATGGCATCACCGCAGCAGGCGGGGCGGGCTTGAGCACAGGCGAGGGTAAAGCTTCGCTTGAGTTTACGCCTAAGCAAAAAGGCTCAGGGGGCTTAGGCCACTCTGATTACCTAGGAACAGCACAACGAGGAGCAAGTGTGGCTAACCCAACGCAAACTAAGGTCGGCGGCAGCGCTCCGCATCAGATTCAGGGCAGCGCTCCGCATCAGATTCAGGGCAGCGTTTCGGTCCAGGAACAGCTCACTGATATGAGCACAGCCGGACATCGGGCCCGAGGCGGACAAGAGAAGTCGCTAGAGGAATTAGCGCGCGAATATCCGGGGCTGTCGATGGAGCACTTGGTCAAGCTCAAGCGCTCGTCCAATCGCTGCCACTTGGTCTCGCGTACACCGATCTTTGACGCGGCCTCCAATATCACGATGTACGAACTGAAGTTCACCGCTGGTAAGGTATTCCAAGTTAATGCCTTAAAGAGCGAGCATGTCTATCACGTGCTCTTTGGCTACTTCATTCGCCGTGGTATTTCCTGCTTTATCGGCCGTAACCGCCATGTCCTGGTCATGATGCCGCTCACCTACGACTTAGTGGACTACTTAGAGCGCTACTCGGTCAGCCGCGTGGTGCTGCGCATTTGCCCCGAGCAGCCGGTCACGCCATCGGCCCTGCATTTGCTGACCCAGCTGCGGCGCAATGGGATGAGCTTTGCCATTGATCTCATGCTCTTGATCAAGAAGGAGTGGAACAAGGCCATCTTGTCGATCGAATATGTCATGATCGACATGTCCGGCAAGGTCAACGAGCAGCTCAACGTGTTCCAGCGCTTAAAGAGCAAGGCGCCATGGCTTAAGACCATTGGTTTTAACGACACCAAGGGCGATGGCTATGCTTACTTAGCCAAGCGCATGATCGACTTCTTAGACGGCCCGCTGTGGAGCCCGAAGATCGTGCTCAACCAAGATCTCAAGAGCTTTGCGCCAGCGCAAAATGAGGTCTTGACCTTGATCCGCGAGCTGTTTAAAGATCAGCCCAACTACACGATCTTCCAGCGCTTCTTGAAGGGCCATGAGGCAATGGCACGCGATATGGCGGTGTTCTTATATCGCTTCCGTCACGCCTCGCCGCGCCAAGTCCAGAACATCAGCGAGCTCTACAACTTCCTCTTGGAGTACAGTGCCAATCGCTGCTTCTCGGTCATGGCGGCGCGTGCCATTATGCTGACCTACATCAAGGCCGCGAACCACTCAAGCCAGAGCATCCTCCAAGAGCACTATATCCAAGCCTTAGTGCGTGGTTACTTCTGCGAGTACATCTCCAAGGTGTTCAACGACCCATTTGTCGAGCGCTTTGGCTTCCAGTCGGGCATGTTCTCACTGTTACACATGTTCTTGCTCAAAGAAGAGGTCGATGTCATCGCCGACGATGCTTACAATGACATCTTCGATCGCATCTACGGCGACAGCGAGCTCATGGCGGACATCATCGAGTGTGTCCAAGCGATTGAGGCGACCGATCTGGGCGCGATCTTCACCTTTATCCAGAAATACCAAGTACCACCTGCTTCGGTGCTGATTAGCTACGAAAAGGCCCTGATGCGCACCAACGAGCTCTTGCTGGTGCTCAACATCATCACCACCCGCAAGTAGCAAGTACCCCACCAGGGCAAGGAGAAGAAGGGACTGGCAAAGGGAGCAAAGTAAGTTTAAGGAGCAAGGCGCTTAGGTCAAAAAGGGCTCAGCGCAAGGCGCTTAGGTCAAAAGGGCTCAGCGCAAGGCGCTTAGGTCAAAAGGGCTCAGCGCAAGG
>CALXXU010000157.1 GCA_944392765.1 uncultured Anaerobiospirillum sp.
AGCAAATGTTGCTAGAATTTTTGAAATTCTATGAAACGTATGTTCGGTACATCGTACCGATTCTGGCGAAATTCACGAATTATATGGCGAGGCAGCTAAAGCGCTTGTCGACTAAATTGATCTAAGCCGTGCAGCAGAAGAGATGCCCAATTTGGTGCAAGATTTAATTTGTAACAGCTCCCATTAGTATAGCCGAAATATAGGCCATGCTTGGCGTTAATACCGGACGTTGGCTGCGCTGCCATAGGTGCACGCTCCTGCCTGATAGGCACACTAAGCTGCGTGCTTGGTGCGTGATGAAGTGCGCACGGCGCTGCGGTTCTTGGTCGCGTGCGCGGGCGCATTGTGAGGGGGCTTTGCTCCCCTTGATAGCGCCCTTATTTGGTGCTGGGCTCGCCTGCCACATGGCGAGCCGTTAACTAGGTGGCGTGCTGTTAACCAGGTGGCGAGCCGTTAACCAGGTGGCGTGCTGTTAACCAGGTGGCGAGCCGTTAACCAGGTGGCGTGCTGTTAGCCCGCCAGGTGGCGTGCTGTTAGCCCGCCAGGTGGCGTGCTGTTAGCCCGCCAGGTGGCGTGCTGTTAGCCCGCTAGGTGGCTGGAGACTTGGCCATTCTCTGGGCTTAAGACCTCTGGGAACCAGCGCAAAATGAGATTGCGCGTGCACTGAGGGTCTTGCTCAAAGATGGCATGGGCCGCGCGCTGGGCGTTGGTCATCAGGTCGTAGTCGCGGTGCATATCGGCAAAACGGAAGTTTTCCTTGCCCGTTTGCTGGGCGCCAAAGAACTCACCGGCGCCACGCATCAAGAGGTCTTGGTTGGCGATCTCAAAACCGTTGGTGGTGCTGCGCATTACCTCCAGGCGCTGACGTGCCCGCTCCTTGCGCTCTAAGACGCTTGGATCGTCACTTTCGACTTCTTGGTACATCAAGAGGCAGAACGAAGGCTTGGTGCCACGGCCGACGCGGCCACGGAGCTGGTGTAGCTGCGCCAGTCCCAGGCGGTCTGAGTTTTCAATCACGATCACCGTGGCATTAGGCACGTCCACGCCCACCTCCACGATCGTGGTGGCGACCAAGATTTGAAGCTCATTGCGCACAAATTGCTCCATGACTTCGTTCTTGGCTTTTTCGCTCATTTGGGAGTGCAACAGGCCGACCTTGAGGTTAGGTAGCTTGGCTTGCAACTCACTAAAGCGCTTCTTGGCTGAGCCTGTTTCGATCATTTCCGTGTCTTCAATCAAAGGGCAGACCCAATAGGCTTGGTTGCCTTGGCTGCAGTGATCGCGCAGGTGCGCCATAACCTCGTTGATTTTGCTATTGGCGATCACGGAGGTGGCAATGGGAGTACGGCCCTTAGGCAGCATATCGATCGTCGAAACGTCGCAATCGTCGGTGAGCGCCAGCTGCAAGGAGCGCGGAATCGGGGTCGCGGTCATGAGCAATTCGTGAGCGCTGTGCTCGGCTGGGGCCTTATTGAGGAGGGCCTCACGTTGATCCACGCCAAAACGGTGCTGCTCGTCGACGATGACCAAACTTAAGTTTTGGTAGGTGAGTGCTTGCTGGAATAGGGCGTGGGTGCCAACAAAGACTTTGAGCGAGCCGTCGGCGGCTTGCGCCATGATATCAGTGCGCTCTTTTTTCTTGAGGCTGCCAATGACCAGCCCTACCTCAATGCCTAATGGGGCAAATAACTCTTGGAGCTTTTTGTGGTGTTGCTTGGCCAAAAGCTCGGTCGGGGCCAGCATGGCCGATTGCAGGCCATTTTGGGCAAATTGCAAGATCGCCATCGCCGCCACCAAGGTCTTACCTGAGCCCACGTCACCGTGGACCAAGCGGTTCATGGCCTTAGTTTTAGTGCAATCGCTCATGATTTCGCCAAAGACGCGCAGCTGGGCTGGGGTCGGGGTAAAGGGCAGGCTCGCGATCAGGCGCTGCTGGGCAGCCTCATCTATTTTGAGGGCGGGCGCGGCTTTAACGCTTTGACGGGCCTTGAGCTCTAAGATTGAGAGCTTGTAGGCGACCAACTCCTCAAAGCAAATGCGCTGAAAGCTGCGTAGCGCCTCTAAGGGCACAATACTGTGGTTGGGATCGGGCTCGGGATTATGGGTCTCGAGTAAGGCCTGGGTGATATCACTGTCGTAAGGGTTTAAGGTGATCGGCAGGTACTCCTCGAGTGGGTGGCGCGCCAGGGTGTCAAGCGCGAGCTGCTCGATTTGCCGCATCTGATTTTGGCTTAAACCGGAGGTTAAGTGATAGACCGGGGACAGGCGCGACGGCATCTCAATTTCATTGCTGTTAATGAATTGCACTTCAGGGTGCATGATTGAGACTTGCAGGTGCGGGCCATAGTAGGACTTGTTGACCGTGCCCCAGGCTAACACCGTGGTGCCGACCTCAAAGCGCTTTAAATAGTTCTCGGAGGTATGGAAAAAGAGCAGTTTGATCCGCGTACCTTCATGGTCTTGGGCGGCAATCTCGGTGACCTTTGTCTTGATCCGGGGCGCGCCGGTGATGGTGAGCAGCAAGGCACAAGGCACATTCTCCTCAGGGTTACTGGCCACCGAGCGGATATAGGTGCGATCTTCAAAGCGGAAGGGCAGATTTAAGATCAAATCGTAGAGGTTGTGCAGCCCGAGGCGCGCGAGTTTGGCGAGCGTCTGTTCACCCACTCCCTTAATAGTCGACAAGGGGGTCGCAATATATTGGGCATCTTGTCCTGGCATGGCACTATCCTCCCGCAGCTGTGCTTAGCTAAGTATAGCTTAAAAACTAAGCGTCATGTAAACTCTTATAGCAAATTCTAGGGCTTTGCCGCAGAAGCAACTTGCTGTTGTCAACTAAGCCCCAGCTTGCTTCGCCCGCTCAGGCTATTCTCGCCCACTACAGCTTTCTTGGGCCCTTCAGGGCTTGGGCGTTGTTGCTTTCTGGGAGGAAGTCTCTGCTGGCGGCTTGCTCTCTTGCTGCGGCGTTGGGGCGACTAAGGCGGAGATTAGGCCTGAGAGCTGCGCGCGCTTGAGTGCCCGATAGCGCCACACGAAGTAGGCGCTCAGTGCCAGCAGCAAGAGGCCTGACACCAAGAATTGGTTAGCGATGGCAAAGCTGTGCGCGATAGCGGCACCGGCAAATGGGCCCAACATGCTGCCAAATTGGCGGGACATCATTAAGGCGCCAAAGGCGCGTCCCTTGAAATCAGGTGGGGTGGCCAAGGTCATCGCGGCGCTGATTGCCGGATTAAGCCCCACTAAGAAGAGGCCGACTAAGCCTTGGGTGATAAGGAGCAAAGTGTAGTTGGGGACCAGTGCTTGGCTGCACAAAAACAAGCCTGAGCCCAAGGTCGAGCCGATGATCACCCAGTAGTAGCCGCGCTTTTGCCCTAAATAGCCCCAGAGCGAGGATGAGAACACGCCCGCGATCGATGGAAGCGCACAGGCCAGGCCGGTGTAGAAGGCCACATCGTCATAACCGCCGATAAATTCGGCTACGTACAGGGACATCAGGGGCTGCAAGGCGACCGTGACCGCCGCAAAGAGAAACCAGGCGATTAAGAGCTCGCAGATGATGCGATCGCTAAAGCAAAATTTGAGATCTTGCAGGATGCTGCCGGAGCGATGCCCTGGCTCTTGAGGCGCCATATTCTGCGCTTCAGTGAGCATTTGCTCCTTGGTCTTGGCTTGAGCCTTGGTGGTGCCGGGCAAGAAGGCCGTGATGGCCGTGACCAAGAGCAGACAGCATGCCGCGATGATGAAGGAAGCGCGATAGCCCCAAGCATGCGCCAAAGAGCCGCCTAAGAGCGGGCCACTAATGGTGCCGATGAGCTGAGCGGTTTGGATCTGGCTCATCGAGGTGCCCAGCTTGTCCTTAGGGCTGTACTCGGACACCATCGACATGGTGGTGGTGAGATAGCCCACCCCAAAGCCTTGGATAATGCGGGCGCCGATGAGCTGCCAGGGAGTCTGGACCAGGCCGCCGCAGCCATAGGACAGCGCCAGAATAACGGAGGCGCGCAGCGCCATCAGCTTCTTGCTCTTGTTGTCTGAGATGCGGCCCCAAACCGGCGCTAAGATGCCCGAGATCAAAAAGGTCACGGCAAAGGTCAGAGCCGACCAAAATTCAATCTGGTCTTCAGGTGCGCCCAGCTCTAAGAGGTAGACCGGGAGGAAGGGGACGCACATGGTGAAGCTGGCTGAAGTGAAGAAAATGCACAGCGTCGAGATATTAAGTTGAGTGCGCCAGGTCATAGCCCCTCCTAAACAGCTTGTGAGACATGCTTCAGCTTAGATCTAAGGAAGCTGTCACTTAATTAATGTCCAAATTTTTGGCAGAAGTGCTGGTACTGGAGGTAGCTGTCAAACTTAACCGTCCGTCTTACCTTTGGGCGGATTGTGTAATTCCATCTTTTGCTCTCCTCAGGCCTTATGCAAATTTTTGGACACTTATTTTGTTATAGCTTCCTAATGGTGCCTGCGGCTAAGCGGCGCGGCGCAAAATTGCGGCCAATAGCATGGATTTGGCCTATTTAAGCCATTCTTGAGGGCGGGCTCGAGCTTAAAATATCTCATCTAATACGTAAATTTCTCTAGAATCGGTACACCACGCCTTGAATGGTGACAGGATAACACCAAATATCTTGAGCATCCGCCACCTAA
>CALXXU010000158.1 GCA_944392765.1 uncultured Anaerobiospirillum sp.
AATCTCATCAAGCCTTTTGATGGGATCTACAACGCCTGCGGCATTCACCCGCTCAACTTAGAAGAGGCTGGCGCTTGGACGGAAGAGCAGCTGGCCGCGTGCTTGACTGACGAGAAGTGCTTAGCTCTTGGCGAGACCGGCCTTGATTATTTCTATGCCGCCGAGTCGCGCGAGGCGCAGCTTGATTCCTTTGCCCGTCAAATCGATTTAGCCTGCCAGGTCAAAAAGCCGCTCATCATTCACGCCCGTGCCGCCCATCACGACACGGTCGAGTTAATGCGCTCTCACAACGCACGCGATTGTGGCGGCGTCATGCATTGCTTCTGCGACGAGATCGAAATGGCGCGTGAGTGCCTCGACCTGGGCTTCTTCATTTCGTTCTCGGGCATTGCTACCTTCAAGGCTGCTGACAATGTGCGCGAGGTTTTAAAGTACGCTCCGCTTGATCGCATCATGGTCGAGACCGACTGCCCATACTTAGCTCCAGTCCCAGTGCGCGGGGTCGATAACGAGCCAGCCTTTGTGCGCTACACCTTAGAGTTTATCGCTGACTTCAAGGGCGTCTCACCTAAGGCCTTAGCCCAGCAGACCTCCGCCAACTTCGAGCAATGCTTCAAGGTCAAGCTTGAGACTCCTGCCAACACCAACGTCCCAGAAAAGGACATCTCCATCTACAAGCTCGAAAAGATCTATAACAAGGGGTGGCCTTACTAAACCTAACTGAGCCCGAACAAGGGCCAAACCGCTTTGTGGTGGCATGCCGCTTGATCACATCATAGTTGAGAGCCGCCTACGGCGCTTTCCCATATCTCGAGGAATCACTATGAGTGACATCGACGTGCTCGAAAACTGCGTACAGCACCTATCGCCGCAGTTGCTGGCGCTTTTGCTTATTGACCAGACCAAGACCTTGCACAGCCGCAGTAAGCCCCAGAATATCTTTTGGGCGACTTCGGACTATGAGATGCTCGGGCCTAAATTTGCCTATGATCAGCCTATTACTCCCGAGCTCATCACTGGCAACAATGGCCAAGTGATTCGCCCTCGGGTGCTTAAAGACCAAGAAGAGCAAAGTAAACGCAGTCGCATTATGGCTGAAGTCTATAGTCCGGCATGGTTGTGTAATCAACAAAACAATTTGGTCGATGCTGAGTGGTTTGGCCGTCCTGATGTCTTCAACTGCGCATATGGCAAGAGCTGGCAGACTAATTATGAACCAATTATCTTTCCGCAAGGCAAAACTTGGCAAGACTATGTAAAGGCTATTCGCTTGGAGATTACATGTGGCGAGGCTCCTTACCTAGTAAGTCGCTACGATATGATTATTGGTAAAACTATCCCAGTAGAAGATCGTATAGGTTTACTTGATCGCAAGTTGCGTGTGGTCAATGAGAACACGAAGTCGCCTGAGGAATGGCTTGAGTGGGCGCAAATTGCCTTTTACAGCGTCTATGGCTTTGAGTGGCAGGGCGATAGCCTGCTGTTAGCGCGTGAAAACCTGCTCTTTACCTTCGGTGAGTTTTATCTGGAACGTTGGCATGAGCTGCCAGACCTTCAAGCAGTTCTTACGATCGCGGAGATCATCTCCTGGAATCTGTGGCAGATGGATGGCCTCAGAGGCGTGATCCCAAATTCCTGCGAAAATAAGATCACCTACGACAACACGCTCTTTGGTCTTGAGACCTACGAGGAGCTCTGTCCCGGCTGTCAGCGTGAGGAGCTGCTTAATTCTGAGCACAACGGTACTTATTGTCTGATTAAGGACTGGACCAAACAGAACCGTGGTACCTTAGGCAAAATTGTCCGCTTTGTGGACTTGTTCTAAGCAATTTGCGCCAAATTTGCTAAGCTAGTTCTCAGGTTGTTATTTAGGCGCCTTTTTAGGCTACGGTATGGTGCATCTGGCCCGCCTAATAGGGAAATCAGTATAGCTTTGGCCAATATCTCTGTGGCCCAAGTTGGATCTGATAAGCAGTAACGCAGCAGGACCGATTAACTTCAGGTGTAGGTAGAACGGATATGACGCCAGGATTTGCTTCTGCTTTTAACGCTAAAGTCATCTACGTGTTCCGCATTAATGATGCGGCGCATTCGGGCTGTCTGAAAATCGGTGAAACCAGCTGTGCCTGCCAAGACTTCAATTCTTTGCCCCCTAATTGCCCTGAGCTTAATCAGGCTGCCCACAAGCGCATTGCCCAATACACCCAAGCGGCGGCTATCGATTATGAGCTACTGCACACGGAGTTAGCGCAAACCTTTACCAAGGTGCCATCCCCCAATCAGCAGCGTTCATTTAACTATCAGGTCAAATCCTTTAGTGACCACGACGTCCACCAAGTGCTGCTGCGCTCGGGTATTAAGCGCAAGGAGTTTGACCTCAAGAACAAAGCCAATGAGTGGTTTGTCTGTGATTTAGACACCGTAAAAAAGGCGATCGGCGCGGTTAAAGAAGGCAGTACTGCCCTCAGTTCAGCTGACAGTAACACGGGATTTGCGCCGATTCAATTTCGCCCGGAGCAACAAGAGGCTATTAAGCTTACCTGCAAGCAGTTCAAGAGTGGTAAGGCGCAGATGCTGTGGAATGCCAAAATGCGTTTTGGCAAAACCTTAAGTGCGTTGCAGGTGGTCAAAAAGCTGGAATTACGCCGCACTATCATCATTACTCATCGCCCGGTGGTCAACGAGAGCTGGTTTGAAGACTTCCACAAAATCTTTTGGGATAGCCCACAGTTTGCCTACAGCTCTAAAGACCGAGGCGAGAGCTTGGGGCGGCTCGAGTGTAATGCGCACTCTCAATTCGGTCAGAAAGATCACTACGTCTACTTTGCCTCGCTTCAAGATCTGCGCGGATCTAGTAAAGTAGGAGGCGATTTTGTCAAGAATGAGGATGTGTTCGCCCTGCCTTGGGATTTAGTCATCATCGACGAGGCTCATGAAGGCACCCAAACCCAGCTTGGTCAGTCCGTGCTCAAGGAGCTTTTGCATGAGAACACCAAGGTACTCTATCTCTCAGGTACCCCATTTAACTTGCTCAATGGCTTCAAGCAAGACGAAGTCTATACCTGGGACTATGTCATGGAGCAAAAAGCCAAGCGTGATTGGGATGCGATTCACCAAGGCGATCCAAATCCTTACTCTGGCTTGCCCCAGCTTAACCTCTACACCTACAACTTAGGTAAGCTCTTTGATGAGTACGCCCACAGTGAGTTTGCGTTCCACTTCAACGAGTTCTTTAAGGTCGACTCGAAAACAGAACTGTTTTCTCATGACAAGGATGTCAAAGCCTTTCTCGACCTGTTAACCAAGCCCAGTGAGAACAATTACCCTTTTTCCAACCAAGGCTTTCGGGACATCTTCCGCCACACCTTGTGGGTGGTACCTGGAGTCAAAGCGGCCAAGGCCTTAAGTGCGCTCTTAAAGCGGCATCCGGTCTTTAGCAATTTTGAGATCGTCAATGTAGCGGGGGCGGGCGATTACGACGAAAACGCAAGCTCACTAGGGGCCACTGAAGCTTTGGACGCCGTAAACAAGGCCATTGGTCCTGCACCCGAGGAAAGCCGCACCATCACCATTTCCTGCGGTCGTCTGACCACGGGCGTCACGGTTAAGGTCTGGACCGGTGTCTTAATGCTTGCAGGCTCTTACCAAAGCACGGCCTCAAGCTATCTGCAAACCATTTTCCGCGTGCAAAGCCCGGCGACCATTGCAGGTAAGGTCAAGGAACAGTGCTATGCCTTTGACTTTGCCCCCGATCGTGCTTTAAAGGTAATTGCGCAAACCTTTGGTGTGTCCAAGCGCCCTGATGCCTCAGGGAAGGACAGCGCCCGCGCCGCGTTAGGTGAGTTCATCAATTTCTGCCCAATTATTTCCATCGACGGCTCCACCATGCAGGAAGTTAAGGTGGGACAAGTCATGGAGCAAATCAAACGCGTTTATGTCGAGCAGGTGGTGTCTCATGGCTTTGATGATGTGCACCTCTACAACGACAAGCTCCTCAAGCTAGATGAAATTGATTTAGCTCAATTTGAACAGCTCAAAGACATCATCGGCCAAACCAAGGCCTTAGGCAGCACCGATAAGATCGACCTCAACCAGCAAGGTCTAACCGACGAAGAGCACGAACAGCTTGAACAGATCAAGAAAAGACCGACCAGGGAACGTACCGAGGAAGAGAAGGCCAAACTCAAAGAGCTGCAGGAAAAGGCCAAGGTACGCGAAAACGCGATCTCGATTTTGCGTGGTATTTCGATTCGCATGCCTCTCATGATCTACGGTGCCACTATCAACAACGAAGACGAAGAGCTGACCATTGAGAACTTTAGCGAGCTTGTGGACGATGTGTCGTGGGCTGAATTTATGCCGCTAGGTGTTACCAAGGAGATCTTTGCCCGGATTATCAAGTACTACGACCCGGACATATTTACCGCCGCAGGTAAGCGCATTCGCGCGCTGGCGCGTGTCGCCGATGATATGGCGATCGAAGAGCGCATCAAGCTCATTAGCTCCATCTTTGCTAATTTCCGTAGTCCGGACAAA
>CALXXU010000159.1 GCA_944392765.1 uncultured Anaerobiospirillum sp.
CTTAAGGACTACCTCGATTACTACCCGCACCAGCTCAGCGGCGGTATGAAGCAGCGTGCGGCCATCGCAAGAGCTTTGGCCCTACGCCCTAAGGTCATGCTCATGGATGAGCCCTTCGCTAGTCTCGATGCTATCACGCGTAAGCACTTGCAACGAGAGCTCATCAGACTGACTGCCAAGACCGGCACCACTGTGCTCTTTGTCACCCACAACATCCAAGAAGCGCTGACCTTAGGCGACCGCTTAATTGTCCTCACCCAAGGCGGCCAAGTGGTCTTAAACGAAGAAAACACGCTGCCGCGTCCCGTACTGCCAAGCACCCCAGGCTTTAGTGAGGTGTGGAATCGCCTCTCGGCCATGCTGGATCGTTAACCAACTGAGGAAGCAAAATGACCGACCAAATCGAAACCCAAGGCACCGCTCAAGTCGCCGACCAAATTGCCGTACTGTGCGACATCCTAGACATGGATAGCACCGGCATCACCACGGATACCGTCTTAAGCAGCCTGGAAGGCTGGGACTCCATGGCTATTGTCATGCTCTCCTACCACATCTTTGACCAATATCAGCGTCGCGTGGCCGCAGCAGATATCCGCAACTGCACCACCGTTCAACAGGTTCTCGACCTGATGCACCCTTAAGACTCTGCCTTGGTATTGCCCATGATTTCCTTTGACCACAACGACCCAAGCTCCGCTTACGGCGCCTGCCCGCGCTTTACCACCTTGCTTCAGGCCTTGGTGCACCAAGCTAAGACTAAGCCACAAGCCTTGGGTTTAGCCGATAAAGCGCGCGGCCTGACCTTTGAACAATGGGCCCTGCGCGTAGCAGCCTGTGCCCAAGAGCTTCAACCTGTGTTAACAGAGCAAGGAGTCAAACTCGGAGCTAATACCAAGGCAACTCAGCCCCAGCCGCTGCAGCTTACCCTAGGCGCGGCGGTCTTATTGCCTGCCATCCCGAGCGTGGACTACCTGAGCCTGTACTATGCCCTGTGCTTGTGCCATGTTATTGTGGTTCCGTGCGATAAGAACAGCACCGAAGATACGCTGTGCTATTACGCTGAGCAAAGCGGCGCGCAAGTCATCTTGAACTATCCTGACGCGCATTTTAGCGCAACAGGTTTAGCAGTGCTTGACTGCACGGAGCTCCTCAAACAAGCAGACCTACAGCTTACAGCTTGGGAAAGCTCAAGTCGAAGCAAGGAGATCCTTGAACAACTCAGGTCGAGCTTACCTAGTCCGGAGGAGTTTGAGAGCATTTACTTTACCTCAGGCACCACCGGCAAGAGCAAGGCCGTACTCTTAACTCACGCCAATACCTTACAAGGCGGTCTTAACTCAGTTAGCACCTGCGCTAAGTTCAGCTCTGACATTGAGATTCTGACCACGCCGATCTTCCATGCACAAGCAGCAAGCTCGTTTCGTGCTAACCTCATTTTAGGTGCAGCCAGCGTCTTATTCCCAAGCTTCTACCGACCTGAAGAGCTTCAGGCCCTGATTGCGCGCTACCAGTGCAACGCCATTAACTTGGTACCTGCGACCTTAAAGCTGCTCTTGGAAAGTTTAGGCGAACCGGGTTTTTGTGAGTTGCTTAAGCCATTGCGCTTAATTGAGGTGGGCACGGCGCCAACCGACCCAACCAGCAAAAGTCGCTACAGCGCGCTCTTACCGCACACTTGGTTCTTGTACAACTACGGCGCCACCGAGTGCTCGCGCACCGTCTTTAACTTGGTCTGTGGTGACTACTTAGAGCGCACTGAAAGAGCAGCACCTGAAGGTTTTGCCTATGGACAAAACTATAAGGGTCAATGCTTTGCCACGTGCGCTGAACTCAGTGCCTTAGGGCGTCCGGTTCCGGTTTGCCATGCCTTGGTCTTAGATGACGCAGGAAAGGCTCTACCGACCGGTACGCCGGGACGCTTGGTCTTTGAAGGCGGCATGGTGATGCAGGGCTATCTCAACAATCCTGAGCTTACCGCCACCACCATTGCGCCAAACCGCTATTACTCCAGTGACTGCGGTTACTTTGATGAGTACGGTTTTATCCACATCTTGGGGCGCATTGACGATGTCATCAATATGGGCGGTGAGAAGATTAGCCCGCAAGAAATCGAGGACACCGTGCTTTCGATCCCAGGAATCAAGGAATGCTGCTGCATCGGCGGCGAAGATGCGCTCTTAGGTGTCATTCCGGTGCTCTACTACACCCTGTCAACGGGCTCAGAGCTCACTGAGAGCGCGCTCAAGCAAGCTCTGCGCAACAAGCTTAACCGCACGCATCGCCCTAAGATTTACATCGAGCAAGAAAACCTACCTAAGAACCGCGTGGGCAAGGTCGACCGCAATGCCCTCAAGCAAATGTGGCGCGAGAGCTCGATCTACCAGACCATGCGGGCCAGCCAAGCTTAATCCCCAGCGCCGCCCGTGTGCGGCGCTTTAATGGCTCAGCCTGAGGCTTATTGCACGCTAAAACGCCTTAAACCAGAACAATAAATTAACATCACGACAGACAACCAGGCATTAAAATTAGTTTGTCTGCAATTTATCTATTAAGCGCTAATTTTTCTTGATTTTAAGCTATTACCTAGCCAACAAGTTTAGTTCACTCTGACCCAAGTACCTACTGCCATTGACTAAGGTGTCAGACGCGGGCACACCACATCGTCTCGAACGATGTTCCGTCGTCTAGTTTCTACCCGGCACACAATTTGGGGAAAGAAAAATGGCAGTTTATGTAAATACCAACGTCTCGTCCTTAAATGGCCAACGTTACCTCAACAACGTTCAGAGCAGCCTGAACACCACCTACACCCGTCTTTCTTCGGGCTTACGCATCAACTCCGCTAAGGATGACGCTGCTGGCCTGCAGATCGCCGACCGCTTAACCTCCCAGATCAACGGCTTAAACCAAGGCAACCGTAACGCTAACGACGGTATCGCCTTAGCTCAGACCGTTGAAGGCGGCCTCGATGAACTCTCGAACATGCTCCAGCGCATCCGTACCTTAGCTGTTCAATCCGCTAACGGTACCTTAGGCTCCACCGACCGTGAAGCCATTCAAAACGAGGCTGATTCCTTAGTTGCTGAAATTGACCGTATCGCTTCACAAACCACCTTTGGTGGCAAGACCATCTTAAATGGTTACAAGGCTGATACTTCTGTTTACAGAACTGGTGCTGACGGTGCTAATGGTGGTTCGCAAGGAACCTTAACCTTACACGTTGGTGCCAACACCGACAACACTATTGAGTTCCAAGTTTACAACTTTGAGTTTGCTAAGTTAGCCTCTGCTGCTGGTGTAGCTACTGGTGCTGACGTTGTAGACAATGTCAAGGCCAATGGCTTCTACTTAAGCACTCAATCTGGTGCTAATGCTGCGATTACTCACATCGATGCCATGATCGCTATTGTTGACTCGCAGCGTGCTGACTTAGGTGCAATCCAGAACCGCTTAGAGTCCTCGATCCGCAATCAGTCCAATGTTTCGGCCAACTCCTCTGATGCTCGTTCGCGTATCCGTGATGCAGACTTCGCCGAGGAGTCCGCTAACCTGTCGCAACAGTCCATCATCCAGCAGGCTGCTACCTCCATGCTGATGCAGGCTAACACCCGTCCTCAGTTAGCTCTCTCCATGTTAGGTTAATCGCTCCCTTGAGCTTCTAACGTGAAGACCTTAGGACTTTCTCTTAGTCCTTAAACCAAAGCCTGACTTGCCCCGCGCAGGTCGGGCTTTGGTCGATACAGAAAACCTAGGAGCGCTGAGCTAGTCTGCTCTGGAGCGGCGCTCTTTGCCCCAAGTTTTGCTGAGAGGCCTCGCCTCTCAGGTAACCCTATTGTCAGGCAAAATCGTATACTGCCGCAAGGTCGCAAGGCCTTGCCGCCTGGCAAGTCAGCTCCAACTGCAATGCAATTGGAGCTTATTTTTTCTCACCACATCTTGCCCTGCTTGCCGACCTGACACCACCGGTATTAGGCCTTTGGAGCCCCTATGTCCACATTTTCTTTTTCTCAGCTTGCCATCAAGAGCGTGGCCGCAGCGGTTCCCGCGCACGTTCATACCTTTGACCAAAGCTCTCGGCGTGCCGCCCGCTTTAGCAAGCAGATGGGCATTGATGAGGTGCATATCTCTGTAACGGAACAAACCGCCCTAGATTTAGGCTATGTGGCTTTAAAGCAAGCTTTAGCGCACGTGGGCTGGCAAGCACAAGACCTCGATTTAGTTATCTTCGACACGCAAACGCCCGACTTTCGCGGTGCGGTTGGTGATTCCCTCTTGCTCCACAAGTACTTGCAGCTCAAAGAATCCTGTGCAGTCTTTGATATGACTATGGGTTGTGCGGCTTTGCCATACCTCATCACGGTCGCAGGCTCCTTGATGAACTCAAGCCCCGACTTGCACCGTGCCGCTATCCTCACCGGCGATAGCAAATGGATTAACTTTAAGGATGC
>CALXXU010000160.1 GCA_944392765.1 uncultured Anaerobiospirillum sp.
GCATACCGGGGGCTGAGCCCCTACCAGTTCAACCTTGAGGGCAAAGCAACCGACTGGGGGCTCCTCATCCTCAGAGGCATCGTCGTCGTACTCGTCGGCATCGTCCTCGTAGTCGTCCTCGAACTTATCCCCGAACTCGTCGTCTTCGTCATCGAAGATGAACTCCTCATCATCTTCGTCGAGGTCGTCGTCGTAATAATCACGCGGGAGATAGCCGAACTCGTGCATCTGGAGAGCATTAGGCAGGTCTCTTTCTTTGGCCTCGGCATGCTCGACCATCACGGTGTGCCGCAACTCGTCATGCGCGCCACACAGATAGCCATAACAGTGACCTTTAATGAAGACCTCGCGCAACTTCAAATCGGGGTTGAACTTATTGGAGTGCGCACCACGCGCGCTGACCTTATCGACGCAGCCTGAATCGCGGTAGAAACTGGCTTTGCCCTGAGCGTGACCAAAGTTTTCTTCGATCTGACGGCTTAGCTCCGATAATTTAGCGTCGGCGCGCAGCACGATACGATGCCACTGCGGCGGATAGGCGCGTAAGTTCTGCACCTTAAAGAGGAAAAAGTTAATGCCCTGATTGGCCTGAACGATCTTAGCCTTAGCCTCTTCGTACTGGGCCTTAACCTTTTGTTGCGCCGTATTGTGCTGAGCAGGGGACTTGCCGTTACCCCCGCGCTGCGGCCCGGACTTCTTAGCGCCCACAGTCTGCTGCGGCGCAGTCTTTTTGCTCGCCCCCTGCTGCGGCTTGGGCTTATTGCTACCAGCCTGTTGAGACTTGCCCTTGTTACTGCCTGACGCCTGTTGCGGTGAGGCCTTGTTGTTGGCCGCTGCCTGCTGAGGCGTGGCCTTGTTCTTATTTTTCGACGCCATGACAATTCTCCTTAACAAGGCCAACCTCAGCTGGCCTCACTTACCGCAGCTTAGGCACTTACGCCTTGCGACCACTGCAAATCGCTCGGCAACTCACTCTTATCAGCTACCACTTGCTCGACCGTGATGGTGTACTGCTGCTCAGGCCCTGAGCTAAAACCAAACTTTAGGCCTGGTTCGAGCCACTTGAACAGCTTAGGGTTAGGGAAGATCCTCCCAAAATATTGGTTGAACGCACACAGTTTGACCTGAAAACTTGAATCCAAATAGAAAGCCGCAAGTGTCTTTTGTTGCCTGGTGAGCTGCTCCTTGATTGCCTCGAACAAGTCCTCAAAGTTGTCCTTGTTGTTAAGCAATACGCGGAACCATAATGGAGTAGTGGAGTTGCTGCGCTCAACCTTGAGCAAGTAGCTAACATCAGGCTGTAAGTCTTCTTTATTGAAGTCGCCTACGCCCCTGATAGTTCCTGCTTCCGCTTCCCCTTGACAAGAGGCCCAACGTTCCACCGTAACTAGGAAGCGTTTGCTTTGCTCAATACCACAGGTAAAGATGAATTGCATGCCAGGCTTAAGCACCGCCCCTAAATAATCATGCCCAAAATATCCCGTTGCGTTCAACGCACTGCTCAGCACTTGCTGGCACTCTGGGTCGCTGTAGAAAGCGCCCGGATAATAGCCTTCTGTCCAGCCAAAGCTATCATGAATGCTATTGGAAAGATTGCCAAAATAGTCGCTAGCTGGGCAGACAATAGTGCGCCAAACTGGCTCCTTGGTGCCCAGAAGCTCAACTTTGAACGTGTACGCCCCTTTGTACTTGGCGGCCTCGTTCCTAGTCTCTTCATCGATCTCAGAGAAAGCATCGGAGCCTGGAAACTGCTCGACATCATTGCCCTGACTCCAGACTAAGTCTGCCGGTAGTTCACTGCGATCGGCCACGACCTGTTCGACCGTGATGGTGTGTTGCCATCCGCTGAACTCATCTAAAACATAACCTAATTTCTTACCCGACTTTAACACTTGGTCGAGCCTACAATCAGGGAAAAAGTGGCCTGGTAGCAGTTCAGTGCAGCTTATTAAATTACGGCAGGTGGCATCATCATAGAAGAAGGCCTCACGATCATCGTCCCAGGTAAAGACTCTCTTGATCTCGTTATGCAGATCCGACAGGCGCTCCTTATTGCTGATTAAGATGCGCCGCCACACCTTATTGTCAGCGTTATTGAGCTCTACCTTGACCAGATAGAACTGCTCAGGCACAGCAGTGTCGTGCTCTTCGACCAACTTGGCATTAGTTGGCATAACACTCCCCAGCAGTTCTTGTTGCCACTTCAGCGAAAAGAAATCAGGCATGCCCCCAGTACCAAAAATTGGCTCCTGATTGGACGCTTTGCTTGGCGCTGAATTTCCCGCCTGAGCCTTCTTGGCTAAAGCCTTTTGGCGGGCGACCCGTTTAGCGGCGGCGCGGCGGCTCGCGTTTTGTTGCGCTTTCTTTGACATGGGGATTCCTTCCTCTTGATTGAAATTTTTGGAGGCACATGCACCGTCGCCTCACTGCGCGCGCTGCGCACTTGCGTCCCAACTTAGAGCGCACCCCAAGACTTGGCTAAGCGTGCTGGCTCCTGCATTAAGCTCGATTAGGGACAGCTCCATTGGCAGATGAGACTGACCGCAGGTTAGAGCGGCTCTCGCCCGCCATTGAGACTGAGATCTGAGCTCATTATGCGATCTCTCAGGCCAGCTAACAAGGTTAGGCGCTCACATTCTGGCAACTTGCCCGCACCTTCTGTCGTGCTACGTACGCTGCTTGCCCTGCTGCGCGGCTTACCGTGCTACTGGCGTGAGGCCATAACCGTGCTATAGGCGGCGCAGATCTCTTGGAATTTAGCATTGAGCAAGCGCTGCTGCCCTGGACTTAGGTGCAAGTAATCCTTGATGTGATCAGGGTGGAAGCGAAAGGCCAGGCGGCGATACTGGGCTTTGATGGTGCTAACTGAGTCATCTGCACTCACTCCCAAGATCTGATAAGCCTTTTGCAGCTCCGTGAGCTCTTCCTTGGGTTCATCTGCGCCCGCGTCACGCTTGTAGTGATCGCGATAGCTGTAGCGCGAGCCCTCAAAGTCCTCATGCTCAGCGCCATAACGCGGATCTTGGCCTGGCTCGTAATAGCCATAATAATAGTAAGAGCCATAGGAAAAGGCATCATCAGGGCCTTGCCGAAAGCTGTAGCCACTTTGGTGCTTGGCATCTTGAGCTTGCTTGTGCGCGCCTTGGCGGCGAGCGCGTGCCGCCGCTTGCGCTTGCTCAAATTGCTGGCGTACAAAGGCAGCCCGATGGCGCAAACGATAGACCTCTTGATTGAGCATGAATGAGTGGCGCTCCGCGCTGCTACGTGCCGTCTCACTGGTTAAGAGCTTGCTCCCGATTTGCTGTATAAGTGGGTTTTGCCACAGGGCATTAAAGTCACGATGCTGCTCCGGGGGCAGAGCATTCATGACCGAGCGCACCAAGGAAATGGCGACCCAAGCCTCAAAGTAGGGCCCATAACCGCTCATCGCCCCCTTAAGATCTTTCATGGCCTGCTCTAAGCTCGGCCCCTCTGGAGCCAAGCCCTGCAACAAGTATTGCTTGCTTAACTCAAGATTTTTACGTTTTAAGGTGAGATTGCTGGCGAGCACTACGGTCTCAATGCAGCTTAAAGCCTCGGTTTGCGCGGCAGCGGTCGCAAGCTGGTCTAAACGCAGTTCATTGATCATCCCAGGCTCTCGTTTGAACTCAAAATCACCCAGGCCCATCGCTGTGGCATTGGCGGCCGCTTGGGTGGCCAGCGCCTCGCGCTCGATCTCATCTGCTAGGTGCAATGCCGCTAAGAACTTGCGCTGGTGCTCATTGAGGTCAAAGCCCACTTCCCGGAGCAACACTCCCGTTAAGGCGAAGTATGGGCGTAACAGCTCAGGATGTAAGCGCAGGCGATTGCGCACAAAGAACAAAGTCTCATCAGAGTTAATGCGCCGCCGCTGGTACCAAGTGTAGCCTGCCGCAATTACAGCAGGCAGTACCGCTGCACACAGAAACATGAGGTCATTACGGTAGCTGTTTTGGGTGAAGACATCGTAGATGTTAAAGGAAAGCGGCACGAGCAAAACGCTGCCAAAGCATGCCAGCAAGTAGCAGCGGAGAAAGCGGCCTAAATGAATCAGAAAAAGTCGCGTCACTTCGTGCCCTTTTGATCTGTGCGCCACCGCGCATAAACCCAGCGCCTTACGGCGCTCACTTGGCGCTGTGCCTGACCTCAAGCACGGCGCTTGGGCGCATTTTGCGCCCTATGCTCGAGCGCAGCATGCGCCCAATGCTTACCAAATTTCAGCTGGGAGCTGTTATAAATTAACTTTGATGCCTCTTAATGGTGCAGTCACTGCTCGAAGAGCAGAGCCACGCTTTA
>CALXXU010000161.1 GCA_944392765.1 uncultured Anaerobiospirillum sp.
TCGACTAAATTGATCTAAGCCGTGCAGCAGAAGAGATGCCCAATTTGGTGCAAGATTTAATTTGTAACAGCTCCCAAAAGTATTAAGACGATTTTCTATACAAAATCGCTTGAACATGTTTAACATGCTGGCATCGAACTCAAGCACTTCTGCGCTTGGGGAATCAGGCATTTGCAGATGGCAGGTTTGATAATCATGATAGAGCATCTCCACATCTCCCCACGAAATAACTAGGGGACTCATAAATTTTGTGAAAGTTTCCTCTTTCGGGATAATTCCTAAATGAGTGCGAAAAGGCTTGAGCAGCTCGTAGGTTTGGGGGTCGTAAGGCTTAATGAGCGCGAAGATCTTCCTGATGATGCTTGCCCGCTCGGCTGGGACTAATTGATCGAATTGGGCCGCGTCGGCCTCGATAGCGGGCATATATAAGGCGCGTAGCTGCGCCAGCTTGTCTGGTTGCACCAGCTCGTCAACGAAATCTGGTACGATCTTCGGGGGTGTAGCTAGAGTTAAGTCTTTTAGAGTCAAGGCAGACATGGGCGCTCCTTAAACTTTGAGGTTGCGTAGGACGGCAAACAGGTCTTGGCCCTTGACCGCGCTAAAGCCTGGGGTTGGGTGGTCGCTGTATTCTAAGATATCAGCGCTAAACCAGAGGGTCACAGCCGTCATTTGCGCAAGAAAGCTTGCTTGCTCTTCTTGCAATTTGAGTTCCTCATTTTTCTCGAGCTCAAAGCTGAGAACAGCAAATTGCAGGGTTCGGCACCACCTAAACAGAGCTTCTTTGGTGGCAACTTGCCTTATTTGTGTTGAGTTTGGTCTTAGCTGCTCAGGAGCGTAGTCAGCGGTCATGGTCATTACTACTAGATACAAACGCCTGAGCAAAATAAGTTTGGTTAGGAGCACAGTGATCTCATTTGGGAAGATGAGAGCTCCTAGTAGCTGCTTCTTGGCCTTAAGTGCATGCCTGTGCACGATACAAGGATTATGAAACGACAGAAAATAGGATTTGTCGTCGAGCAAGCCCAAGATGGTACGGTAGATTTTAAGTGCGCCAAAAGTCTCGGGTGCAAGTTCCTTCGTTCTTTTGAATAATTGCTTGATCTTACGAGCGCGCGACCTCGAGCTCAAAGCTTGCGGCATCGCGCTCTAGGAAGGGGCGCCAAGTGTCAATAATGAGTTGGCGCTGTCCAGGTGTGCGCAAGAAGTCAGCAAAAGCGGTCATCTCGGCGGTGGGCTTAAGTAGCGTTACGGCGTCCCGCAGATCAAAGTCAACTTTCACAGCTCCCTCCTTGTGATTAATGGCGGCGTAAGGCTGCTAAGACCTTATCAAGCTCAGCTTGGGATGGCATCTTGCCATGGGCGGCCTTGGTTTTAGCCAAGCTAATGGCCAGTTCTAAGGCGGCTAAGTCCGCCCCATTATTTTCAGGCTTCTCAGGCTTTGGTGGAGGTGGTGGCGCCTTTAATACTTCGGTCAGTTCAGCAGGTGACAGCGCACGCAGCCCCTGGCACAGGGCATTAAACTCCATATAGGTGTCGGTTAGAGCTAAGGCTGCGCTGCAAGCCTGGCGCAGCGCGAGCTCGGCGTTGAGGGCCTCTAAGTCGAGGCCTGCTAAGAGTTCAGCTAAGTTCTCGTTGCTGATAAAGTTCAGGGCTTGCCCGCCTAAGATCAACTCGTGGCTGCGCGGCAGGACTAAGTTGAGCTCGGTGCGGCATTTCATCTCTAAATGAAATTCCTCGGGGCTAATCACAATGTCCTCTAAAGTGTAGGCATCCGGCACATAGTCGGAGGCTAAGGCAAAGCCTGAGAGCTTGAACGTGCCATCTGTGCTGCCATAAAAAGGTAAGGCTGAGAGCTTGGGGGCATCAGCCACTTCTTGCATCACCGCGCTTAAAGTGCGCTGCGGGTATTCATCAAAGGGGCGGGCACCGGTGAGGGCGGCCACGGTCGGATTAACCACAATCTGCGGCAAGGTCATCGAGCCGGTAGCGCTGTCATATTGGGCGATGGCTTGCTGGAGCCCCGCTAAAATCGCAGTGCCTTGCTCTAAAACGTAGTTGCGCGTGCCATCGGCGATGCTCTGAAAGCTCTGGTGGAGCGAGTAGAGTGTTCGGTCACAAGCAGCGGGGCCTTGCTGTAATAGCTCAAGAAGCTTGATCCCAGGGCTTGCCAGCACGGCGGCTGCGCCCAGGGACACGGTTAAATTGGTCGACTCATCGACTAAGTTGAGCTCAAGGCGCGTGGCTTCAACTAAGGCCATCGGCTCATATTGGGCTAGGCCCATGATTTGGTCCACCGCCTTGGGCTGAAACTCAATAGGCTCACCCAAGGTCGTTTCTTCTACAAAGCCTAACAGCAGGGGATTGTCCGGGTGTAACAGCTCATCTTGCGCCTCTTGCACGAGCGCTTGCGCTTCATTGTATAAGGCTTCAGCTGAGGGCGTGTCTACGCCGTAGCCTAAGCTCATGAGCGGATGATCCGCCACGTGGGCGCAAAGTTCAGCACTACTTTCCACAATCCCCTCCTCATGACTTTGTGGTGTGTGAGCCTTCTTGGCTCTTGCTTTGAGCCTTGGGTGGTCTCTTACTTGGTGGTGAGCTCACCGTCCTTAAGCCAGAGCTGAGCCATCGCTAAGACCGTGTCAAAGTCCATCGCGCCGCCAGTGAAACCGGCACGGTGCACGAAGATAGTCCCGTGCAGCCCGGTGACCGCATCTAAGGCCTTCTCATCTAAGCCGCGCCAGCTCTTCGGAGCTGGAAGCTTATTCTTAAAGCGCTCAGCCTTGGAAAATGGCAGAGTCTGGATGCGCCAGCCGCGCTTGCGGTCAGGGTAGATCGCAAGCATGCAGTCCTTAAAGCGCTCGAAGTTGGCCAAGACCGCCTGAGTCCACGGCAGCTTCTCATGCATAATGAGCAGTGGGCCGCCATCGTAGAGGGCTAAGACCTTGGCAATACCGTTTTCGGTGTTGAGGGCATTGATCGCGGCGTTGATGAGCAAGCTCTTTAAGATCTTGACCGTGTTGGAGAATTGGGCGTTTTGCTCATCGCCTGTGACGTTCGGCAGATTCTGCATTGCCACTAAGTAAGGCAGATCTGGGGTGTAGCGGTAGAACTCATTGAGTTCGTCCATGATCGCTTGGTCATGGGTATTCTCAGGCTTAATCAAGTCGTTTAAGTACGAGTTGAGCTGGCCGTTGTCGTTGAGGTCGACCCCGTACATGATCTCTTTGTCAATGCGGGCCAGAGCGGCTTCGTAAACGGCATCGGTGAACTCAGCGCGCTCACTGGCACTAAAGTGCTCTTGGGCGATGCGCTCTAAGTAGGCGCGGCCAAACTTGAGCCACATCAAGCCTGCGGTCGCGTAATGGATCCCGTTAGCACGGCTTAAGTTGAAGTCATTGGAGTGATGATCGAAATGCTTGTCATCGTTGATGCCCGAGACATCGATGATGAGGTCAGCCGTTTCCAGGAGTTTTGGGTCACGCGTACGGATCACTTCGCAGTGATCGTAGAGGTAGGACAAAATAGCGCAGGCCACTGTCTCATCGGCGTGAAAACTACCATCGTGGGTTGCAATTAACACTGTTTACTCCCATAGCCTAGGGCAACAATAAAAATCAATGATGAACTCTATCTTAGCACGCCCCCGCCGGTGGAACTGACAGGCAAGTCACGTGGCACCAAAAAGCCACCTACGTGGCCCTATAAGCGATTACGTGGGACTCACCCCTCCAGCTGGGCTTGCTGCAAGTCTCAGATGCGCTCCAGTCAGGCGTGGTCCGCCTTGCGCACCAACCGGTCGGGTGCACCAGCCGGTCTGGCATGGTATGCCGGGCGTACGGCACGCCGGGCGTGGCGCACGCGTCAGCTCAACAGCCCGTCCTGATGACGGGATCTGCATTATTTGAGCTTGACCTTGGCATCAAGCTTTGGGGTGCTCACACCCGTGAGCGGCGCCAGCTGCTCAGCCAGCGCCGAGCGAATTTCCGGAGCTGGCACTGGGCAGTGGGCGTCGGCCGTCTTTTGAATTGGCAAGGCCTCCTCGTCGGTGCTGCCCTCCCCATTTAAGGTCAGCTGCTCGGCCTCGTTAAACAAGGCACTGCCGGACAGCGCCATGAGCGCGGCCGAGTGTTCTTGTTCGCGGCTTCCGGCGGCGACTACCTGCAGAACATCGCATGCGCCCACCGTGCTGCTGTGGGCTTGCACTGTCCGCACATCCTCAGCGG
>CALXXU010000162.1 GCA_944392765.1 uncultured Anaerobiospirillum sp.
CCTCGTCGCAATCCCGTACAAAGTGACATCTCCGTTCCTTAAACTGAACCTTTATTAGTCAACTAACCGTCAAAAAATTAATTTTTGTTCCCGAAAATAAAGAAGCCAAGGCGCTGACCTTGGCTTTTTTTTTCTCGAGCCGCAGCTCCTAAAAGTTCCGAGCAACTACTGAGCGCGCTGGGCTGAGTGTGCTGGGCGCGATAACGCCCCCAGCACACTTGAGGCCATATTACTGCGCGCTTAACTCATAAGCGGAGCAACCACGAAGCCTAAGGCCACCGAGATGAAAATGCACAGGATGCATGGCAGCAGCATCGAGTGATTGAAGATGAACTTACCGATCTTAGTCGTACCGGTGTCGTCCATCTGAACCGCACCTAATAAGGTTGGATAGGTTGGCAGGATGAACAGGCCACTGACGGCGGCAAAGGAAGCCACCAAGATATAGGCCAGATCTGGATTGGCGTCCATATTAAGCGCCACAATGATAACCGGCACTAAAGCCTTGGCGGTGGCAGCCTGCGAATAGAGCAATGCCGAGATAAAGAAGAGTACCACCGAGAGCACGCCTGGATACTGCGCGACAATTTCCTTGGAGAAGTCCTCTAATTGTGCCGAGTAACCTGCAACAAAGGTATTGCCGAGCCATGCTACACCTAAGACGCAGATACAGGCAGTCATACCCGACTTAAAGGTCGGAGTATCCGCCAGCTCTGAGGTGTTGAGCTTACACTTGATCACAATCAAGGTGGCAATGAGGAGCATAAAGGACATGATGGCGCCATCACGGGCCAGCTTCAGCTGCTCAAAGGCAGGTAAGAGGAACGCTGCCAGTCCCGAATCAGAAGCCTTTAAACTCTCCACAATCGGCAGACGGACCAAATCGGAGATCATGGTAGCGTAGAGCACCACGCAAATAACGCCGGTAATGAAGATGATCACCGAGGACTTAGCCGTAGCCGGCAGTTCTGGGCGCTTATGGGCTTCAACCTTGTGAATAAGACCGGCCTTAACGCGCGCAAGATACTCAGGATCTTGGTCTAATGGGCCCTTATTGAAGAAGAGCGACATAATTAAAGCGGCGATCATGCAGCCCACATAGGTGGTCAAGAGCCACACTATTAATAAGGTTGGGTAGGACCAACCATAAGGCTCAAGCACGCCGGTCATATAGACCACTGCCGCCGATACTGGCGAGGCGGTGATAGCGACCTGACCTGAGACCACAGCCATCGACAGCGGGCCTGCTGGCTTGACGTTTTGCTCCTTGGCCACCTCGACAATAACCGGGATCATGGCAAAGGCGGTATGACCGGTACCAGCCAGGACGGTTAAGACATAGGTCACTGTCGGCGCCAAGAAATTGATGTGTTTAGGATTATTGCGCAAGATACGCTCGGCGATACGCACCATATAATCAAGGCCACCGGCCTTTTGCAAGGCGGTGATAGCGGCAATCACCGACATGATGATCAAGATAACATCAGTTGGGATCGCACCTGCGTTCATGCCCAGGAACACGGTCAGGATGATCACACCTAAACCGCCGGTATAGCCAATGGCCATACCACCTAACCTAATGCCAAAGAAGATCACGCCAAAGAGCACCAAGAGGCGCAAGATCAAAACTATGTCCATAACAACTCCTCACCTAAAAGCACTCCCAAGCGTGCACCACCACGCGCTGGAAGCTAGGATTGTGGGGATTGGTAACACACCGGCCGTGCCCGTGGGCACAGCCCGCTAAAGACCGTGGGCACAGCCCGTTAAAAGGCCGAAAACACGGTCCGTTAAAGACCGTGGCACAGCCCGCTAAAGGCCGTGGCACAGCCCGCTAAAGGCCGTGGGCACAGCCCGCTAAAAGGCCGTGGGCACAGCCCGTTAAAAGGCCGAAAACACGGTTCGTTAAGGCTATAAGTATGGCTTCACTTGAAAAAAAGCCGCCTGGCCTACCATAATTTTCTTTAGTTACCAACCCAAAATAAGGCGATTTGTGCCCCATCTTAGCCAATACGGCGCACCCTAACGTTGCTTGTAGTGAGCACGGCTCTCAGCCGAGAGTTTAGGGTTCAGCATGTTCTCAGGGGTTAAGAGCTCGTCGATTTGCTCTTCAGTGAGCAGACCACGCTCCAGGGCTACCTCACGGACACGCTTACCGGTGGCTAAACACTCCTTGGCGATCGAGGCACTGTTTTCATAGCCGATGTATGGATTTAAGGCCGTAACAATGCCGATTGAGCCCAGAACGAAGTCAAGGCAGACCTCCTTATTAACCGTGATGCCATCCACGCACTTCTCTGCCAAGGTTCGCAAAGCGCGATCTAACATCTTGATCGACTTAAAGATTTCGTAGGCAATGGCAGGCTCCATGACGTTGAGCTGGAGCTGACCTGCTTCAGCGGCGAAGTTGACTGCGACATCTGCTCCGATCACGTGGAAGCAAACTTGGTTGACCACCTCAGGAATGACCGGGTTGACCTTGCCCGGCATGATCGACGAACCAGGTTGCATCTTAGGCAGATTGATTTCGTTAAGACCGCAACGTGGTCCTGAGCTCAAGAGGCGCAAATCATTGCAGGTCTTAGAAAGTTTGAGTGCCAATTGCTTCAGTGCGCTCATCACATGCACATAGCCCGAGCAATCTGGGGTAGCGGCCACCAAGTCCGGCTCGGTGACAAAATCGTCACCAGTGATTTCGCGCAAATAGCGGCAAACGGTAGCGGCATAATCAGGATGCGAATTGATGCCGGTGCCAATGGCCGTACCTCCCATATTGATGTGGAGCATGGCTTGGCGCGCGATGCCCAAATTGTTGAGATCAGCATCGAGCATCGTGCCAAAGGCATGAAACTCTTGGCCGACCGTCATCGGCACCGCATCTTGCAACTGGGTGCGGCCCATCTTGATCACGTCCTTGAATTCATCGGCCTTGCGGTAGAAGGCGTCACGCAACAAGGCAATAGCCGCAAAGAGACGGCCGATGTCATCATAGAGCGCAATCTTGATCGCGGTCGGATAGGAGTCGTTGGTCGACTGAGAGAGATTGACGTGATCGTTAGGATGCAGGTACTGGTACTCACCCTTGTTATGCCCCATCAAAGTCAGAGCGACATTGGCAATGACCTCATTGCAATTCATATTGGTCGAGGTGCCCGCGCCACCTTGGAGCATATCGACCACGAACTGATCGTTGTATTTGCCCGTCAGAACCTCATCACACGCCTTGCAAATGAAGTCGCACTTTTCCCGATCTAAGAGCCCAAGCTCGCAGTTGGCTAAGGCCGCCGCCTTCTTAACCTTGGCATAACCATAGATGAAGCCTGGGTAATCGCTCAAATGCTCGCCCGTGATATCGAAGTTGTTGCGGGCTCTAAAGGTCTGCACGCCATAGAAGGCGTCGTCCGCAAGCTCCAACTCACCGATGAAATCGTGTTCAATCCGCATAGGCACCTCAAGACAAAGCATAGAAAGCAGCTCCACCACTGCTCCCTGTAAATGCAACTTTCCACCTCCCTGAGCCTGGCTTAGGAAGCTGTCACTTAATTAATGTCCAAATTTTTGGCAGAAGTGCTGGTACTGGAGGTAGCTGTCAAACTTAACCGTCCGTCTTACCTTTGGGCGGATTGTGTAATTCCATCTTTTGCTCTCCTCAGGCCTTATGCAAATTTTTGGACACTTATTTTGTTATAGCTTCCTTATGGTCACTGCGTATGGCCACAGCGCGTGGCATATGGCCACTGCGCATGGCGCATAAGCGCAGCACGAAGCCTAGGGATCACGGCCCCATTGTGACAATTAGCAGCACTTCGTCCCAGATACCTTGGATGAACTACCGCTGACTTACGTCAGCGGTTTCGCAGAGTCGTTGCCCTGCTTTTAGTAATGTTCCGCAATCTACT
>CALXXU010000163.1 GCA_944392765.1 uncultured Anaerobiospirillum sp.
GCGAGGGGGGGGGGGGGGGGGCGGGCGAGTGGGGGGCGCTTGCCCCGTTTTTTTTTTTTTTTCGGGGCGTTACTCGGTGGGGGCAGGACTTTGCTCGCTGTGCGGGGCTAGGTCCTTGAGCTTGCGCCAGAGGGTGACGCGGTTGATGCCGAGCATCGCACAGACCTCCTTGGCGCTCTTATGGCGCAAGAGCTCCTTGAGCACGGCGTACTCGACGTCACGCAGCGAAAAGCCCGGCTTAAAGCTGAGCTTAAAGGAGATATTGCCCGCATCGTCGATGCGGCTGTCATTGCCCTCGGTCCCTAAGGCCGCCTGCATCAGGTCGTGGCTATCAAAGCTATGGCTATCAAAGCTATGGCTGGTAAGGCCTCCAGGGAGTACGCCGGGAGCTGGTGTAGTGACACTGGGCACGGCCGGGGCGGTCAGGCTCATCGGGTTCATGGTGAGCGGTAGCGGGGTGACGCGCTGCTCATTTAAGCCCATCACATCGCGAATCGTTTGCAAGGTAATGTGTGGTCCGTAGAGGGTGACGGCTTCGGCGACATTGCGCAGCTCACGGATATTGCCCGGCCATTGATAGGTGTTAAGCAGGGTCACGACCTCGGGATCGATCACCAATTGCTGGCCCTTGGCCTTACCTAAGAAGCGCTTGACGTAGGTGGTAAAGAGCTCGAGGATGTCGAGTGGACGCGCTCTTAATGGTGGCACCATGAGCGAGAGCACGTTGACGCGATAGTAGAGGTCGAGGCGGAACGTGCCTTGCTGGGCCATTTGCAGCAGATCGCGGTTGGTGGCGCAAATCACGCGTACATCAAGCGGAATGATCTTATCGTCGCCCACGCGCATCACCTCGCGCTCTTGCAGCACACGCAAGAGGCGGCTTTGCACGTCTAACGAGAGCTCGCCGATTTCATCTAAGAAGATGGTGCCGTGATTGGCCAGCTCAAATAAGCCCTTTTTGCCGTGCTTGCGCGCGCCGGTGAAGGCGCCTTCGGCGTAGCCAAAGAGCTCACTTTCAATTAAAGATGCTGGGAGCGAGGCGCAGTTTAAAGAGACAAAGGCCTCGTTTTTGCGCGTGGAGTGATTGTGCATCGACTGGGCGAGCACTTCCTTACCTACACCGGTTTCGCCGTAGATCAAAACCGTCGAATCGGTGCGCGCAAAGAGCTTAGCGCGCTCAACCAAGGCAAACATGCTCGGATCTTTGACGATCATGGCATTGAAGGTCGTCTTGGCAATGAGCCCCTTGGTGATATTGTGGCGGCGCAAGCTGTGCTCATTGCTCTCGATGGCACTGGCTTCCTGCAAGACCACGACGTAATTATCGATGTCGGTGTCTGGGAAGATAAAGTGCATCGTGTGCATGAGGAGCTGACTTTGCCCCAAGGAGACCACAGTGTGGACGTTACTGGTGCTCTCAAAGAGGGGCTGGAGCGTCTCGTACCATTGATCTAAGTTGTAATCTTTGAGGATCTTATCTGCCAGGGCATTGTGAAACACGGTCTCGTGCTTCTTATTGAAGATAATCAGGCCCTCTTGGATATTGTCGATAATAAGATCAAGGCTCGTTAACTGTAAGCGCTTGACCTTCTCTAAGTGGAGAATGCGGCGTGCAGCATTGATCGCCGTGCTAAAGGCGAGCTCGGAGATCGAAAAGATGCGGCAGCGTAAGTTAGGGTAGCGCTGCTTGATATAGTTGGCCGCTAAGGCACCGGTGACCACGGCGTCGCACTTGCCTAAGATGCCATCACCCAATACCAATGGGATATCGCGGTCTTCGTGCACCGGATAGAGCGTGAGCTTAATTTCTTGCTGCTCGAGCCAGTGCATACTAAAGGACTGATATTGGTTGATGATATTCTCGTGCGCCAGCACCGCGATCTTCGTCGCGCCTTCTTGAGCTAAGACTAAGACGTCGTTTAAGAGCGAGGACAGATCGGGATTGATCTCGAGCACCGTGACCTCAGGCCAGGTGCGGAAACGGGCAGCCAGGGAGCCGGACGCAATGATCAACTGGTAGCCTGCGTCCTTAAGCTCAGCGCTGATGTTCTCATGGTATTCAAATACCTTGATCTTAAGCTGCTGCTCAGTGATGAGCTTGGTCGCAAGTTGAGCTTGTTCACTGGTGGCGGCGACTAAGGCCGCTAAAGTCGTGGGTTCAACCATCGCTCCCCTTTCCCTCTACATTTTTTTTTTCTGCACGGGGCGCAGCGCTACTTCACCCTGATACTGGCAGCGTTGCTGTGTACTCGACGCAAGCTCGGGGCTTGCACCTCAATGCTTTAAGTGACGCCGTTGGCACGGCTAAGCCACATATTATGGTTAGAACGCCAATTGCGCAAGCACAGCAAGCCCGATTTGATGGGCTTTTTGCCTTTTTGTGAGGACGAACTTATGCGACTTACGCTTAAACATGCCCGCCACTTACAGGCTTAAATTTATAGCTCAAAAAACGAAAATGGAGGGTACCACTTACGTAGCACCCTCCTTTAAGCTTGGGCTTAGGGCTTAACTCTAGTTTGAGCTAGGCTCTAATTGCGCTTAGAGCTTGTTGACTGGGCAACGTGGAGCCTGACCTAAGGCACCGCGTACTGCTTCCTCAGCGCACTTGGTCTTGAGGTCGGAGGCTGCCTCGACAGCGTACCAGGCCATGTGTGGGGTGATGATGATGTTCTCAACCTTGCGTAATGGGCTGTCGGCGACTAATGGCTCGGTGCAGGTAACGTCGATACCAGCAGCGGTTAAGTGGCACGAAGCAACGGCCTCAGCTAAATCAGGCTCGTTGACTAAGCCACCACGCGAAACGTTGATGAAGAAGGCACCTGGCTTCATCTTGGCAAAGTTGGCCTTGTTCATGAAGTGCTGGTTGTCAGCATTTAAGCCGCAGTGTAAGGAGATAACATCGGAGCGGCTTAAGACGTCGTCTAAGCTGTCGCACAGCTCAACAAAGCCTAACTCGTGGTCGTGCTTGGCGTGATCGTAGTTGATATCGTAGGCGATCACCTTGCAGCCTAAGGCGTGAACGCGCTTAGCAAAAGCAGAACCGATGCGGCCAACGCCAATGATACCGACGGTTAAGGTCGAGATACGACGTACTGGGATGTAACGGGCATAATCCCAAACACCGGCGTGAACTTCAGCTTTAGCCTTGCCGACCTTGTCGGCCATGATACCACTCATGGCTATCAGCGCTGCCGCTTAGGTGATGGTAGCCTTAAGACTAAGACGCTCCATGATTTCTTTAGCATGCGCCGTCAGGCCAATCTCTTTGTCATCCGCGAAGAATTAGCGCCAGCTGACGCCACCTTTGAGGTCGATTACCTCAAGCGTTTAGTCGGCCGCGCCTAACTCACCACTCAAGCTGGGGCGCACCTCACAGGCTTTACCTGAAAAGGCCGACCTAAAACAGCCTACCTGCAAAGGTTTTACCCCAGTTCGTGGCATTGTAGCCACAATCGAGACCGGATTTTGTGACTTGAGAAATATTTCAGAAACGTGAAACGAAAGAAATGTTTCTTAAGCAAAATTGAGCGCGATTTTAGCATAAAGGTGATACAATCGCAGTTATCAGATTGTCTTTGTTTGTTTTGTCAGGAAACGTTTCATGAAGATTGGTTTAATCTTAGAGAACTCGCAAGCTGCCAAGAACCCAATCGTCTATGAGGAGTTAAAGCGCGCCGCTGACGCCCACGGTCACGAAGTGATCAACTTCGGCATGTACTCGGCTGATGACAAGCGCCGTTTAACGAATGCCGCGTAATTCCCTATGCGTAAGCGTAGGGATGTAAGCGGCGCTAAGCCACTGCATATTACGACAA
>CALXXU010000164.1 GCA_944392765.1 uncultured Anaerobiospirillum sp.
GTCCTCCATAAGTAAGCTGCTTTAACAAGTAACACTGCTTAAAAGATGATATTACATCTTATGATGTAATCCAATTAGTGGTGCATAGCGTAGATGAGGGGACTCTTTGGGGTCGCCAAGTCTGCACCATTAAGAGGCATTAATTAATTTGTAACAGCCCCCATAGAAGGTCAGCTGCAGCGCAAAGCGGGCCCACTTGCCGTTACGATCCCGCTGTTCACGGGTAGCGCCCACGTTGCTCCACGCATCTTGGAACCACATGACAAAGCGCGACCAATAACAGCCAATATGCAGGCCCACTACCACTAACATGCTGGTTGAAGCCATAGTGTGCATGGTGCGCCAAAAGCGCTTATCGATCTCAAACCAGCCCCGAAAGAAGTAATGCGAGATGGCGATGCCGCTTATGACCGCCGCCACAAAGCTCAATACCAGCAAGAGCAGCACGAAGTCACGCCATAAAAAGACCGGGGCGCTTTGACTGCCAATAAAGCTAAAGAGCCCCCGAAAAAACCAGACATGGATGGCGATTACCACCACCATAAATAGACCAAAGGCTTCGTGCACCGGAATCGTCGTGACCCGGTGAAAGTAGAGTACGAAATAAGTTGCGACCACCACCAACATGAGGCCAACGTAGTGGCAAAAAGCCCGGCGCAATTTTTGGCCTCGCTCGCTCGGCGTGCCACTGGCAATGAAATCGGATTGAGTCATGATATTTCAGCGCCACAGCGCCGCCTCCTGCCTGCTAGGTTTGCTTTAGCCTAATTTAAGCGCTAAAGATTAGCTTCAGCTTAGTCTAGGCCCTCACAGCGCCCAAGAATCATCATTTGCACCGTTTAAGAGCAACAGCGCCCGCTTGCCCCGTTATAGCGCAAAAACAATTAGGGGCTGGCCGCAATGACCTCTCCCAAGAAGTGGGTCATTGCTGCCAGCCCCTAAGTTAAAGGTAATGCGGAACTGTTCTACTCAAGCTCAGCTAAGGCGTCTGCGACTTCCTGGGCCAGCTCTTCGTCGCTCATATTGCGGCAATTGCGGTCGTTGAGCGCAATGACACGCTCAATCTTAGAGTTAGGCAGAGCCTCCTCTAAGTCGCTAATGGCGTCACCAAAACGACTGCCGCCATGAGTCATGAAGACATAGAGGTTTTTGCCAGCAAGCTTCTGACCTTCAAACCAAGTAGCAACTACGCGGGGATAGCTGCCCCACCAATTTGGGAAGCCAAGATAGACATCCTGATAGCCCGAGACATCAGGGTTACCGTCAGCGGCGACAGCAGGACGAGTATTGGCATCAAGCTCATCACGGCCGATATCGACGGTCTCGTCATAGGTCGGCGGATAGAGCTTAGCGACCTTGATCTCCATCAATTGAGAATTAGTCTGCTGTGCGATAGCTTGAGCCACCCGCTGGGTATTGCCCACACCGTTCGGATCTCCGGCCTCTCGATTGTGGAGTAAGGTGAAGTAAACAACCGCAGCGTTGTTTGGGGCGGCAAAGCTTACTGAGGTGAAGGCCCCCAAGGCGCACAGAGCACAGCCCAAGATGGTTTTGGTAAATGCTTTCATTTGGTTGCTCCTAAAGGCAGCAGCGGTACTGCTGCCCTAATTGGTTATGCCTTAAGCGACGTGATGTACTTAACGAAGTTAGGATCACTGTGGTTAACAAAGAGGCTGGAGCCGGTATCAAGCTTAGTGATCTGCTCCATGTCCTCTGCGCTCAGCGCAAAGTCAAAGACCGCGAAGTTTTGCTCCATATGGTCACGCGAGCTGGCCTTAGGAATAGCCGATACGCCACTTTGCACTAAGAAACGTAAGGCCACTTGCGCCGCACTCTTGTGATACTTGGCGCCAATCTCAGTTAAGACTGGGTTGGTAAAGAAGCCGTTCTTGCCTTCAGCCAGCGGGCCCCAAGCCTGCAATTGCGTGCCATTCTCAGCTAAGATTGGACGCATTGCCGCTTGTTGCTGGAACACGTGAGTTTCAAGCTGATTGACGTGAGGCTTGACCTCGACGAATTGGCACAGGTCAACCATACGATCGGCAAAGAAGTTGGAGACACCGATGGCACGGCACTTACCTGACTTTAAGGCGGCTTCTAACGCACGATAGGTGCCATAGAAATCACCAAAAGGCTGGTGGATTAACATCAGATCGAGGTAGTCAGTTTGCAGCTTTTGAGCGACTCATCGATCGAGGCTGCCGCCTTGGTGTCACCAGCGTTGGAGATCCAAACCTTGGAGGTTAAGAAGATCTGATCACGTGGAACACCTGAGTTCTTGATCGCTTTGCCCACCGCCTCTTCATTGTAATAGGCTTGGGCGGTGTCAACTAAGCGATAGCCCACGCCTAAAGCCTCAGTTAAGATGCGCTCGCACTCGGCGTGATCGGGGATTTGGAACACGCCAAAACCCAAGAGCGGCATCTTAACGCCATTGCCTAACTCACAGTAATCCATATCGCCCCCTTACAGTGAGCGCTCTAAGACAGTAACGATATCTTCGTTGGTCATTGGGACGAAGCAGTAATCAAACGAACCAATCCAGTGCGTCTTGATGTGCTCGGCCATCGCAGCAAAGTGCTCGTTGGTGATGCCAAGCTTGCTCAAGCCACTTGGAATGCCTAAGGAAGCGTAGAAGTCCTCTAAGGCCTTGAGGCCAGCCTCAATTAAGGCAGCTTCGCTCTCATAGTTTTCACGGCGCAGACCAAAGATATTAGTGGCCAGATCGACATAGCGTGGAGCAACGCTAGGATCCTTCTCGAGCCAGAAACGTAACAGGCGTGGCGTGAGGATAGCAAGGCCAATGCCGTGAGTGATATCGTAGTAGGCGCTGACCTCATGCTCGATCGCGTGGCATGGGAAGATGGATCCGGTGCTGCCTAAGTTAGCAAAGCCATTGCAGCCTAAGGTGCTGGCCCATAAGAGCTTAGCGCGGGCCTCGTAGTTTTTAGGATCCTTGAGGGCAATTGGGGTATAAGTGATAGCGATACGCTCTGCTGCCTCAATCAAGCCTTGAGCAATTGGGCTTAAGTCACGAACGAAGTACACCTCAAAGAAGTGACTCATCATATCGCAACTACCAGCAATGGTCTGGTTGGCTGGTACAGTGTAAGTCAGGCTTGGATCGAGGAAGGAGACAACAGGCCATAACAATGAGCTACCAATTGGCAGCTTTTCCTTCGTATCCCAATTGGTGATAACACCTGCGCTATCGTACTCTGAGCCCGTAGCCGCGATGGTGTTGATGGTAAACAGTGGCAAAGCCGCCTTGATCTTAGAGTGATCTAAGACCAGATCCCAAGCTGGACCATCATAGCAGGCAGCAGCACAGATCGCCTTGGAGGCATCCATGGTCGAACCACCACCGACGGCTAAGACTAAGTCAACGCCCTGCTCCTTGCAGATCTTGGCCCCAGCATCAACCGAGGTAACGCGTGGGTTAGGCTCAATGCCGCTTAACTCAAAGACGGTGCAACCTGCAGCGTTCAGCTCAGCCTTAACTAAGTCGTAAAGGCCATTGCGCTTGATGCTACCACCACCGTAGGTCAATGAACTACCGCTGACTTACGTCAGCGGTTTCGCAGAGTCGTTGCCCTGCTTTTAGTAATGTTCCGCAATCTACTTT
>CALXXU010000165.1 GCA_944392765.1 uncultured Anaerobiospirillum sp.
GTAGCCTTTGTTTAAGGAGACACGTGGGTAAAGACGTAAAAATGCAGCGTAGATCACACTCGGTCAAAACGCCGTACAAAATTTGCGTGGCGCGATCGCTCAATTGGTCTTTTGGGGGGTGCTCTTTGAGCGTGCACTAGGCCCCAAGGGCGTGCCTGAGCATATTACACCGCATAGTCCCGAGAGTGAGAGCGGGACTTGCCGCGTAAATATGGGCTAATCGATAGGGCTACCCAGTGAATCCTGGTCAAGTGGGGGCAGTTTGACGGGGCCTATTCGGCTTGCTCAGTTTGCAGGGCGCGGGCTGGGGCCCGGCCCTGGCAATAATGATGACGCCGCAAATGAGAGCAGCACCTACGGTGGAGCGCTGTACCTACGACGGAGCGCCGTACCTACGACGGAGCGCCGTACCTACGACGGAGCGCCGTACCTACGACGGAGCGCAGCGCTTTTAGCTTGGCTTTTTGCGGTTGAAGCCACGTTTGCCATTTTGGCGCGGCTTGATGAGCTGCTCAATCGAGGCCTGGAATGGGCGGATCGTACCGTCGACCGGCCGATGAGTGGTTGGACCTACGTCTGGACTTACGCCGTCGTAAGGCTCTAATTCTTGCTCAATGGGCTGGCTATCAGCATTGAGATCAGGCTCGGCTTCATCAAACCATTCCTCACCCCAAGCATTGATACTGCCAGTCAAGTGGTTCATGGCGTTAAGCTTGGCTTGCGCAGGATGAACATAGATCGGACGCACGTCATTGGCGTCAATGATGCCTTGCTCATCGGCAAGTTGTGCCACTTCTGGGGCTACCCCTTGTCCCTCTAAACGCTGCTGCACCGTTCGTGGGGACTTACTTTGAGGTGCGGCAGGGCTTTCTGCTTTATCCGCGTTTTTAGTGGGAACTACGTTCTCGGCCTGAGGCTCTTCTATCTTTACCACTGAACCACAAGGGTTGGGTGGGTTTAATTGTCCGCTCAGGCTTTGCTCGAGTGCAAAGTCGGAGTTTTCGTCGAGCTCGAGATCTGAGTCAGGCTCGTACTCTTCTTCGTAGTACTCGTGGACTTGCGGCATAGGGTAGCCCGAGGCATCACGCTTGACCGGATGTTGCTGCTGGTAATTGTAGGCAGCGCTATAGCGCTTGATGGTGGCAGCCGGATCCTCAATCACTTCTTCATTAGGCTCATCACGTAGCTCTGGGTTCTTGGCGGCTAGCTCCGCCTCTAAGGCCTCATCGCGTGCGGCAATGGCGGCCACCTGCTCGGAGCTTAATGGGGCTTGCGCTTGGGCTGCATCGATATAGCTTTGGACTGTTTCGCGTACACTCTGACCACGGGTTAAGGTGTGATCAAGGTCGGTGGCGCTTAGAGCCGGTTTAGGCTCGTTGATCTCGACCTCGCTGTCCTTGCCTGGACCTAAGTGGATCTTGCGGTACTGCATCGGGGTGATGCCGAACTTCTTCTTGAAGCTCTTAAAGAAGTAGCCTGCGTTCTCAAAGCCGTGATCGTAGGAAATGTCGGAGATAGCACGGGAGCTGAGCTCAATCTCCTTGGCGGCTCGCCGCAGGCGCAAGTCGTTTAAGTACTCGGTAAAGGACATGCCGGTGGCATGCTTAAAGTAGCGGCAGAAGTACTGGTCGGAAAAGCCCACGCGCATCGAGGCATCCTTGACCGTCATCGGGCCAGCGTAATGCGAATCAATATAGTTGAGCAAGTCCTTGAGCTTGTCTTGCTTGGTGCGATTGGCGCCGCTGTGCACGTCCTTGCGCGTGAGCAGGCCGTACTCATGGTACAAGGCTAAGATCTCCATTAGCTTAGCCTTGATGATGAGGCGCATTGCTGCATTGCTGGTGGTACCGTAGCGGGCGCAATAGCGATAGAGCTTGTCGATACGGTTAAAGGCTTGGTGCTCGGGCGTGATAATCGGCGGCAGCGGAATATTGCTTGAGATCAAAGCCTCGAAGATTTCCGACTGAAGCTCATCGTAGCCTTGGAGCATCAGCATCTTGGGGTCAAAGACGATCGCGCTTTCCTCGCAATGCGGCGGCAGGATAAAGGTGTGCATCACATTGCCCGGCAGCAAGAGGAAAGCATCGCCTTCGATTTCCATCTCATGCATGTCGATCGCGATCTTAAACTTACCCTTGGCAAAACGCACTAACTCGGCCTCGCGGTGCCAGTGGAGCGAGACACGCGTGGTGTAGTTTTGCGGTTCCCAAACATAGGAGGCAAAAGGGAATACCGAGGTGCCGTGTTGGGTGTTCTCAAAGAGCTCTTTTTTGAGATTTTGGTGCGGCGTGCGCGCGGCCGCGATATTTTGTTGCGCCTTAGAGCTCTGTTTGAGCAATTCAATAGGAGATGGAGCGCTCAGAGCGTTGTGCTCGGACGCTGCTGCGGAAGGCACAGCTTGAGCTGTGCGCGAAGGGGCCTTAGCCATAAACACACCTGCAACTTCTGAATGCAATTGGGCGCTGCGCACCAGTCCGCTCATTCCACCACTTAGCTCTGACGTCAGGCTCGGTCAGAAGCTGGGACGGTGCGACACGCTCGATTCGATAGTGTACAGATTTGACCTACAAAAAGCATGAGCTACATCACCCTTTGCGTAATTGCCTCCCCGAATGCTTTATGAAAAGCACGTAAAATAGCTATTCTTGCGTTGGGATGGTTGGTAGTTGCGAAACTAGGTCTTAGCTTCCCGACTACACTATTTTGACTTTTTGTGCCACCATCCCAGTCCCATATTGTGGGTGGCTAGTCTCCACTCAATTTTGCGCTGTTAGAGCTCACTCTTGGCTTGGCCCCCAAACAATGCGGGGGCGTTTTGGTGAAAAGATGGGGCTGGAGTGCTACCACACTTGCACCTGGGCGCGGCACTGATCCATTTTGCCAGCGGCGAAATCATCGCAGTCAATAAAGACGGTGAAAACGTAATTGTTGACGGTGTACCAGGAAGGATAGAGCTTATTGCCCTGTTCGTCCTTCAGAGTGCCAATCTCCAAGAGCAGAATATCATCAGGATATTGCTGATCGGGCTGAGTTAAATTCGAGGCATAGCCCAACATTTGGTTGCGCTGCTGATAGTCGTGATTGAAGATGTCATAGCCATCACGCTCCGCGATTGCGTAGTTGAGCTCCTCGTAGTTGTATTCAATCGCATCCCAGCGCTCTTGGGTGAGAACATGGTCGGGCGCATCCTCGAAGTAGTCGTCATCATAAGGAACTACGCCGTCAATCGGGAACGACCACTCGGCATGGGCGGCCAGAGGTAGCTGCGGCAAAATGAGGGATTTGACAAGGCGCGCATTAGCAGTGACTTCAGCTGGGTCATTGCGCTTATGCTCGATGAGATCTGTGGTGTGCTCAAAATAGCGCACTACGCATTGGCATGGTCCATCTGTGAATTCCATGCAGGTGCCGAGGACAAAGAAGGCTAAGATGCCGTGGTCCGGCAATAATCTTTCGAGATCATATTTGGCCACATCAGCCAGATCAATCTGGAGATAGAAGACCATCGGCACTTGAAGCTCCCACCGTCTTACGACGGGGGATTCTCCTGGACCAGAAAACGGCTTTCTGACGAAATGAAATTAACTT
>CALXXU010000166.1 GCA_944392765.1 uncultured Anaerobiospirillum sp.
TAACCGAACTGAGAACATGAGGCGGCGCTTCCTCCCCCGAGTTACCTCGGGGGTATCCGCGCCGGTTTTAGATGAAGCCCTAAAATCAAGCGATCCTATCCGCACGGTGCCCTACGTCAATGCTGACGTTATCGCCCTAAAAATGGCGCAAGCCCAAGGCTATCGCACGGTCAATGAGCTCAATGACAAGCTGCGTTATCAGCTGGAGTTGGCCGCTGGTAAAGAGGCCCTGACCCAGCGCACCGCGCTGCTGCGCGCCCGCACCTCCTTCACGCTCGAGACCACCGCCTCATCACGGCGCTCCCTCGAGCTCATGGCGCACGCCCAGCAGCAGGGCTATCACGTGGCCGTGAATTTTCTTTACCTGCCTCGCGTCGAGCTCAATTTAGCGCGCATTGCGCATAGGGTCAGTCAAGGAGCTGAGGCCGTGGTGCGGCGCCGCTACCCACGCGCCATCTCCCAGATCCCCGCCCTGCTCCAGGCCGCCGACTGTTTCCAGCTCATTGATAACAGCGCAACCCCAACCATAGTTCTGAGCAAGACCGGATCTCAGATCTCCTTGCAGCCCCAGCCTGAACTTGGTTGGAATAAGGAGCGGCTTGAGCGCCTACTCCTCGGCATCTTGTGAGCTCTTGCGCCCTAAGTGCAGACGCGAGTCATCCTTGCTGCGTACCAACTGCGATTTCTCTAGGTGACGGTGGATATTAGGCGTTTCGGTGGCTGCCCCTAAGCCTGCGGCCTTAGACGAGAGCAACTGCTCTAACGCCAGGGCACCGGCGCTCTTACGCGGCATCTCAGGTACGGCATCAGCCGCGTCTTCGGCCGCCTGCGCGGCAACTACGGCATGATCTGGGGAATTATCCTTGGCAACCTCATCGTCAAAGGCCGTGGCCGCAGTGGACGCTAAGTGCGCGGTGTAAGCCGAGCCCTGGGCATGGGTATCGTGAGCATCGGCGTTTTTGACGATCTGAGCCGGATTTGGCTCCAAATGCGCCGCTTGTTCTTGCAGCGCACTGATCGCTTCAGTGGCATGGGACACAGCTGCCGCTGCTGGATTTTGCAGCTGCTCTAAGGCACGTAGTTTACGGCGCAGCACCTTACCTAAGGACGACTTAGGCAGGCTGTCCACGAATTGGATAATGTGCGGAACCTTATATGGGGTGAGGTAAGCGCGGCAATAATGCTTGACCTCATCGGCCGTCAACGTTGGATCTTTCTTGACCACAAAGAGTTTGACCGCCTCGCCCGTCTTTTCATTAGGCACACCGATTACGGCACACTCGAGCACGCGATCAAAGCGGCTGACCACATCTTCAATCTCGTTTGGGAATACGTTGAAGCCCGAAACTAAGATCATATCCTTCAAGCGGTCAATGAGCTTGATATAGCCGCCTTCCATCCACTTGGCGATATCACCAGTGCGCACATAGCCATCATCGAAAATGATGTCATTTTGCTCGGGGCACTTGTAGTAGCCATGCATAACCTGCGGGCCCTTAATCTCGAGCTCACCCTCATGCTCCAAATCGTGGATTTCATTGCCGTCAGCATCGACAATGCGCGCGACCGTCGAAGGCACAATCAAGCCAATCGAGCCGGTGTAATGGTCGACATCAAACGGGCAGACCGCGCACAGAGGGCTGCACTCAGTTAAACCATAGCCCTCGAGGATATGAAAACCGGTTTTCTCAAAGAAACGCTGCTCCACGCCCGACTGTACCGCCGCACCACCGCCAATCACCAGGTGCAAATTGTCCCAAGTGACCTTGCTGAAATCGTTATGGGTGATAAAGAGATTAAACAAGGTGTTAACGCCGGTTAAGGCGGTCACCTCAGGGTGGCGCTCTAAGTCACGGGCAAAGCTCTTTAAGTCACGCGGGTCGGTGATCAAGATGTTCTTACCGCCTAAGTGGATAAAGAGCAGGAAGTTCACGGTCAGGGCAAAGATGTGATAAAGCGGAATGACAGTGAGAATGCACTCTTGGCCCCGGCTTAACACCGAGCCGTACATGCCGATCGCTTGGGCAATATTCGCGATGATATTGCCATGGGAGATCATCGCGCCCTTGGAGCGGCCGGTGGTACCACCGGTGTACTGCAATAAGGCAATATCATCATAGGCCCGAGGCGGACGTACGAAATTGGCCTCAGCAAGTAGCGCCTTACCGCGCTTGAGCGCTTGGGTCCAGGTAAAGGAACGCTTGAACACCTCAAGGTCAATTTCCGGCACCAGGCCACGCTTTTTGACCACGCTATTGACCACCAGGCGCTTTAAGCCAAAGTAGCCCTTGAGCTCATCGCCGACCTCAGTGATGATGACACTCTCAATCTTGGTGGCAGCCACAATCTCAGCTAAGTGGTGGGCGTAATTGGCAATGACCACAATCGCCTTGGCATCGGAGTTCTCAAGCTGATTTTTGAGCTCGCGCGGCGTGTATAAAGGATTGATATTGGTGACGGTGAGCCCTGCCTTTAACGCGCCAAAGAAGGCGATTGGGAACTGCATCAAGTTCGGGATCATAATCGCGAACTTATCGCCAGGGCGCAGCCCTAACTCAAGCTGCAAGAACGCAGCAAAGGCCTCGCTTTGGGCCCCCAAGTCCTTGAAGGTAAGCTCACTGCCCATATTGACAAAGGCAGGCTGGTCGCCAAACTCCGCGACCGAGGCATCGAGCATCTCGACTAGATTCTCAAATTGGTGGGTATCGACAAACTCAGGCACCACTGACGGGTACGAGGCCAGCCATGGCTTATAGTAATGACCCTCAGGATCTAAGCTTTGCGCCTCGCAGGCCTTAGCCGCGCGGCCGTAGTTAGCGAAAACTAAATCATTGGTGGCAGCAGACACATCACCCGATGACGCCTTGGTTGCTTGATCGTCAAGCACGGTCGTGTTTTGATTATGCTCTGACATAACGCTACCCCCACACTATTGCACATCCTACTGACTCGGTACGCCGCTTACCAGGCGGCACCCATCCACCGATCCGAGTCACTCCTATGAAGATTTTAGCAAACTAGGGTGCGTGGACGTGCACACGGGCCTCAAGTGCCCAATCAAAGTGTGATCCCCTATACAATGCGCCCGCTTTTGACCCACTCAGCTCAGCTTTTGCTACACAACAGGCCGCACTTTGTCCGCAAACCGTGCCCGTGCACGCAAAAGATTCATCTCTCCCGCACCGCTCCACCACCACCCTCTGCCGCAGGTGACCAAAAACAAAAAAAAAACCGCGCTCGCTCTCTCTATTGAGGATGCCGGGCACGGTTCTTTTGGTTGAGCCGCAGAGAACTCACGCTTAGACCCAGAGCTGCTCAGGGCGACGCTTGTGGCCTTCCTTGCGTAGCTGCTCAAGCTGTTTCTCTACACCATCTGTGATCTCAAGATCTTCAGCACCATTGCAGTAGCTCGGGTTTGACCTACAGCTCCAGGGCACCAAGAAGCCCTAGAGCTGTAGGCCCCCGCAGGTTTAGACCCAGAGCTGCTCAGGGCGGCGCTTGTGGCCTTCCTTGCGTAGTTGCTCAGTCTGCTCCTCCACTGCATCAGTGATCTCGAGCTTTTCGTCAACAAT
>CALXXU010000167.1 GCA_944392765.1 uncultured Anaerobiospirillum sp.
GATCGGCAGCGACAAAATCAGGATCAGCATCCTGATCGGCAATAACTAAGACCTCAGATGGGCCGGCCGGCATATCGATCGCCGCACCCTGAGGATCGTCGGCGACCAAGCGCTTAGCCATAGTGACGAATTGGTTGCCGGGGCCAAAGATCTTATAAACCTTAGGCATAGTCTCGGTGCCGTAAGCCATAGCAGCGACGGCATGGGCACCGCCTAAGCGGAACAGCTTGGTGATACCGCACTTGGTGGCAGCGTAGATGATGGCATCGCTCATCGGATATGGCGAGCATAAGACCACCTCAGCGCAGCCTGCGATCTGGGCTGGTACGCCCAGCATCAGAGCGGTTGAAACTAAAGGAGCTGAGCCGCCTGGTACATAGAGGCCGACCTTTTCAATCGGGTGAGTCGCGGTCTGGCAGGTAATGCCCGGTACGGTCTCAACCGTGACATGGCTTGGCTCCTGAGCGGCGTGGAACTTCTTGATATTATCGTAGGCCTGATCGATAGCAGCCTTTAACGAAGGTTCAATACGTGCGCAGGCTGCGGCAATCTCCTCAGCACTGACCACAATCTTATCTTCTGGGCACTTATCAAAGCGCGCGGCGTATTCCTTAACGGCGGCATCACCCCGAGCACGCACGTCAGCCAAGATCGCGCTGACCGCGTGTTGCACTTCATCTTGCGAGCTGTGAGCCGGACGCTCTAACAGTGCTTCTTGCTCAGCAGCACTGAGCTCAGCAAAAACATTGATTTCCATGAACGAGAACCTGTAGCACAAGCTAAAACGTTAACTAAGGCCGCACAGTCCCAGCACGCAACCACACAGTAGAGGCCACTAGTTATGGCAAGCCACCACAGGGCAGGCTATTAGTCACAGTAAGCCACCACAGGGCAGGCTACTAGTCACAGTAAGCCGCCACCCAGTAGAGGCTACCTGTCAGGCAAGCTAACGTTTTTAGCAAAAACGACGCGGAACCTAGTAAGCTCGGCTCACTAAGTTCCACGCGTAAAGAATAGGGTAAAAGATGAAAGTTAGTCTAACATCTTCTCAATTGGTACAACTAGAATAGAAGTTGCACCTAAATCCTTTAAGCTCTCCATCGTTTCCCAGAAGAGCTTTTCACGCGATACTACGTGCAGGGCGACGCGCTCAGGCTCGCCCTCAAGCTGCATGATGGTTGGGGCCTCGGCGCCAGGGAGCAGGGCGGTGATTTCCTGAAGCTTAGCGCGAGGGGCGTTCATCATGATGTACTTGGACTCCTTAGCGGTCATGACGCCACGTAAGCGGGTCAAGATCTTATCGGCTAAGGCCTTCTTCTCTGGGAAGAGCTCTTGGTCACGGGCAATGATGACGGCCTGGGACTCGTAGATGGTCTCAACTTCCTTTAAGCCGTTGGCTTGCAAGGTAGCGCCGGTGCAAACCAAGTCACAGATAGCGTCGGCCAGTTCGGCGCGTGGAGCGACCTCGACCGAACCGGTTAAGAGCACGCTCTTATAGCTGACGCCTACGGCACTCATGGCGCGGCGTAATAAATGAGGATAGGTTGTGGCGATCTTCTTACCCTCAAGATCCTTAAGGGAGTGCCACTCTTGCTCTTGTGGGATGGCGATCGCTAAGCGGCAATCACCGAAGTTGAGCTTGCACACCTCGTTAAAGCCGGTTGGTTGACCGTCTAAGGCGCGCTGCATCTGGGTTTCTTCGAGCACGTTTTGGCCCACGATACCCCAGTCGACCACATGATCCATCACCAGACCTGGGATATCGTCATCGCGGACACGCAAGATATCAATCGGCATGTTCTCGGCATGAGCGAGGAGATGATCACGGTTCTCGTTGATTTTGATACCGCAGCTCTTAAATAAGCGCTCCGTCTCGTCAGTTAAGCGACCGGACTTCTGCATTGCGATTCTCAAACGCTTTTTGCTCTGATCATTACTGTTGCTCATTAGAGTACTCCACGATGGCAGGCCAAGGCCGATCAAAGAACTAAAGCCCAAACCAAACTAAGGTTTAGCTCTTTGCATTGGCTGCCCAATAGGAAAAGAAAACAAGTAAAGTCAAACCCTTGAGGGTCAAACCGTGCACCATTATAGCCACAAACAACCAAGACAAGCCGTCCCTTGCCCCAAAAGCCTGCACGGATCAGCCTCAAGGTGCGATCTATTCGCACTTGTGCCCCAAAGTGGGCCGATCTCCGCCCCACCAAGACAGATCCGCCCACCTGTGAGTGCCAATACCGCACCCCAAACTCAGCACCAAAACGCAGGCTCAAGCGCCGTGTGCTTAATAAGATATGAGAGCCAACCAGCCTATTAGGAGCCAAGCTCCCCCTTGGGGCTAAAGTCCACGTCAAACAAGTGCGTTGCCGCAAGAACTCGGTCTTGCAACCTTCAGATTAGGTACTGGTGCAGAGCGGCGTAGTCCAACTTTTACCTTTCTCTTACGTGCAAGTCCGCGTATCTATGAAAAATAGCGTGATCTGAGGGCACGCTACAGTGATCTGGGATCTAAAAAAGCAAAAACCTAGGTGAAATCAGGCTGGGAGCGGTATTTTAATTACAGAATATTAGTTATATTTATGTTCTTAAATGATTTAATAATTATCCAAAATATCGGTTTGGGGTGCACTGAACGGCCTTTTCCCCAATTTTAATGTGCGGGCGCTTAAGATTAGAGTCAGGTGCTAGCGCAACCAGCAGAACCAACCGTCACAGACTAAGGAGTTTATAGTGAACACGGCAACAACTTACGGGCGGGCGTTGTCAGCGGCTCAGCCTGCCTTAAGCACTCATCCGCCTAATGGCGCCACTGCCGGGCAAACCGGTGAAGGGCTCAAATCCTTGGCTTTAAGCCATTGAGAGCGAACCTAAACTGTGCCACAATTGGATTGAATGATGAAGGACGAGAACTCTGCTCTTCATGCTAAGGCCGAATTTGCGAAGCCGTTAGCTGTTGTCTTATTAACGCTGAACTGGCATGCAACTTCAGCTGCATTAGAAGCGACATATGCTACGCTGTCCTGGTATGCTTTATGGGGTGTTGCTGTAATTACGCTCTTGACTTTTTTGTGGACTCTGCGTCCAATCACTCGTGAGCTTAAGCGCAAGCTAATGAGTGAACCTGCAGCTATTACTGCAGAACAGGCTCAAGAGCAACGTGAGCAGTCAATTGAATGCTCACTGCGTGATTGTGCGGTGCTCTGCAGGACATTGCTTGCTCTCAGGCTGAGATCGCTCATAACTCTGGTGAGTTAAGCCGTCATTGCGAACAAATTGCCAAAGCACAGCCAGTTGTCGTCGTTAACCAAACTCAGTCCAACAAGTAACATTGGAGGGATTTTATGGAAGAGCTTATTCCTTCACTGTATTTTATTTTTGCTGTTATTGCCGTTATTGCCTATCATTATTATTATATGAACCACTAGTCAATCACACACACCACATGCTTGCAATTGAAAAATGTATTGTCGCCACGTCAAAGAAATGCAAAACTACACTATTTTA
>CALXXU010000168.1 GCA_944392765.1 uncultured Anaerobiospirillum sp.
TGTTTAAGGGCTGCTGTCCAAGGCGTTTTCCAAAAATTGTGATCTAAAACAGGTCAGGCAAGTTTGCCATATTTTTTTCGTGCTGTGCTGGATCAAGCCGAGGCCAGTGATTGCTTGAGGCTCCCTTGGTGACCAATCTGCGTCTGCTTAATCGGCCGATAACGCGCCTTAGGCTCCATTTAGCGCGTGTGGCGCTTGTTTAGGGGCAAGGGCGTTGCTAAGATCGAGCGCAGACAAATTTATTTTGGTTAAGGTTTTGGTTCATGATCGAGAGTGCTCTGTACTTAGTGCCAACGCCCATTGGCAACTTAGATGACATTACGTTGCGCGCCATTGAGGTCCTCAAAAGTGCGACCTTGATTGCGGCCGAAGATACGCGGCACTCAAAGATTTTGCTCACTAAGCTCGGGATCGGCGCGGTCAAAATGATCAGCTGCAATGACCACAACGAGGCCGAGCGCGCTGATATCATCGCCAATGAAGTCGCCGCTGGTGGTATCGTTGCCTTAATCTCTGATGCTGGTACCCCGATGATTTCCGATCCGGGCTATAAGCTCACCGCTACGCTCACCCAGCGCGGGGTGAAGGTTATTGCCTTACCAGGCCCTTGTGCGGCGATCACGGCCTTGTGTGCGGCGGCGCTGCCGACCGATAAGTTTCTCTTCAATGGCTTCTTGCCGGTGAAGGATAAGGAGCTCACGGAGAAACTTGAGAGCATCGCTCATAGCACCACGACTATGGTCTTTTACGAAAGCCCACGGCGCATTATGACGACCTTAACTAAGCTCAGGGACATCGATCCTACGCGCAAGGTCGCCTTGTGCCGCGAGTTGACCAAGACCTTTGAGACCATTTATCGTATGTCGGTCTCCGACTTGGTCGCGTACTTAGAAGAGCACAGCGACGAAGTACGCGGCGAGTTTGTCTTAGTGGTAGGTCCGCATGAAGCTGAAGCTGAAGAAGAGTTAAGCAGCAAAGCTAAGAGCGCGCTGCAAAAGCTCTTACCTGCCCTCAAGGTCAAGGAGGCCTGCGCGCTGGTGGCGGACTTGACCGGAGAAAGCCGCAACCGTCTCTACGATTACGCCTTGAGCCTCAAGCAGCACGGGGATTAAGCCCCACTAAGTTAAGGATCCATAATGCTTGATTTGACCAAAGTCGACCCACGCTTTTTGGCGCTGAAGTTCCGCGACCATCAGGAGACGGCTTTTGTCTATCAAGATTTGACCTTTAAGGTGCACACCAATGGCAATCTGGCCACGATCAAGTTTGTCATTGACTTAAAGGGAGATATCCAGGTTAGGATCAACCCTAAGTTCACCTGGGGACTGATTCAAACTACGGTCGCCCGTTACTACGATTGGTGCCGCCAAGAGCAAGTGCGGCGCTATGCCCAATTTGACTTGACCTCGCTTAAGGCGCAGCGTGCGCGCTCCTTAGGTAATCAAGACCTCATTTATCTGTGGGGCCTGCCGTATCTGATGCATCTCAATCCTTATAGCGGGGAGGATGCAGTTAAAGTCAGAAGTAAGCCTGAGCAGGTAACCCCAGTGTTAGTGCCCAAGGGGCGCTCGCGCTATAGCACCAAGTTTTACTATCTGCTCCATCAGGGCTTTCTGCACCGCGCGGCCTTAGACAATCTGCCGATCCTCAATCAAGAGCAATGGCTCTTGCCTCGTAAGTGCCTGTGGAGTCAGCCGCACGAGTTTATTCGCTATCCGCTGGTCAGTCAGGCGCTGCTAGATCCTAAGCTCAGCGCGATCTACGATCGCACGCGGCCCTTAGGTAACTTCTTATTAGAGCGCATTGGTACTACCTTACAGCTCATCACGCGCCACGCCCAAGAGCACCTCTTTTATGGCAGCAGGTTCTTATCCCAGCCGCAGCGCCTGTTAGTGGAGGCGTTGATTGCGCCCTTAGCGGGCAAAAACAATCCTGACTTTATGGTGCGGCGCCATCATGAGCGCATGGTGGCTAAGTGCGAGACTTTAACCAGTGATTATTGGAAGGCCATTGTCACCGGCCCCCTTAACTACAAAGAGCAGCAGGCACATTTCCCGGTCGATCCCTACTTAAGTTACGACTTAAGCGCCATTAAGGCCCAAGATCCCGCCTTTTCTCTGAGCATCGCGGACAATTTACAAGACCAGCGCTTAGTGCGTAATGTGCCGCCCGTTGAGGTGTTATGGCGCGGCCTAGGCTCCTCAGATGAGCGCCGCTCTCAGGTGCGCGCGGCCCAAGATCATGGCGCCTACGTGACCTTTTACCCCGAGAGCTCCAATTATCACAATCTCACCCTGGAGAGCTTAAGCGCTGAGTACCAGCGCCAAATCAAGTTTTATCACAGCGGCAGCCTGGATTTAGCGCCAGCACAACGTCAGCGCCAAGCGCAGAGCCTAGTCGCGGCGCGCGATTACAGCTTGTTGCCTGGGCCCCATGAAGCAAGCGTGCCGACTCATTTTGACCCGAGCCTCCTGTTAACTCAGCCCCAGCTGGCTTTTGCGCCGCCCAGTTCCACCAAGCTGCCCGCCGCAGCCAGCTGTAGCGCGCCGGTTAACCTAGCGCTGTCTGAGCTTGAGATGACGCTGTGTAACGCTCAGGGCCATGAGATTGATCCGGCGCTAGCGTTGATGGCGCTCTTGCCGGACAATCCTGATCAAGTAAATTACCTGGAGCACATGCCGCCTAATGTCGCGCTCAATGAGCTTAAAACCAGCTATGTGCGCATGGTCGCCACCGATTTGCTGGCGCAGCACGTGGCCAAGAGCAATTTAAGCTATGCCCATGAGACCCTAGCCACGCCCGGCTGTCTTGAGGTGTACCTCAAGGGCAAGGCAACGCCTGAGAAGGTGCGCCGCGCCCTGCAAAAGTTTTTGGCTCAAGAGGTCAGCGCCCAGGCGACCCATTTCTTAGAGTGCGTCCACGACTACTACGACGAGATCTATCTGGCCGCCGCCCAGCACCTCGCGTTACCAACGCTGCGCTGGTATCAGCGTCCGGTGCGCTCCAAGGCGATGAGTCCCTTGGGCCTATGCAAGGCCGATGGCGGGCTGGCTGAAATCAGGCTCAACCAGATCCTGGCGCATTATCCGTACAACGTCATGACCTCGGTGGCAAGCCACGAGCTGTGCCACTTAGGCTGCTTTAATCATGGCCCGGCCTTTTACACCATGCTCAGCGCCTTAAATCCTGATGCCAACACCATCAGCGATTCGCTGTCAGGCCTAGGCATTCTGCCCTTGTAGCCATGGGAAGTGAGATAGCGGGCTTGGCCGCCGGAGCCGCGTAAGCCGCGCTCCCGGCGCGTCTCTTGTGACCAGCTTCAATTACAGCTTGCCCACCCACCACCACCGCCGCCGCCCTTGGGGCGAGTCAAGCTAACTTGGTGATAGGCTCAGGCGCCTTGCGTGCTGACTTGCGCCTAAGCTCGGTACCGGCCTTAACAGGGGGCGCGGCCGCAAGTTCCGTGCGCCTCGCA
>CALXXU010000169.1 GCA_944392765.1 uncultured Anaerobiospirillum sp.
CTCATTAAGCAGTTGGAACCAGGCATCAGCAGCAGACATAGCAACTTAATTCGCTAACTCTGGTGCCAAATATGCGAGAAAATGTGGATAGGGGCAGCATGTACATCAAAACGACAAAGAGCAAAGGGCCACTGCCTAATATGCATCCTATCCCTGATGATGCTCAAGATCCTCCAGTCCAACCTCCTTGCAAGCGGTGTCGAGATGTCGTTTTCAAGGATCCAGCAGGCATTGAACCACGCAATGGTAGCAGTACTCCCTTCCGCCTATTACCATGGCAAAGCGTTGTATCTGAACAATCATAAGCCATGGCGCGATGTAGCTGCAGCGCGCAAACTTGGAAGCCCATCACCATCGGCTAACTCTTATGCCGGAAGAGCTGTAGCTCTTGTGACCCGAGCTGCAGGCCTTCAGCCGATAAAGGCAATTGAGCTTGATCGTCATATTCGCCTAAAGCTCAAGGTTGATCCAAGAGTCCCGCTGCTATCGGCAGAGCAGGTTGATTTGCTGCGAGTATTGGCCAACCAGATGTACTCCTAAACCCCAAAGTTGTAGGTGATATCAGACAGTGATAATTTTGTCAAAAAACCTGATATTTATCCCGAAAATTCGCTGTCTGAGCATGGTTCATCTGCTAAACTCGGGTGGTGGAGATCAGTTCTAGGTTTTGAGCACAGCAGGTAAGAGTGGGCTGAAGACATTTAGGTGCGGGCGCTTGAGTTAGGGCGTGTTCAGCAGAACGGCATGAGCTCAGGGACGGTGCCTTGATACCTGATAAAAATAAGCTCCAACCACCCACTATGGCTGGAGCTAAAGTGCCGTTTTGAAGTTGCGCAGAATAGCAAGCTAAGCTTGGCTAGCCTTCATGGTCTGGTAGATGGCACTTTCACGCCACAGCTGCTTGAGGGCATTGCGGTCGACCTTGCCCACGCGATTCTTGGGCAAGCTTTCTTGCTCAATGTAGATCTTAGGGCGGTGGGTGCGGTTGAGCTTGCTGCGCAGGGCCTGCTTGAGTGCACTCTCAGTGAGCTCGGAGCCTGAGCTCTTGGTGTAGTAGAGCACCGGAATGACACCCAAAAGCGCATCCTCGCCACCGATGCAGCAGCACTCCTTGATTCCAGGAACTGAGAGCACGGTGTCCTCAATTTCTTGCGGACTGATCTTCTCACCACCCATATTGATGACATCGTCGATACGTCCCAAAATATGGATAAAGCTAAATTCATCGAAGTAGCCGCAATCACTCGAGTAATAGCGCTTTGGCGCGATAGTAGTGGCGGTGAGCTCAGGATTGTTGAGATAGCCCTGCATCACCATATCGCCCTCAAAGACCAAACGTCCAGGGGTACCGGTTGGCACCGGCTGTCCATGGTCGTCTAAAACTAGGGCATTGCACACCGGGACAGGACGCCCTAAAGCACTGAGCTCAGCGTGGGTAGCAAAGCATTGACCTTTAAAGTTTGGTCCATAGGCAAAGCCTTCCGGCGCTGCTCGCTCTGTACGCTCTAAGTAGTCCCCACAGACTAAGTTAAAGACGGTACGTGAGCACTCGGTGGCGCCATAGTTGTACAAGAACCAGGTGTGTGGCAAGAGCGCGCTGTAACGGCTTTTGCTGGTTGGGTCAGTTGGGGCTGTGCCTACTTCAATCAGGCGCAATGGCTTAAGCAGCTCACAAAAGCCTAGTTCACCCAAGCTCTCTAAGAGCAGCTTTAAAGTTGCAGGCACTAAATTAATGGCGTTGCACTGATAGCGGTCAATTAATGCCTTAAGCTCTTCCGGGCGGTAAAAGCTTGGGAATAAGACCGAGGCTGCACCTAAGATTAAGTTAGCGCGAAACGAGCTTGCCGCTTGTGCGTGGAAGATCGGCGTCGTCAGAATCTCAATGTCAGAGCTGAACTTGGCGCAGGTGCTGACCGAGTTGAGACCACCTTGCAAGGTGTTGGCGTGAGTTAAGAGCACGGCCTTACTCTTACCGGTGGTGCCAGAGGTGAAATAAATGCTCTCAAACTCCTCAGGGCTCGGTAAGCTCGAATCAAGCTTCTCAAGTACCTCTGCGCTTTGTCCTGAGTTATCCCATGCTGTGAGCTGGCTGTCGGCACGTTGGAGGAGCTCAGTGCAATCAAGTACCGCCAAGCCTGCGGCTCTCAAGTGCGCATCAGGGTAGTTCAAGATGACTTGCGCCCCGCTTTGCTCGGCGTAATAGCGTAGCGTATCTTCGGTGCTGTTCTTATCACACGGGACTACGATTACGTGGCATAGGCACAGGGCGTAGTACAGGCTCAGATAGTCCACGCTCGGGATGGCAGGCAATAAAACTGCGGCACCAAGGGTGAGCTGCAAAGGTTGGGGTTGTGCTGCCTTGGTATTGGCTCCGAGCTTTACTTCCATAGTCTCCAGCTTGGGCTTGAGCTCATGTGCCGTGGCAGCTATGCGCAGAGCCCATTGTTCAAAGCTAAGTCCACGCTCTTTATCGGCTAAACCTAAGGCCTGAGGTTTAGTCTGAGCTTGATGTACTAAGGCTTCCAGCAAGGTGGTAAAGCGCGGGCATGCGCCGTAAGCGGAGCTTGGGTCGTTGTGGTCAAAGGAAATCATGGGCAATACCAAGGCTGGTTCTTAAGGATGCATTAGAGCGAGAACTTGCTGCACAGTGGTGCAGTTGCGGATATCAGCGGCAGCCACGCGACGCTGATATTGGTCGAAGATGTGGTAGGAGATCATGACAATGGCCATGGAGTCCCAGCCTTCCAGGCTGCTTAAAGCGGTATCAGGGGTGATGCCGGTGCTATCCATGTCGAGGATGTCGCATAAGGTTTCGATTTGGTCGGCGACTTTAGTGGAGATTTGGTCGGTCATTGTGCTTTCTTTATTGGTTCTTGAGAGAGTCTAGGGAAGAAACACTGGCTTGTTGGCTTTAAGAATGGCTTTAAAATGCCCTTTTACTTAAAGCTTGCGTAAGTTCAACAGGTGGCACTTCCTAGGGACCTTTGTTTGGGTTTAACGATCCAGCATGGCTGAGAGGCGGTTCCACACCTCGCTAAAGCCAGGGGTGCTTGGTAGCACTGGGTGCGGCAAGCTATTCTCTTCGTTTAAGACCACTTGGCCGCCTTGCGCCAGGACAATTAAGCGGTCGCCTAAGGTCAGCGCTTCTTGGATGTTGTGGGTGACAAAGAGCACTGTGGTGCCGGTCTTAGCGGTCAGGCTGATGAGTTCACGCTGCAAGTGTTTGCGTGTGATGGCATCGAGGCTGGCAAAAGGCTCATCCATAAGCATGACCTTAGGGCGTAGAGCTAAAGCTCTTGCGATGGCCGCACGCTGCTTCATACCGCCGCTGAGCTGGTGCGGGTAGTAATCGAGGTAGTCCTTAAG
>CALXXU010000170.1 GCA_944392765.1 uncultured Anaerobiospirillum sp.
AAAAGGGCTCAGCGCAAGGCGCTTAGGTCAAAAGGGCTCAGCGCAAGGCGCTTAGGTCAAAAGGGCTCAGCGCAAGGGTGTTGGGCCGGTAAGAACCAGCCTCACCTCGCTGTAAACAGCCCGTAATAGTTTTGACTATCGTAGAGACCATGCGGCGCAGCGGGGGCTGAGCGCGCGGCGTTTATTTGTGGCTTTTGGCACTTCAATTGCAATTTGGCGTAAGATTGTGCCTAGAGACACAGGGGGCATTGTGCCCATAAAGATCAGGATTCGGCCTTAGGAGAGAGGGCGCGACACGAGATATACCCGCAGGGGACATGGTAACAATTTGAGTAGGGTCGGCTCGGTGGAGCTTGGAATGGTTTTAGGTAGATGGCAGCTAATTCAGCAGTAATGCAACCGCGCCCAGCAGGGGCCGCGCCGATGCGCGCCCCAGGTGCGCCTATGGCGCGCGCTGCCGCAGCTCCTGGGGCGCGCCCGGCGGCTGCGCCTCAAGGTCGCCCTATGCCTGCCAATATGACCCCGCAGCAGCTCGCGGCTTATCGCGCCCAGCAAGCCGCACGGGCGCAAGCCGCGCGGGCGCAAGCGGCTGCGCCGCAAGGTGCCCCGCAGGGCCGCCCGGCTGCCCCCGCCGCCCCGGTTGATCCTGCCGCCAATCGCTGTCACCTCATTGCCCGCACCCCGGTGTTTGATGCGCACCGCGTGGTCCAGATGTATCGTCTGCGCTTTTCCTCGGGCAATAAGTTTGTCACTGACCGCATCTTGCCCCAGCATGTGGCCTCGATCGTCAATGACTACTTCATCGAGCGCTCGATCGCAAACTTTGTGGGCTCTAAGTCCAAGGCCTTGATTATGATGCCGGTGAATCCGGCACTCTTGCCTTTAATCAAAAAGGGCGTGGCCTCGCGCTTAGTGCTGCAGATTCCGCCTTATCAAGAGCCGAGCAAGCAGGTCGTGGACTATATGTCCAAGGTCAAGCGTTTTGGGATTCGCTTTGCCGTGGACTTGATGGACGTGACCAAGCACAAGTGGATCGTGGGCATTTTGCACATTGAGTATGTGCTCATCAACATGGGCAGCCAAGGTGCCTGGCAGCTGGCGGTATTCCAAAAGCTCAAGGTCAAGGCCCCGTGGCTTAAGATCATCGCCTATGGCACGAGTGAAGCGGTTTTGCTCAAGATGTCTACGAGCTACCGTGCCGATCTCGTGATCTCGTCGATGAGCACCAGCACGATGTCCTTTAAGCAGTCTCCGGCCTTAATGGAGCCGTTCCAGGCGGACATTATGTCTCTTGCTCACGAGCTCTTCTTGCCGAAGATCAACTTCCCGATTTTCAAGAAGTACCTCTCGGAAAATCGTGGCGTGCTCAAGATCTTGATCTACTATCTGCACCGCTTCAAGAAGGTGGGCCTCAGTACCTTAGGCAACTTAAGCGATATCTACCGCTATTTAGCTGAGAACGAGCCAATCCCGTCCTTTACCACGATTTTGGTTCACGGCCTTTTGACCCACTACACCAAGATCGTGCAAAGCTCGAGCTTGCACGTGATCGATGAGCTCTATCGGCGCATCTTAGTGCACGGTTACTTCACTCAGTATGTGATCAACCACCTGCCTTCGGCCACCGAAGCTGACAAGATGTACTGCTTTCAGACCGGCGTCTTTTCGCTGCTACCAGAACTCCTGCTTAAGACGCGCGAGGAGCTCAACGCCGATCGCTATCTTTACGCGATCACCAAGCGTATCAACGACGAGCAGTCCTTAGTCTGCCGCACGGTCAAGTGCCTTGAGGACATGGAGGTCAACAACCTCGAGGGCGTCTTTGAGTATGCCCGCACCTTCAAGGTCCCATCGACCATCATCTGGGCTGCCTACGAGGACGCCATCATCCACGCCAACGAGTTTATGGTCGCGATGCAGGTCGTCTCCAACCAGCGCTAACCCTGCACACCAGCGCTAACCCACCAGCGTCAAGCTCAAATGGAGCGTGAGTCTAGTGTTTTGTGAACGCCGCAATATCCTTGCGGCTGCTGGCCCAGCGTTTCCGCTCCACCAAATTGCTTGGAGCCACTTCAGCGTGCTATTGTGGCAGCTTTTAACGCAAAAATCCCCAATTTTGGCTAGAATTGCTTAAGGGCAATTGGGTTATTGAGAGCGTTGAGGAGAGCTGCGCTGTTGATAGGTCGCTCTCATTCAAAGTCTGCTTCGGAGGTTAGTTATGACTGAAATTAGCAATTTACCGTATCCTCAGTCGGTGCCTGCCCCAACGGTGCAGCAAGATCCTGATGGTCTACAAAAGGTCGTCACTGGTGGCTCAGACTTCCTCTCGTTACGCGAACAAGGGTACTTAATGGTTGATAAGACAGCCTTGATCCCTATGTTGGTGACCATGCGCAATGTCTTTTTGTCACGACCTCGTCGTTTTGGCAAAAGTACGCTCCTTGCTATGATTAAAGAGCTTTACACCAACGGTACTGAAAAGTTTAAGGGATTGGCCGTACATGAGCAGGGGTTATGGCATGAGCCCATTATTCCTCATGTCATCTTGATTGATTTTAATGAATTAAGTAACTTTGATACCTTTGAAAAGGATTTGTTGTGCCGACTCTGTTCTGCTTTTGAAAAAGCAGGTTTTCATGGGGCGCTTGAGCTTCAATATAAAGATAACCATCTTAACACTATTTACGGCGAACTTATCAAGTTACAGCAAAATGAGCATATTGTAGTACTCATTGATGAGTGGGATTTTCCTTTGTCGTCTAATCTGCACGATCGTGAAGCTTTTGAAAAGAATAAGGAGATTTTAAAAGGATTTTACTCGTGGCTACGTGGCCTTGATAATGTTGATTTTACCATGGTCACTGGAATTATGCGGTTCAAAGATACTGCTGTATTGACGGGACAGTATATCTACGATATCAGCATGGAACCAACTTTTGCCCCGCTCTTAGGTTACACAAAAGAAGAGTTAAAAACTAATTTTGCCGCTTATATCACTAAAACTGCCGCGCTGAATAACAGTTCGGAAGATGAGCTGTTAAAAAAAATTGAGCTTAAGTATGACGGCTTTTGCTTTGATGCTGATGCTGCGCTCAGCCTTTACTGCCCACTATCAATCAACGCTTTCTTCAGACAAGTTTATATTAATCGAAAAGCGCCACCTAGATTCGGTTAGTGTCAAGGGACTTTGGACAAAACTTTTAATATTTTATGAAGCGACAGCCGACATTGATATTACCAAGTT
>CALXXU010000171.1 GCA_944392765.1 uncultured Anaerobiospirillum sp.
AATAAAACCGCATAAATATGACCTTTTCTCAATCAAAGCTACAACTGAGTGTCAACCTTACTGGAAGTTAAGGTAATTAAGCTAGTAACCATCAGGTGTGCTGAGCTGCTCTACAACCGATCATTGTCGCTGCGCCGCTGCCACAAGTTAGATCAGTACGAGCAGGATCTTCCAAGTTGGGCTGTCAGCGTCATAACTTCATTATTTGGCCGTGCTTTGCCTGGCGTATCCTTTACCGAAGTGTTGCACCGCCTAGGCAGAAGCAAGAATACCGGCGCGTGTAACCCATCCTCAAAGAACCGAAGGCGATCGCTAGCACACCACCTAGCTGTCTTAATTTTCGAGCTCGGTGGAAATGAGTCCAATAAGGTACTACTTCTACCATACAAGCCTATGCCTAAATGCGCTTAGCATTCGATGTTTATGCCGATTTAGACCGATTTTATTCGTTCTTAATTTTGAGACTATGGGTATTTTGCGTCCTGAAATCTCGGTTCTGTGCCTAAGTTAGCCCTAGATATATGGAGCTAAGCCTTGCGGGTAGCGGCTTTGAGCGTTTTTGGTACTGACATACCAGTTATAATCGCCCTGGTTTGGTCGGAGCAGGTCTGGTTTCCACCGACTATTTTTCTAGATGTGTAACTTGTATCAGTGGCTTAAAATCTGATAAATATGGGCTTTTGTTAGGGGGCACTCACCTTTGAAGGGGTGACTTGCGCCTTGCTTTAAGGCTGAGTACAGCTCGGGGCGAGCAAACTGCGCTTCTGTGGCTTGGGTCCAAGCAGGGGATACTGTGAAGCGTATGGTGGTCTGACTGGGTTGAGGTGCTTGGTGGGGAGAGTAGAGTTGGTTAGCTTGCGCCAAATTGCTAAGGCGATTAGTTTTTTCTCACAGATTAATGTGCTTTGTGTGAAGAAAATGATATACTAAGTTAACTAGCTCAGAGGCGTTGTGCCGAGTGGGCTGTAGTATGCCGCTGGAAGCGGGATGCTGATTGTTGAGAAAAGGACTGGTGGACATGTTTCCTTTAGAGCGAATCGAGGATATCAAGAATCATCCTAACGATTTCATGTTGTTAGAGCGCGTTCCTCTTACTCGTGACGACGTGTTAGAGCGTCTGCCACTTAAATTAGCCGATGCCGTGCCGGGCGAGCGCTTATGCGCGGTTGTGTTCTTGGATACCGAAACTACGGGTATGTCGGCTATCAGCGATAAGATTATCGAACTGGGTATGGTGCGCTGCACCTTCTCGTTAGACCGCAAAATCATCTTGTCGGTCGATCGCTATTACGACGCCTACGAAGACCCAGGCTGCCCAATTCCGCCAGAGATTACCGTGCTCACCGGTATTAGTGATGAAATGGTGCGCGGCAAGCACTTTGATGACAGCACGATCTTGAATTTCTTCGTCGACCATCCTTTAGTGGTGGCGCACAATGCGCGCTTTGACCGACCTTTTGTTGACCGCCGCTTTGGTGCGATCGCCGATAACGCTTGGGCTTGCAGCCAGCGCGAAATCAAATGGTCGAAAATCGGCTTTAACGGCGCTAAGCTTGAGTTCTTGCTCCAAGCTTCAGGCTACTTCTATGATGCGCACCGCGCCTGCAACGATACCTTGGCCCTGTGCCATTTGATGCATCTGTACCCTGAAGCCTTTGCCCAGCTGATCGACAGCTCGCTTAGTGTTACCTACCGTATTGATGCCTATCGCTCTCCTTTTAGCTCTAAGGACGTATTAAAGGAGCACAACTATCGTTGGGATTCGGACAAAAAGGTCTGGTACATCCAGGTCAACGGCGAGCAAGAAGCTATTGACCAAGTGCGTTTCTTAGAGACGATCTATCCTGAGGCCAAGCAGGAAGTGCAGATCACCGCCTTTACCGCTAAGGAGCGCTATCGCTCATAGCTTGGCTTAAGGCGCGTCGTAGGGGGCGACGCGCCTGATATGCCGATGCGCTTGGTGCGCAGCAGAGCCTTAGTGACTTAAGTCCCTGAGCGGACGATGGAGAGCTGTGAGCTCTCTTTTTTTTTTGCCCGTAAAACGTGCGTGCGCACGCTCTCAGTGTGCGGAGAATTTGAGGAACAAATCAAGGTGGAGTGGACTGTGAAATCAGGTGCTTATCAGCCATTGGGGAAAAATGTGACACAACTAACATACTTGTATGTAAGTGTTAGCAAGGGGCGCATCCTTTTGCTACCATGAGCCCTGTTTTAAGCCTTGGGGTGAGCTGAGTGCTCGAACTGAGCTTGTCCTTTTTCTTGTTTGCGGGCTTAAGACTGGGCAGCTGAAGTGCCGCTGCCTCGGTGGTGTGAGACGAGGCAGTCTAAGTCTGTCTTGGTTTAGCAAAGATTGAATTGCGTTCACCGCGCAGCTTGAGAGTGGATCGTGCGTCGCTCCTAGGCTTCAGTCAGCGTGGTGGGCGCAATTTGTTTTTTGCTTTTCTTTTTTGTTGTTGGTTGATGTGATTATGGAACATTGGATACCAGTGCTCTGGGTAGCGCTCTCGATTGTAGTGCTGCTCTTCTTGACTATTTATGTCAAGCTTCACTCCTTTGTCGCACTGCTGATCGTGGCAGTGCTGGTGGCATTCCTGACCGGTTTGTCAATGGATCAACTCGTCAGCGCGATTTCTAAGGGCGCGGGCAATACCCTAGCGGGAGTGGGACTAATCGTCGTGCTCGGTGCGGCGTTAGGTCAGCTCATGACCGACTGTGGTGCGTCCAAACGCGTGGCCGATGTCATCTTAAAGACCTGCGGTTCTAAGTTCTTGAAGTGGGGCCTGTTATTTATCGGCTCGATCTTCGGTACTGCCATGTTCTTTGAGGTCGGCTTCGTGATCATGATGCCATTGGTTATCGGCATTGCCCGTGAGGCCAAGGTACCGTATATGGGAGCTGTTATAAATTAACTTTGATGCCTCTTAATGGTGCAGTCACTGCTCGAAGAGCAGAGCCACGCTTTACACCAATAAGTGAATCACATTATAAATTACAATTAGATAAATCTAATTATATTTTATAACGCAACATTAAGGTATTTACAGAAACTCACACCTTAATCATCTTTAGATTAAGACTAGCTTGCGCTTTATGCATCAATCTAGCCCGCTTCATGGAGGTCTATGTTTCTTTATAGAGCCTATATGAGATATATAAATATCCACATAGACTACAGCTCATTGCC
>CALXXU010000172.1 GCA_944392765.1 uncultured Anaerobiospirillum sp.
GCATTCTACCATTATCTCATTAGCTAACGAACCAAATACTTTTAATCCTGTTGGGACTTTTCAAATTTTTCACTAGGGAGCGGGCGCGGGAATTAATTGGCAATTTTGTGACCTAGGACGGCGCAATTTCATCATTTGGTGATCCAACCATCAGTGCTGATAAGCAATGAGGTGTAGACTTATGTGCAATGATTGGGATTTTGTGCCCGTGATCAACTTAAGTTAGATCAGAGACTTTTCTAAATTTTGCGTCAGGCCTGACGTGCTGTCACTCTTCCCGTAAACGTTTGCGGAGGAGCGAGCTGGACCTGCGCATCGGTAGGAGTGGAGTCAGAGATGAGCGTCCATGCCAGTCTGCTCGATAATATCGAATGTGAGTACAAGTTCGCGGTCAACGAAACCTATGCCGCGACGTTTATCCACGATTTTTGTTCAGCCTATAACGATTGGCTCCACGACCACTATGACAAATTACCGGATGCTTTTAAGCAGACCCACGAGCTTGCACGTTATTTAGCCGATGAGACTAAAGCTGAAGTTGAGACGCTGACCAATAGCTACTTTGATACCGCTGACGATTTGATCTTTGCCCGCTTCAAGGCCGGTTTGCGCCTGCGCGGCTCGAGCCTTGTTCCCGGCGTTGAGCAAACAATCAAGTACAAGTCAGAAGATGGCGGTATCGGCGCGGCCCACACCCACGTTGAGCACAATTTACGGGTCGACCATCAGCTCACCACCCCAGACTTAACGCTCTTTGCGCCGGGTGTACTGCCGCCTGAGCTGGTTGCTTTAACTAAAGAGCATGAGCTGATTAGCAAGTACCAGACAAACTTCACCCGTACTAAGCTCTTGTTGGAGGTTCCAGCCTTTGTCACCTTTGAGGTAGCTTTAGACCAAGGTGAGATTATTGCCGGAACCTGCCGCAGCCCAATCTGCGAGGTCGAGTGTGAGCTCAAGGCGATCAACCACGACTTCTTAGATGCCCATTTAGGCTCGCGCATTTACGATCTTGAAGATGTGCGCTTTGAGTTTAGTGCTCTCATCTCCGACTTGTTACTCAAGGTCTCGGGGGCCCCAACTGCGTTTAAAGACACTTCGCTGTTGCTGCAGCAAGGAGGCGCTCAGCGCATTACCGCTAACGGTATTACCTTTGCCAGCATCGATCCTTTAGGGGCGGAGCATCAGCAAAGCTGCGCTGTGGGTACTAGTCCTGAGTATTCAGGCTTAGGGGCAACGGGCGCGTTAGAGCAGGGCATTGTGCCGATCGTAACTGGCCTGACTGATGTAAGTTCCTATGTGTCGATGGCCCCACTGGTAGCTAAGGCCCCTGAGTCTGGTGATCAGCGGGACTATTTTGGCCATATGGAGCCCCTGACTGCTTTTGATAGCGACAATGATGGTCTAGGTGAGGGCTTAAGCGGCGAGGATATCCTTAAGACCAAGCTTGATGCCTACGATGATGATCATGTCCTAAGCCTCAAGATCGCCGAGCTTATCAAGCGCGAAGAGGCCTTACGCGCGGCCCATCCGGCTAAAAGTGGGGGCGTGATTGGCCTGGAGCCTTTCTCCAAGCTCAAGCGCGCGGTGGTGCTGGCTAACTTCTATCGCATGAACCAAAAGTGGCAGCCTGACTCACCACAGCCAGCGCAGCTGAGCGTAGCTGAGGGCACGCGTATTGATCTTGAGTACTATCTCAAGGCGATGCACGAGTACGATCAGTTAAGCGATCCGACCGTCGAGCAATTTTCCAGCACCTGCAAGACCGTGATTAGCGGCTACACCAATGCCTTAGGCTTAGCCTTGCTGTTGGGCACCAGAGCGCACTTTGAGGACTTGCGGGACCTGTTAAAGTGCTCGCTGCACTTTGCCTTTAATCACAAGCGTTTCTTTGTCAGCCAAGCGGACAAAGATATCCACCGTCACCTGTGTGAAGATCCTGATTTAAAAGATCTGAGCATGTTGATCGTAGGCGAGTGCGCCAGCCTTTATATCGAGTTTAACGTCAATATGTGGATCGCTCCGTTCTACGGGCGCCTAGCGGCTGCACTGGAAAATAAAGCTCAGCCTTTGACCTTAGATCGTTTTAAGGAGTTATGCCGCAGCTGCGTGGACAACAGCTATGCCATTATGTCCTCGCAATTTGTCGAGCGCTTGATCTACCAGTTAGGGCGCAAGGGCGATATCTTAACCGCGCCGCAGGACTCCAATTACAAGCTCAAGGCCCTGGCGACCCAGTACCATATCCGTCAAGCTTGGTCCACGATCAATCTGTGCGTGTGCAGCTAAGCCGCTCACGCCCCCACGGGGCAAGCCTCTACCCCTCCACTGTAGTCAGGAAGTCCTAGTGGAGGTGGTAGTTGAGCTTCATGGGAGCACGCACCAGGTTTCAGCCCCCGTTTTCAGGGGCATAGAGGCGCAGCAAAGGTGCAGTCAAACAGGCCTAATTTGGGGCACAATTTTGCCAAGGGGCGCTATAGCCCACAAAATCGCATAGGCTTAGTTGATTTTTAACATTTGCTGCATATACTGATTTGAGTTCGAGACACGACGGACGTGCTGAGGTAAGCGTTTACTTGCAGTGACGCAGATCTGAAACTTAGATCTGAGCGTGCTGCGCTTTAAGCCGCTTAACTTAGTGCTAACACCGTCTAACCAAGACAGATTTATTGAGGAAGTATCGTTATGGCAGCAGTCAAGAAGATGGCCGACCTCGACCTGAAGGGCAAGCGTGTTTTCATCCGTGCCGATTTAAATGTACCGGTCAAGGATGGCAAGGTTACCTCTGACGTACGTATCGTAAGCTCTTTACCAACCATTAAGCTCGCCTTGGAAAAGGGTGCTAAGGTCATGGTTACCTCGCACTTAGGCCGTCCAACTGAGGGTGAATACGACGAGGCTTTCTCCTTAAAGCCAGTTGTTGAGCACATGAAGACCCTGTTAGATTGCCCAGTACGCTTAGTCAAGGATTACTTAGACGGCGTTGAGGTCAACGAGGGTGAGGTAGTTGTTTTAGAGAACTGCCGTTTCAACAAGGGCGAGAAGAAGAACGACGAAGCCTTAGCTAAGAAGTACGCTGCTTTATGCGA
>CALXXU010000173.1 GCA_944392765.1 uncultured Anaerobiospirillum sp.
CCCAAGAAAAGAGTGCCGCCGCTAAATTGGCGGCCAAGATCAAGGCCGGTCAAGCCAAGTACGCCGCGCGTAAAGCGGCTGAGGCGCAAGTAGAAGAGTACTACGCTCCTGAGGTCGCTCAGGCCTTAGAGCGCGCCGCCGCTGCTGAAGCTGAGGCCTTAAGCTACGAAGATCCGCTCGATGCTATGTTTAGCACCTTAAGCGAGATCATCGCGCGCGAAAATAAGGTACGCTACTCCCTGCCTAAATCCCAACGTCGGCCGCTCACTCCCGAAGAGGAAGAGCTTGATGCGCGCAAAAAGGCCGCGCGTAAGGCCGCCGCGCAAGCTCTCAAGGAAGCTGAGCTCATTCAGCAAAAGGTGCGGGCGCATGCTCAAGCGGTAGGCGAGCTGGCAGCTCAAGAGGAATATCCTGACGTTGAGGTCGAGTACACCCAGGACGCGCGCGTTGCCCGAATTAAGCCTGGCTTTATTATGCCGGAGCAAGAGGAAGTCACGGGACTGGCCGATCTTGAGCGGGAACTGGTGATCGTGGTCGATGCGCGCGCCCCACATGCCCACTTGTGGCTAGAGGCGCGGCAGCGCTACCCGCAGCTTGAAATCGTCTTTGCCCCGCAGCTCGCTTCCAGCTTAAGCCCGACGCAACAGCTGTTCTATCGCTTAGAGAACGGGCTGATGGCAGGTAATGTCTTCTATGGTCTGGAGCAGTTAGAGCAGAGCACCATAGGTCAAGTTGCCTTCTACAACTTAACCGAAAACTTGCGGCCTTACCCGTGGGCGCTCGATCTCCTGCTCTTACTTAATCGGCGCATTTACACCCAAGTATGGGGTCAGCACAACCTTAAGACCTTAGATGACATCATGCTCACCTTCAACGAGGTACGCTACGACGATGCCACGCAAAACGAGCTCAAGGCGCACTCTTGGGCGACCTTCCGCCACTTGCGCAAAGTCGCAAGCGCTAAGACCAAGTTCGAGTTTGAAGGCTTAGAGTTAATCAACCAGGAAGTTTGGCACGAACTGGCGGCCCGTTTTGCTGAAGCCTTAGCGTCAGTGGAACCGTTAAGCCATATTGCGCTTATAGAGCGTGAAGCCCTAGGTTTGAGCGTGGAGCATCCCGACTTGCTCAGTGCTCCGGCCCAAGCGGCCTACCAATCACCGCTGCAAGCGCGCGCCCTACTCACCTTGCTCAAGCTGCGCGTACCCAATGAGCCATACCACCCAAACCTCCACGAGTTGCTCACCTCCTAGCTTGAGCCAAGCTTGCTTGAGCCAAGCTTGCTTAAGCCAAGCTTGCTTAAGCGTTGCCGCAGCGCACTGACTAGGGCCGCTGTTAACCTAGCTCTGTTGCGAGCTAGTAGTTTCCTCCTGAGCACGACATGGGGCTAGGCTAGACCGTGCTTTGCGGCAAGGCCTCGGTGCGCTTATTAGGGCTAAAGCGGGCGGCCGCTTCTTTGAAGATGTCATCGAAGATGTCACCTACTTGGTCACACTCGACCGGGCGGTCGCTCAAGGCCACAATGCGCGGCAAGTTCGCTAGGCTGACGCGGTGATAACACTCACGGATCGCCAGATAGGCATGCTGCAAGGCATCGGTGGTCGCTTGGCTTAAGATGCCCAAACGCGCACACTCATCGAAGATACGCATATTGTCCGACCACAGCACCATATCAGGATGACGGGGCGCCTCCCGCAGTAACAAGTACTGAGCAATGAACTCGATGTCGACCATGCCACCGCGCCCTTGCTTTAAATCAAAGAGCTTGTCGGAGCTGCGGTCCAAGTAATTGCGCATCTTCATGCGCATAGCATAGACGTCATCACTGAGCTTGACCTCGTCGCGCGGCGTGCGCAGCACCTCATCGCGTACCCGATTAAAGCCCTCGATCACGCGCTGGGAGCCAGCCACGGCACGGGCACGCACCAAGGCCTGATGCTCCCAAGTCCAGGCACGGTTCTTTTGATAAAGTTCATAGGCGGCTAAATCACTCATGAGCACGCCCGAATCACCATCAGGGCGCAGGCGCATGTCCAGATCGTAGAGTACGCCGCCGCTCATGCGCGTGGTGCACAAATGCATAAAGCGCTGGACAAAACGCTGGTAGAACATCGCCGCCGATACTTGGTGCGCCCCGTTGCTATCTGTGCCTTCGGTCATCCCCTCATTGGCTTCACGAATGAAGACCATATCAAGGTCAGACTTGTAGCCCAGCTCAATACCACCTAATTTGCCATAGGCAATGATGGCAAAGCCTGGATCTTGCGGATCGCGATCGTGGGGTGCGCCGTACTTAGCCACGGTCTGACGCCACGAAAGCAGTGCTACCTCACGCAAGAGCGCTTCGGCCAGCCACGTTAAGGAATCGGAGATCTTCATCAAAGGCAAGCTTTGGCTCTGATCGCTCATGGCAATGCGCAGCACCATGATCTTCTTGAACAGACGCAGCTCCTCCATCTGCGCTTCCAGGTCTTCAGGATCTATGCGCAAGAGCCGCTCATTAATCCACGCTAGGTACTCCTCAGGCTTAGGCGGCTTTTGGAAGTAGCGTGGGGCAATAAGCTCGTCAAGCAAGATCGGATGAGCCGAAATCAAGGCACCGGCAAAGTCGTTGCCATCGAGCAAGGCCAATAGCTTTTGGCAGGTGCCATCGTTTTCGGCAAGCAATTGCAGATAGGTGGTACGCAGCGCCACCTTTTCAATCAGGACCGCCACCTTCTTAAACAAGGCTGGGGCATTTTGGTAATGTGCCACCTCGCGAATCAGCTTAGGCATCAGGCGCACTAAGGTCTCACGGCCAATTGGTCCTACCGGTAGGCGCGCCAAAGTATGGTGCAGCTGAATAATAGCTTGCGCCAACTCATAGGCATGAGTAGCCTTGGCCGCGCGATTTT
>CALXXU010000174.1 GCA_944392765.1 uncultured Anaerobiospirillum sp.
ATTACTAAGCTCCTTGTCAATACGGTGTTTTTGGCTTGTCTGACAAGGAGCTAGATCGAATTATGAGAACTTTGGGAGCCTATACTAAAAAAGCCCAGCGCTCATAGAGTACTGGGCTTTTGTGTGTTAGGAGCTAGAAAAAAATAAGCCAAGGCGGCAGAGGGATAGAACCACCGCCCCAGCCCTAAAATCAAAACAGCTACCGGACAGCAAGCTCAGGGTAGCAACAACGCCAGTGAGACCAACTCAGAGCTGGACGCTATTGCGGCATCCCGAAGTATTTGCTTGCAACCTTCCGAGGAAAATCAGTACAGTCCCAACATAAAAAGCCCCACGACCTGAGACCGTTGGGCTTTTGCTTGTGGTGTGTCAGAAAAGTTCAGCCTAGGGGCAAGAGTTTTGGGATAGACGGGATAGATATGCCGCCTAGGCTAACAAGTCGTACTAGTAACCGGACTCTCTTGAGGTAACAAGCTAAGAACCAAGACAACAAGCTGGGTGGAGACAAATTCAGCTGCTGCCTATATTCTGAGCATTGCTCAGAGCCTGCCGGTATCAGCTTGCGTTAAGCAGATTAGAAGCTGTAGCGCAGACCAGCCGAGTAGATATTCTCGGAGAAATCAGTACCGGTGATGGCGTCGAAGTTCTCGAAGTCGTTGTTCTCGTCATCATCCGAACCTGCGTCAAAGCGGGCCTCAACCCAAGCATTGAGGTTAGGGTTGATCTGCCAGTTGACATAAACTGGAACAGTGGCGGCGTGCAGATCGAGATCCTCTAACTCAAAGTCTTGGACTTCGTAACCTGCGACCACGAAGATACCGTTGGTGAAGGTGTAACCGGCCAGCAGCTCATAACCAGTGATCTTGGTCTCAGAGCTCTTGGTGTAGTCAGTGCCGTAGAGGTTAACGTCAAAGGTACGGTCAACGTAAGCAGCGGCCAGATAAGGACCTTGATCTAAGCTACCCCAGGACAGACCTAAGGCAAATTGATCAAAAGAATCGTACTCTAAATTGCCGGAAAGCTTAGGGGTAGCGAATTTAGCGCTATTGATCGAGTGATCTGGGACATCGCCAAACTCACCGTGGGTGTAACCAGCACGGAAGTCGATTGGTCCAAATAAGATATCAGGGGTGGCATAGCCTAAGGCAGCGGAAACTTGATAATCAAGATCAGCCTCTTCATCGATGTAGTAGGCGCCGTCTAACTTCTCAGCATTCTTGGCAAAGGAGTACGATACTAAGGCGTTGACACCGTAGCCCGACCAAGCGTACTTAACAACGGCCTCGTCCTTATCGTCGTTGCCCATTAAGCCAACGCAGCCCCAATCCTCAAAGACGTCGGTCTGCTCAACAGCGTACTTTAAGGCGTGCTCTTGCTTACCGATAGTGATCTGACCGAAATCACCGAAGTCACCGCCAACCCACAAATAGCGCGGCTTAAAGCCCGACTCGCTATCGACCTTATTATCGCCGTCTGAGACATCCCACTCAGCCTTGGCGATACCTGCCCAGTAAGAGTTAACGGCCGAGCGCAGCTTAAAGCCTAAACGGCCCGAGGTGTTGATCGAGGCGGACTTATCATCGCCACTTGCGACCCCGCTCGACTTATCATTGTAGAAGACCGATTGGACACGGCCATAGAGATCAAGCGAGGTGCCGTCCTTATCATAGACCTTAGCGGCCTGGGCTGAGCCCGCACTTACTAAACCAATCAGAGCCAGGGCAAGAAGAGACTTCTTCATTAAAACATCCTAAGGCAGGGACTAACCAAACCTAAACCAAGAACAGGCAAGAACCATCTTGCCCCAAGGCGCATTAGAAGACGGGAAATTCCGTATGCGCCGCATTCCCTGCGTTGGTGCTTAATGTAAGGTATCTCTGTAAACTGTGATTTGGCTCAAAATCAATTCTACGTAAAGTTGACCCAAATCACAAAAAAAGTTTCATATTTGACCACTAAAATGTAAAGATGGGCTCTAAGGTAGCCACCATATCAGCATCATGGACTACACCAAAGTAGCGGCTATCAAAACTGCTGTCCAAAGCATTGAGTACCAAGTACTCCCCCGTGCGCAGCATATAAGGTGCAGCTAATCGCGCTCCCGGCATCTGAGCTCCGGTAGCATCGCGCACCAAGGGGGCGCTGTGCGGCAGCAAATGCCCATTGACCTCGACCCCAGAGGCATTGACTAACACCCTATCCCCAGCCAAAGCCACCACATGCTTGCCCACGGGCGCCGTATTGCCGGGGCACTTACCCGCGTTGACATAGTTACGTGCCCGCGCCAGCTGTGCAACCGACTCAGGTAGGCACACCAAGACCAAGGCGCCACGAGCAAGCAACAAGGGTTGCACCGCGCCCGCCTGCTCTAAAGCAAAGAAACCGACTTGTACGTCAGAGCGGTAGTGGGCGCGATAGAGGCCATATGGCAGCGAGTCCGAAGTGTTAAAGTACAAGCCCCAAGCGGCCATCAGAACATTACCGGCAGCACTGATCACAAAGCCTAGCAGCGCCCCCACGAGCAGAAATAGCCCTAAACGTGCCCGCCAATTAGGGCGGGGCGCTGTGGTGATGACTTTGATACCAAGAAAGGTGCGCTGCTTAGCCATAGCTACCTCGAATGCCAAACCTTATCGTTCAGCATAGCAAAGAGAACAGCGGATAGCGCAAAAGGCGCGCTCAAAGAACAAGAGCAATTTTGGCGGAGCTCGGGTTGAGCGCGAGCTTGAAGCTCCCACCGTCTTACGACGGGGGATTCTCCTGGACCAGAAAACGGCTTTCTGACGAAATGAAATTAACTT
>CALXXU010000175.1 GCA_944392765.1 uncultured Anaerobiospirillum sp.
TAGCTGCATAAATAGGCGGTTCTGAGATACAAGGCCGCGCCTATAAAGGCGTTGGTACGGAATCCTGGATAGTTACCGTCGCACCGCTCTGCGTACAGCACAGAGCTTCGTACCGCGCTGCGTGCTGCTCAGAGCTGCGTATGGTCGTGCCGCTCTTCAAGCTGCGTTTGGTTAGGATCAGGGTAGTCTCGGGTGTCGGCAGGGCGCAAGTCAGGCGGTACTAAGAGGGGCAAAGGCAGCACTGAGGGCGGGAGTAGGGCGCGGACTGTATTTGCAGTGGGCTTGGCTTTAGAATGTGAGGCGGTGGGATCGTCGGGAGTCAGGCTATGGATCAGATTTACGCTACCCTCTTAAGTGATGTGATTGGGGCTGATGTCATCAATAGCACTCTGCAAGAGTTAGAGCAGAACTATTCTAAGCTCTATGCGCAGTTAAGCGAGTTGGTGTTGCCCGATGGCTCTAACGCCGGTGAGATCAAGGACTACTCCTTACACCTGGTTGATGCTTACCTCAAGCTCAAGCAATCAGAACTCCACCGCAATCCCGTGCTGTTGCGTGTGCTGCGCTCCTTAGGGCCAGTGGCCAAGAGCTATGAGCTCTCAGGCCAAGAGGACTATGTCCTGCACTTTGATACTGCCCTCACCGTAACCTTGATGGCCTTGATGTGTGGCCTTAAGGACTTGGAACATGTCGTAGCCTACTCTAATTACGCTAATCAGTATCTGCAGCTTTTGCTGCCGCGCATGGTGCATCCGCGCTATCGTATTTCCCTGCCTAATTGTCGCAGTGCGATGCGCCTTGTGAACTGCGAGATGATGGAGCGCTTCTATACCAACTTCTTTACCCGTGCTAAGGTTGCCACTAAGCTGGTGGCGCCAGCGGTCCTCAAGGCCTTGCAGCCTAATATTAAGCTCGCGGGAGCCGGAATTAAGGCGCAGCTCTCGGGCCTTAGTCGGGAGGATTTACCGGCGTTCTTACCGTGCTTGGGGCTGGCCCATGGCCTCATTTTGGGGCCGCGCACGCTGCTCTTCTTATGTGCTGACCAATTGGTGGTCAATGGCTACCATTATTTGCTCTCACTCAACCATCTACCGATGGAGCGCCAAGTCCAGTTTCAAGCTCGCCTAGCGGCGACCTCCAACTCCAAGATTTTGATCGACCGGATCGACAGCTACTACGATCTCTTAGATGAAATCTCTGAGGATATGCAGACCGTGGTGTGCATTAAGCGCTTAGATCAACAAACGCGTGCGGTTGAGTGCCACTTCTTCTTATCGACCTTGCCGCAGGTTGAGGAGAGTCTCTACCTCATTAAAGCCGCCAGCGATGAGTGTGAGCAGGGGCTCAAACAAAGCGGCTCCTACCTGATGACGATTGCCCCGAGCTCAGAGCGCGCCGGCAAGGAAGCCGATCCGCTCTATTTGCCCCTGCGTTCTGATTACAATCGCTTTATTGTTAATGTCCTGTCCTATGAGCGCGAGCTTGAGGTTAAGCTCAAAGGCAATGGGGCCGTTAAGCCTTGGGATGAAGTGCTCTACCGCAATGGCAGCAACCCAATCTGTGCAATGACCAGTTTGTTCTATTACTTCTTAGCTGACGTGCTCGACCAAGAGCAGATGGTGGCCTTGCAACGCCGCCGCATGTTCGACTTGCTGGGCGCCAACCCCTAAGTAACGTTCATCTACCCCAGCCTAGTCTGCAAGCCCGAGCTTTGGTTTCAAGGAAGCAAGGGGACGCGATCCCATAAATATGGACTTTACCCAGATTTTGCACCGATTTGACACTTTTATTTGAGTTGATGATAAGTAATTAGCAAAAAAGGGGGGGTGTTGGAGCGGCTCTGCTCTCAGATTATGCCAAGGTGAGCTTAAAAAAGTCCCATTATTTTGAGGTCATTTCTCGCGCAAAATAGGCGTTTCCTATGCAATTGGCAACGTGGGTATAATTTATTATCATAGGTATAAATCTTTTGCACGCTAAAGGTGCATTAAAGAATTGGTTCATCACCCCATAACATGTTAATTTTGCGGTTATAATCTCAGTATCGTTTGCCTATCCCTTGTTTCACAAGCTGGGTTAACGTCCTGTCTCGGGCAATTCTGCCTTACCTGATAACAGCGATCTTGCGGTTATTGTCTTGGTTATGACTACGCAGGAACAGTGCCCGTCACATTAATTAAGGCGGCAGCGCGTAGTTGTCCTTACTTCACTCTTCTTATTGCGCTGGGCTTAGGCCCTTGCAGCGCAGGGGCTTTGGCCTCATCGAATATTACGAAGCGCATTCACTATTTTGATGTGGGTTTCTCAGGTAGCGCGATAGGACTCATGGGTAACAGCTCAGGAAAGCAAGGTGGGTTAGGCGCAGCTTAGCATGTGTTAGGGAGCTGTTATAAATTAACTTTGATGCCTCTTAATGGTGCAGTCACTGCTCGAAGAGCAGAGCCACGCTTTACCGCTCTATGCCATACTTTGCTGCATTATAGATCTGCACCAATCTCATGGTATCATTGCGCGGCATTTTGGGGCT
>CALXXU010000176.1 GCA_944392765.1 uncultured Anaerobiospirillum sp.
CTGCCAACGAGTGGCAACCAAATGCGGGCTCTTTGGCGGTTGGCTAATTCATCTAAGCTCTCCCCAAAGACTGAGTAATGGCTTGATCGTTAGTGCGTTTTGGTATCTATTTTGTGATAATCTTCTCATTTATTGCAAAAAAAGTCGGCAGTTAGTGTGATTTGTGTTACAAAATCTAAAAGATACTGCTGGTTGAATTTTGCTTCTTATGCCAGCATGATTGCATGATCATGCAAAGCTGTTTGTGCTCTGAGGTTTTAGGTACAAACTTTGTTCATCATCTGCATTGGCTGATATCATTGCTTGTGTTGTTTTGGGAGCGAATTTAATGAAAACTATTGCCAAATTGTTAGCTGTATCGGCTTGTTGTGCAACACTTGCTTTTGCTGGGTGTGCCAGTGTTAACCAAACTGATACTGAATCATTGACATTATCGGAATTAGGTAAGCCAGCAATTGGCGTAGTCCACGAGGACGTGACGACGTTAATAGGTGAGCGTGATAACTTGTATTCGTTGGCTGCCCTCACATTGGTAAATCGCGATTGGCAGGCTGGAAGCGAGACGCGCGGTCACAACATTGGCTCGATCTTAGTTAATAATGCAACAGGTGAAATTGTTTTCTATGCACGTAACTCCAATAAAATTCTCGCAAGCGGATGTCAACACGGTGAAGTTCGTTTGGTCACAAATTTTCTTAAGTGCGAGAAAGCAGGACCATATCTGGGCGATTACACTTTGTACACTACATTAGAGCCATGTATCATGTGCGCTGGTATGCTGACCATGACGCAGATTGGCAAAGTTGTTTATGTGCAACAGGACCCATCTTATGGCAACACACAGGAGATTATTGGTACTGGTAATTATCCTATCTACTATCAAGAAGCTACCGTGGATAGTGATTTTAAATCTCGCTTAGAGAGTAGCTATAATAAGAGTGGTGTTAAATCAATTACCAAATGGTTAGTTGGTGATGATGCTTACCAAATTTATAATGATGCTGAGCAGGCATTATTGAATTATAAGCCGATCTTCGATGTCAATAATGATGTCTATGATAAGGTAATGAAATTTTTAGATAAAGACTTGCTTGAGCGTTTTAATGATGCTATGGCGAAGCAATGTCCTACGGGAAAGTTTAAAGAATTTTACTAAGGAACTAGTAAAAAAGCAACTGAACTGATTGGAATCGGAAGTGCTGATTTCAGCATAATGTCGATTTTCTGAATTTTGTTTGGTTGTAATCTCACATGTTTCTAATATCGATTGCTAATGCTAATTTCACCAGAGGATTTTAGTATGACTATTTCAGCAAAAGTCAATATTGCTTTTACCGCAGGCAGTAATAAGTTCAAGGCCGATTTCACTTTGCCAAGTACTGAACCTTCCGATACGGCTCCGATTGTCTTCAATATTGAGTCGTGCCCAGCTAATGCTGAAGGTGAGGATTACCAGAGCGTTGCTACCGTTGCGGTAGGTGGCAAGGAAGGCGATGAAACCCATTTCTACGCCAATGTTGCTCCACCAACCTCGCTGTTACCTGAGTCGGTCTCTTCGATCGTCCAAGAGGTGGGCATTTCCGTCGCTTGCGGTCACTACGATCCTGACAAGCAGCAATTTACGGGCGATGAGCCTGCTCAGAATGCTTTGCCTGCCCCTGATTCCAATGACCTTGCCGTAGAGCATAAGGCCTAATTGGGCGGTGGAAACGAGCCGCTGCTTGGGTTAGGAGTAATCATTTCTAGCCCTAAGCAGCGGCTCTTGTTTTATATGGGGAGTTTACGGTGCAGCTTGTTTCTTCCGTGTACATCAAGACTCTTTTTGCTAACGCATTAGGCTGCAGTATTGATGCAGAGCTCGACACCGCTTTAACCATAAGTGACGGCGCTTGCTCGTTCACGCTTAGGCTCCATGACTTTGATTTAGCTTCCGTTCTTGAGACATCTCATAAATTTACCCTAACCGCTGATGACGTCTGCATCTTCATTCTGTGCGCAGACGATGATACCAAGCTTCAGACCTACCTTAATGGTGATCCGTTTTTAGCCGCCTTTGTCGATGAGATGCGGCAACTGCCTTCTGCGGCGGCGGCATTGCTCACTACGGATCAGTCCACCCCTTCCTCAAGTGTTACCGCCACTGATTCCCTATGTGCCGCCGCCCATGTCACGATTAAGGGCTCATTTTTTGAAGATTTGTTTCAGGTCGGCTACCCCGACGACGGGCACGCCAATGAGCGCTTATTCCTCGCAGCCATTATCAGCAACAGCAAGGATGTTAATCTTAAAGATGCGTTGTTTGTGGCGGCCTTGCCCGACTTTAAGCTCTTCGGCTTGCTCTCCTTTAGCGACATCGCTGCCAGCTTTACTTTAGCCGCGCCTCAGCCTGAACCTAAATCGCGTGAGCAGGCTGCTTCTGGGCAGATTGACATCTTTGTCGCAGCCGACTTTGAACAGCTCAACCAGAAGCTTCAGGACACTTTTGCTCAACAGATTACCAAGAGCTTTTATTTGCAGGGCAGGATTACGCTGGAGCTCAACAACTTGCGCTTGGTCTTTGGCGGCAAGCTTGAGCTAAACAACTGTTACTGCTTGGGTGAGGTTGACTTATACGCAGAGGATGCAAGCGCTCCTGATCCCGAGCGTCATATCGCCTTGTTAGGCGACGTGCTGGAGTTTTTTCACATCAGGCTGGTTGCGGCCAGTGTTAATGATACAAATGATGATCATCTATCGCTTGCCTTTGCCGCTGAGGTCAATCTTGCTGGGGTAGAGCTCGAGGCTGCGCTCACCTATGCTGAGAATACGGTACAAGAGGCTGGGATCTGCTTAAACTCAGATGTCACTTTAGCTACTTTGCTTGATAACTTAGCTCACGTTAAGCTCGATGCTTTTGATATCGGTATTAAGGAAGGCAGCTATGTTAACTATGTCAACAGCGCAACAGCTAATGTGCCATCTTATACTGTAGCGATATTACTTAATTTAGCACTTAAGATTTTAATTTTTGATTTATCTTGTGCCATTAAACTTGCGATCAGCTCTGATCATGGTAAGAGCACGGTTTCAGGTCAAGTCCAACTAGAGCAGCAGCTTAATATTTTCTCGATCTTGATTTTGCGCGGTGCTAACGCTCTGGTTAATGATACGCTGCAAGGACCGTTGTGCTACTTTGCTACTAATGATCAACAGGTGGTTCTAGGTTTCAAGGGCGAGCTGATACTCCTGTGTGATATCCATTTGCCCTTTGATTTCGCTATTACAAAGAGCAGCGACAGGGAGAGCATTGCTGGTACTTTTACCTTTAATTGCGATCTCTTTCGTGATGGCAAATTAGATTTTACACTTTCATATGTGGTAGATAAAACATCAAATCATGAAACTTTTAAAGTAGAATTAGATACTCCTTTAGATCTACCTGATCTTAATGTGCTTAAAGATATTTGTGAATGCGTCGATAACCTTGGGCACCTTAGTAGCTGTAAGTCGATGAAGGATGCCTTAAGCAAGCATATTAATGATAAGAAAGCGATCGCGCATAAGATTAGTCCCAAGTTTTCATTTTCCGATGATAAGTCCCAGCTCAATCTTTCAGTCACTATTATCTTAGGCTCTGGTGATTTATCAAATCCTGATAACGTCTTTGTTAATAAGACGATTACCAATGCGCTCCACTGGACCCTTTGTGCAGATCTCAGCTTTAACAGCCTGATTGCAGAAACGATTAGCCAAATCCCAGATCTGATTGCAAAACTCTTTACCTCGCTCTTTCAGAGTGAAGAAGGCGATACAGTCAATGTATTCCAGTTTTTGACCTATCTCTTCCCTGATTTGGGGGGCGCAATTTTAAGCTCACTTGCTTGTAACACTAAGGATCCCGATCTTAATGAGAAAGCCAAGCGCGACAAAAAGACCAAACCAGAGAAAGGACGGCACAAGGCCAAAAGGGGGCGCCGCCATCATGGTGGCAGAAAGTTGGGCTGGACCTTAGCTGAGAGCTTGTTCGCTTTAGGCCTAAAGGATGGCATAGGTTACGGCGATTTGGGATTGCTTGCGGGCAGTCTCTTAGCGTCCGGTGCTTTCGTCGGCTTTGAGTCCGCAGATGCAGATGATCGTGCTTCGTTTGCTGAGGCGCAGGCTGCTGATGACCTGACCGAGCGCCTTGCGGTATCGTTTCATCGCGGTTGTATCTGCGCCGATAGTCTTATCACTATGGCTGATGGCACCACTAAGTCCATTGCTTCAGTGGTGCGTGGTGATAAGGTTATGGGCTCCGATGGCGTGGCTCACACGGTATTGGCCCTCACTAAAACGCCACTATGGGATGAGCCTGTCATTAAGGTGCATTATGGAAGCATAACGCCTTTGTACCTTACGGTGCTCAGCGCGCTGCGCACTAATAGGGGCTACAAAGCGCTCATGTCAGCTCCAGATGGCTTTTACCTTCAGCCGCAAGAGCTGGTTTCACGTGATGGAGTGCATCTGACTTATCTTGGCGCTGATGATGTCATCTGGTCTTATGACGCAGCCACAGGTGACATTACTAAGCTCCCAGCCCACGATTTGACTGTTAGCTTGGAGGGCGCGGCCAGTGCCTTTTATTACGATTTGATCCTAGATGACCCTGAGCTTGACTTCTTTGTCAACGGCTTGGCACTGCACCAAGACCTGTGGTCTGAGCAGAGCTTTTTCGTGGGTTCTTATCGTGTGCCTGATGGGGATAAGTGCGCTAATCTCTCGTTGCTGCGTCCTTACTTCACCTTCTCCAATCTCACACTTGCTTGGATGAGTGACTTGCAAGCAAGTAGCTGTGACCTTGAGTTCAAGGTCTATGACGTCGATTGTCGAGGGTTAAGTCCTGAGGCCTTAGCGGCACATGAGCTAAGTGAGTATGCCTTTAGTCAAAGTGAGCTGAGCGACGATGATGCACCAATTGAGCTTGCTGTCCCGATTGGGCTTGCCGAGGATCGCTACTGCAAAGTGCTTTTTCGCCGTACCTGTCAAGTGAAGAGTGGAATGATCACCTCACGGGATGGTCGTGCTGTCATCAAGATTACAGGTTTTATGTTCGCGGATAGGCCTGCTTACTACAGTGAAACCCGTGAGATAGCCTTTACCATAAAAAGCAGTGCCCAACACGCTGTGGTCAATATTTGGCAATCCGACGAACTTTTGGCGCAGCATATTGAGGTGCCATGTGGGCAGCACTTTAGCTACACCTTACCGCCTGACCTGCAGCTTGTGCTCAGTGCAGATGATCCGGTAGCAATTGAGGCTTGCGTCTGCTTAGTGGACGCTGATAGTGCCCAAACCTTACAGGAGCCTGACGGCTCAACCGTGGATGAGCTCTTCTACTGCATCAGTCCGGTTGGCTATGCTCTGATTACCCAGGACAGTGTGCGACCTGAACCCGAGCCCGGACCTGAACCTGGTCCCGAGCCTGAACCGATCATCCCCGAGGACTATAAGCCGATTCCTGATGGTACTGACCTGCTAGCCTGCCGTACCGTGCTCAACGATTTTAAGCTGAATTCTGAACTGTTGTATTATATGGGGACTGTAGCGATCGGTATCATGATCGAGACAGAACCTTGCTATAATAGCGCTGTTTAAAGTCAATATCTTTATTTTGAGATGACTTTATTCCCTAATAACAAAAATAAACAATCAAATAACAATTCAACTCTTTGGCCTGGCATGCTAAATTAGCTTAAATCAGCATCTATTTAAATCTGGGGAGTTGTTTGCATGTTACCCATCGATACAGTCCCATTATATGCATAAGTCAGCTGAGCCATCAAGTGAATATACAAGATATATGTATTGGGCATATATCTATGATATACTAATGTATCTTCATGATAATTTAGATTTAGATTATCTAAAAAATCATGAAGTTAATGACCCAGCAATGCTTGCTCTTATCAGTGGCAATAAGCATTTTTGCTATTTTACCCAAGCTCTGATTTCACTGGGTATGTCTCCAACTATAGTAATCCCGGCTGCATCAAGTACTGCCCAAACATATTTTGATATGCTTCCTGATGAAATGGGGTATCTCAATGTATGGTGCGATCGTTTTAATCTGATGCGACAGTACACGCAGTTAACTGCAGCGTATAGTGTTCTGTACACCCAAGATGAGATAGAGTTTGTAAAGCTAATCATGCCTCATGTCTCAGCTTTTATCAATGCTCACACTCCACCGGTGATTCTGCGATTAATTTTGGGTTTTGCTCCTAAGGGTGATCTTGCAAAGTTGGGGACATATATGATAGCCATGCGCTCAGCTACACTGTTATCGTGGGATAATATTTGTAAGCTGATGATTGAACTTGGGAAAGCTACTGCGGCTGAAATCGAGAGTTTATCTCAAGAGTACAAAGCAGTAGGTATCTACAGTTCTATTCCACATATGATTGATAATGTGGTTAGCTATGCGCATGAAACTAAAGTTGATGCAAGCTATATCATGCAAGCGCTGCAAACTCAACAAAGCTTGCCTAAATCCATTGAACAGTCTGTCGTATGCATGCTTATTAACGGCTACGCTACATCTGATATCATACATGCTTGTATTGCATTAGGTATGTCGCCGTTAAAGGCTCAGCAGCTGATTGTAGATTCTGATGTAGAGCTGCATCAGATCTTTGTCCATGCATTGTATGCCATGAATTGTAATCAAATTCGGGCATTAGAGAGTTTGAAATGGCTGTTGACTATGCCTGGCTCTCATACCCGAGATGAATTGTTTAAGCTAATGACCGATGCCTATTATCCAAGTAATTTAGTTGATGAAGCCTTAGATTATTTAGGCTTTTAAACTATATGCTAAATCTTGTTAACTATTGTAGCGAGGTGTATTATGACATGTGCATTACAGCAGATGGATGCGGCGGCGTCAAAAGCGCCGAGAAGCGACTTGCATAGTTTGGCGCTGGTGTTCAAGGAGATTGCTGAAGCCTATCAGCTTCCTCTCTTTATGGCGCAACAGCATGTGGGCATGATGCTCAATTACACCGCGATCAATCAGCACTTGGGTGAGTTTGCTGACGTCAAAGCGGCTTTCTTAAGTCCTGATATTTATCCTCAGCCCGAGCCTGACATGCTGACCATCTTAGAGGAAGGGTACCGGGTGCAGTTTGAGCTGTTCAATCACCGCTCCCCTGTGATCACTCAGCAAGCAAGCGACAGTCGTAAGGTCTGGCGCTTCTTAATCAAGAATAGCGAAATTACGTTCAAGCCTAATGTCAACTACCCCGGTCTTACGACCGGGGCTTGAGCAATCGAGCCTAGGTTGACTAGCCTCAGTCCACCTATGGTGGA
>CALXXU010000177.1 GCA_944392765.1 uncultured Anaerobiospirillum sp.
ATAACAAAAATAAACAATCAAATAACAATTCAACTCTTTAGCTTGGCATGCTAAATTAGCATAAATCAGCATCTATTTAAATCTGGGGAGTTGTTTGCATGTTACCCATCGATACAGTCCCAAAATTTGAGCTGGGAACTATAGATTAAATGAGAGTGGGTGAGTTATGAAGCCAGAGCAGATTGCTTGTCAGCACGTTGAGGATCAGTTTGTAACGGCGGGATGGAAGGTAGTTGACCGCGATGAGTTCTGTCCCAGTGACCACGCTGTTGTCATCCGTGAGGAAATGTTGGTCGGGCACTTACGAGCTGATTACCTTTTTGTGCTTGAAGGCAAAGCGGTAGCTATCTGCGAGGTTAAGCGTTCTGATATCAAGCTCAATTCCCCTGAGGTTAAGGCTCAAGCTGAGAGCTATACTCAAGCGCTTCGTCCGCACTTTCCCTGCTGGGAGCGTCCTCTGCCCTTGGTGTTCCTAGCTAATGGCAAGCAAATCTTTTTTAGAAACAGCCATGACCCTCAGACCGCTGAGTACGTAGTCAAAAAGCGTTTTCTCCGCCCATACGAGATGATGGAGCTCTTGGCTCAGCATTGTGTCAAAGTTGATCTTGCTGGGTACAATCAATTTCGCTTGCTACCACCCTTAGAGCAGGGAAATCTGCGTGCCTGCCAAATTGCGGCGATTACTAGCTATGAGGAAAGTCTAAGACAAGGTAAGACGCGTGCGCTCTTGGCACTTGCCACCGGTGTAGGCAAAACGCGCATTGCCATTACCGAAAGCTATCGCTTGTTGCGCTTTAGTGGCAAGATCGCCCGTATTCTGTTCTTGGTAGATCGTGTTGTCCTAGGCAGAGCAGCCTTAAACGCTTTTAGCCACTTTGAGATCAATGGGGTTAAGCCTTTTACTGAGCTCTATGGCGTGGAGCTGTTAACCCCCCGCACACGCTTAAGTCGCAATCGCTCGGGTGTCTTTATTGGCACCATTCAAGGCCTCTACGCCCGCCTTAAGGGTTCGGCCTACGAGGATACTATCAGAGATGTGCTCGAAGACCAAAGGCCTCAAACTCCCTTGGAGTTACCGCTTAAGCCGCAGATCGTGCCGGACTATTTTGATGCCATCGTCATCGATGAATGCCATCGCTCTATCTACAACGAATGGGGCCTACTCTTTGATTACTTCAAGCCAGTGCTGATGCTGGGGCTAACGGCTACTCCTATTGCTGAGACGCTGACTTTCTTTAGGCACTTGGCCTATCAGTACCCTCTGGAGCAGTCTTACCTTGATGGCATCAATGTTCCACCGGTAGTAGCGCGCATGAGCACAGCTATTACCCAGCGTGGCGGCATAATTCAAGCGGGTGAGTACATGCTGGTTAAGTCCAAGTACACAGGTATCCAGCATCTGAAACAGGCCTCTTCTTGTGCGCACTACGCTGCCACTGAACTCAATGAAACCTACTTGGCGCCAGATCAAATCAGGACTATTGCGCAAAGCATCCATGATGCTACCTACACCTCGTTTTATCCTGAGAGGGCCCCAGATTTTGACATCATCCCAAAGATGCTGATCTTTGCCAAGAATGAGTACCAAGCTGACCTGATTGTAAGGATCTTCCGCGAGGTCTATGGGCGTACTGATGAGCATTTTGTGCAAAAGATCACCTACTCGGTACCTAACGCCTATGAGCGCATTGTGGAATTTCGCTACAGCCGGGATTTTCGCATTGCCGCCACTGTTAACCTGATGGCCACAGGTACTGATAATCCGGCGATTGAAATGCTGGTATTCATGACCGATGTTCATTCTGAGGTCTTGTACCAGCAGATGGTGGGACGGGGCGTGCGTACTATTAGTCCTGACCTCTTGCATGAGGTGACTCCTAATGCCCTGCACAAGGATCGCTTTATCATAGTTGATGCGGTCGGGGTTACCACCCACGAAAAGACGGTGCCGCACATTGACCTCGGTGCGCGCTCCAAGCTTCCTTCACTCAAGCTCCTATTTGAAGAGTTGTCACGCGGTGTGGTCGACGACAACAACCTTTGTTGGCTGTGCCAAAAGCTAGTCAATCTGACTTATCGCGGTGATCGCGCCGAGCTGTTGGAGCTTCAGCAGCTTTTTCCGGAGCTCGACTTACGCCGTTTAGCTCAAAAGATTGAGCTTGCGCTAGCTTCTGGCGCCTTACCGCCGTTTGTTGACAGTAACGAGCCTAATATCGAACGTAAGGCGCTATTGGCGCTCTTACTTGATAACGTAAGTGCGCGCAAGAAGCTCCTTGAGATCGAGCGAGGCTACATCAAGGAATTACCAGAGCAAAAAGATGAAGTCACTTATTGTGATTTTACTTTCTCCGTTGACGCTGAGCTCCACAAGGTCCAGAGCTTTGAACAAATGCTTGAGCAGCTCACTCAGGACAATGATTTGCTGCAGCTCATTCGTGACCAACGTACTCCGATTGAGAGCTTAACGGCCGACAACCTTAACCATCTGAGCGACTTGATGGAGCGCTTTTATCCTAACTTTAGCATTCCTGCTATTTGGCAGGCCTATCAAGTAGTAGTCACTCAGCAGGATCAAGCCCCAGCAACACGGCATGTAGTGCCATTAAACCCTGCGCATTCACGTGAACTGGAAGCGGTCACAAATGTGCTAGCCCTGTCGAAGTTTGCCTTCAAGCAAAGCTCTACACTGATCTCTATGGTCAATCCATCTGAACTGGATCTGCGGTTTGATCACTGGTGCGCTAAGGAGCAAGCAAAAGTGCCAATGGCTGATAAATGCCGACCGCTATATTACGCTCTAGCCCAAGAGATCTCTTCTAATGGCGCTATTTTGAATTTACGCACTTTACGTCATATCAATGATGCATTATTCACTCAGCTCAAGCAACGTCTAACTCCAAATGAAGCATCTTATGTGTTACCTTCTTTAAGTAGCTGCCTTTTATTATCCTAATTCATATCTAAGGGACATTATGTTATCTCAAGGTCGAAGCACAAGTTTTGTCGAAGAGCAGGTAAAAGCTTTTTGGCGTATTGCTAAAATCATAGGGAATGGGGTTACTGGCGATGAATATATGTGTCAGGTAACGTATTTGCTTTTTATTAAGGTTGATTTTGAAATTAGTGAGTTGGGTGATCCGGCTCATATACCTCCTTATTGCCAATGGCCATCTCTGGTTAGTAAGAAATCGCCTGAACTTCGTAGCGAGCATTACGATGAAATTTTAGCAACTCTTTCAGACGAAAGTAATTTTGATAAAATAGTGCGAAATATTTTTGCCAAAGCTCAAAATAAAATATCTAATCCAATTTATCTTGACATGTTAATTGATTTGATTGATAAGACTAATTGGATATCTCTTGGAGGTAATCTAAAATTTGTTATTTATGAAAAATTGCTTGCCAAGATTGCACAAGATAAAAGGAGTGTGATAGGCAAGCTTTATACTCCACCATATCCTCTTGTAAAAGCCATGGTCGAATTAACTAATCCTAGGCTCGGGGAGGTGGTAGTAGATCCGGCTTGTGGAATTGGGAGATTGCTGTTAGGTGCTTTTGATTATATGAGTCAGCAATCTAAATCAGTAATTAAACTTGATTACCTTAAGGAACAGTGTTTACATGGTCAAGATGTAATAACTCAGTCAGTAAGTTTTAGCTCTATGAGTTTGTTTCTAAAAGGATTTGAGAGTCAATCATTTCCAATTGCGTTAGATGATTCTTTATTGAGTTTACCTTCATCCCTGGCGGATGTTATTCTCAATAGTCCACCATTTGGTTCGCGATTAATTGGCTCTATTGCTGTTGCGCGTGATGATTTTGTTACACAAACTAGTAATAGTCAACTTAATTTTTTACAACATATTATGTCTTCTCTTAAAAATGGAGGACGTGCGGCTGTCATTGTGCCTGAAAGTACACTTTTTGAAAAAGAAGGAGCAAATATAAGACGATCTCTTCTTACTAATTTCAATCTGCACACTATCCTGTGTTTGCCCAAAGGTGTGTTTACTGCCAATATCAAAACCTATGTTCTATTTTTTATTAAAGGCAACGCAACATCCGATATTTGGTATTATGATTTGACTTTTAGTAAAAATTTCTCGCCTGCTAGAGCTCCCATCACTATTGATGATTTAACTGATTTTG
>CALXXU010000178.1 GCA_944392765.1 uncultured Anaerobiospirillum sp.
ACACCGGCAAGACCTACGGTCTTGTCATCGCCTTCAGCTGCCTTAAAGTCGAGGCGTAAAACACCACCCTCTTCCAGAGTGAACTTAGCGCCGTCTAAACCGGCGTTAATCGACACAGGGTCAGCAGCACCAGAGGAGGCATCAAGGGTGAGCAACTTACGTGCAGCTGCATCACCTAAGACAAAGGTACCGCCAGTTACGGTGATATTAGCGCCGCTTAAAGCAATACCAGCTTGATCCACGATATCCTGATAATTGCCAATAGCATTTAAGGTAGCAGGAGCATTGTCCGAAACAGTGGTGGTACCGTTCTCGGTTACGAAGTCGCCGGAGTTGAGGATACCGGTGATCTCGAAGGTAGAGTCCTCACCAACTTCGATGGTTGCACCCTCAGCTTGGACGGTGTTGAACTTAGCGCTGCCACCTTCCAAAATCTTGATCGTGCTTGCGGTAGCATTTGCTGCAATACCTAAGTTATCAGCAGTTAATGAGGCACCTACACCAGTGCGGATGTACTCCTCATAACCTGGGCCTACACTTAAGCCAGCACCGCCTTGTAAGTCGATATCACCTGGGGCATTCACCGAGCCGATAGTCCAAGCACCAGTCTGGACGTCCAGCTTGGAAGCAGGAGTACCACCAGCTGTTGCGCCGTTGAAGACCAGCTTGTCGACGTCAACCGTACCGCTATCACCGATGGTGGAATTATCATACTGGGCTAAGAAGCCATTGGTATCAAGCAATAAGCCTGCACCCGAGACAAACTCGACTACATGGTTATCAGAGCTGAAGCTCGAAGCTACGGCTAAGGTACCACCCGAGACCGTGACCTTATCGGCATCGGTGCCCTTATCATCAGCGGTAATCGATGTGCTCTCGTTATTGAGAGTGATGTTGTTAGCGCCTAAGACACCAGTAAAGGCCAGGTTCTTTACATCTGTAGTCTGATCAGTTGGCTGGCCAATGTTAGGGCCAGTAGTGGCAACACCGGTGACTAAATCCAGGTCGCCAGTGACGAACATCATACCGCCAGTGAGGTTGACTGAGCCTGAGGCATCTGCAAACTTGTTGACATTGACAGCCTGGTTAATGCCGCCCTCAACTAAGATGAGACCACCTTCTTGAGCGGCCATCTTGGTATTGATAGTGGCATTAGTCGAGCTCAGACCTAAGTACTCGGCCATTTGGTTATCGGTGAGCTTTAAGATACCAAGGCCGCCACGAGCGAAGTAGTCGTTATCGCTGACGTGGACTGGATCGCCTTTGTCATTGCCCTTGCCATCATCTGCACCAGCAACGCTGCCAGATACGGTGATCGTGCCATGACCCCAGCCAATATTGGCCTCGGTTAAGTTTAAGACAGAATCAGCACCCTTAGCACCGTTGACCTTTACAGTCGCGTTACTTGCAGTGGAGCTTGCGCCTGAAAGGATAAAGTCACCAGACCAAGTTAACGAAGCTGGGTTACCGTTACGGTAGTATTGCCAGTCACCATTAGGGTCTTTGCCTTCAAACGTATCGCCCTTGCCTGATGCAGAGGTTCCGTCTTCCTTTAAAGCACCTACTGCGCCTACGGTTAAGGTACCAGAGGTGATGGTTAAGGACTGACCTTCATTTTGGAAAGCACCACCCTTAATCTCGACTGTAGCACCAGTAGGTGCGGAGCCAGAAATAGTCAGGTTAGCGCCTTCGATCGTGCCAACGCCTGCTGGTGAGGTCAGGATGTTATCGCCAGAGGCAGTCTTGTTGTAGAAGTCACGCGAGAGGTAGATGTTCTTATCAACCGTGAGGTTATCCTTACCGGTCAGAACAATTCGGTCGTGCGCAGTGAACTGCTCAACACCTAAATTGCTGAGCTTGGTGATGGTGTTGTTACCAACTTCTAAAACATCAGAGTCTAAGGCAAGTGTATCGGAGCCAAGCTTATCCTTAAGGGAAGCGTTCAGCACAAAGTGCTCACCGGCAAGAGTACCGCTGTGGATACCGATCTGACCTAATGTTACATTGGCGGCAGTGCTGCCAGAGGTGATATCGAGGTCCTCAGTGATGTTGATGACAACATCTGAGCCCTCAATCTCTAAGATAGCCTTATCGAAGGTGCTGCCCGAAACAATGATCGAGCCCGACTTTCCAGCGAACCAACCGTTGCCCGAGGCTTGAGCTTCCTTAGTCAGCTGGTTAGCCGAAACGGTTAACTTAGCTGCGTTGGAGCTGCCGTCGATCGTGACCTGAGCGTAGTTCTTGACGTTGCCGGTTAAGGTCGTGGTGCCAGAGACCGTGGCAGTACCGCCCGAGGTGGCATTACCAATGATCGCGGTACCCTTGTTGTCAAACTCGACATCCGTGAGGGTCAAATTAACCTGATCGTGGGTGCCTTCAGCAGCGGCATTAGTGCCCGAGAAGTCGCCATCCATGATAAAGGTTGCGCCTGAGCCGATATTTACAATGGAGTCAGAGACCTTAATGGTGTTAGCGTACAGAGCACCCCACTTGCCGTCGTTTACGGTCAGGGTTGACTTGGTTGTGTCAGTGCCAACAGTGTTTGAGGCAATGGTGATCGTGCCTTCGGTAGTGCCCTGACCGGCATTGATGATAGCCGAAGCATAAACATCCTTGCCCGTGGCCGTTTCAACAGGGGTTACGGCTGTACCATCAAATACGATGTCGGAGCCGGAGATTTGGACCGTCTTGTCAGCACCGAATAACGAAAAATCACCAAGGGTAAGGTTAGAGGCAGTGATCGTACCTGAGCCTGAGTTACCACCGGTTTGATTTTTGCCTACCATGGCCGAGAAGGTTTGCCACTTGCCATTACTATCTTGACCTTTGTAGGTATAAGTGCCGCCTAAGCTTACCGTAGATTTGTCTGCGATTTCGAGCTTATTAAATTGTGCCCAAACGTGATTTAACTTTAAGGAGGCATTTCCGGAGACGGCTAACGTGCCAGATGTGCCGTTGCCACCATAAACAATAGTGTTGGCATTACCAGTATTGCTAATGGTCAGTGATGCGCCGTTTTGAACCTTGAGGTCTTGGCTGTCACCACTGATATAAAGGTTTGTACCAGATGCACCTTCGATCGTGACTTGAGCGCCTGAACCGTCAAAGATATGGTTGCCTAAGTAAGTCTTGTTAGTTGCGATTTGGGAGGCTTCAAGCTTACCTAAATCAACCTCAGAGGCAGCAGTAACCATGCCGCTTACTGAATCAGCAGCAACATTCTTAAAGTCCTCAATGGTTAAAGTAGCGTCTTGGGCAGCTGCCTGTGCTTGGCCCATTGCCAGACCTGCGGTGAGCAGGACGGCAGAGGCGATGCCCTTGACGTAGGCACGCTTGAAGATTGCGCGGTATTGCGCAAGTAAGAAGTTGAGAGCGTTGTTTGAGATTTTCACTGAAGTGAAGTCTAAAAACAAGGAATGATAATTTGAGCTCTCTTCGTTGAACTCAAGCTACCAAAAGAAATCAGGCCTCGACCGTTAAGCCTCGGCTTTCCTCCTCCCTTTTCTCACCCCCAACTGCTTTTATCTTCTGGCTTGATGTGCCACAGTCACACCAAACCAAGCGCACGCTAAGCTCAGTGTCGAGCGCACGCTCAGCCCAGAGCTGTAGCACTCGTTTAAACCAAATGCCGCAAGCACAGGGCGTTTGCGTCGCGCACAGCCTATCTACGCTCATACCTTTCATCCTCTGTGTTTGGACTAACGCAGGGGCGGGCGGAGCGATTAAGCTCAGTTGAGCGCAGCGATTGAGCATAGCTGTGTACAGCGCGGTAGTAGTGCTCGCTGTATTAGCGCTGAAGTAAAGCAAGATGGAGTAGGACAAGAGGGAGGATTTGCTTGACGCAGGAAGTAAGGCGTCCTGCCTTGGGGTTAACCCTTTGCGTGGGCCTAAGCCCATTAAGCCAAGAGCATTTGCCCCTGGCCCTGCGTTATCAAGTTTTAGGTGGGGCTATTCACCTTTGAGGCGATGTGTTGTCATCATCACAGTAGCCCCAGCGTTGCGGGCAAGCTGCCCACAGCGCGTAATGAGATTTCCTTTGGCTTTCCTCTTGGGTAAAACTGACCGCGCCGCTTAATTTAGTACTGGATACCGGGCGCGGTCACCTACCAAAAGGAATTTATTCACGATCAAGCCTTATTTATCAGGATCCACCGCTGTTCTTTGGTCGTTGGTGGTAAGGCTTGACGTGGGGCAGCATGCCGGGCTGCTCCATAGAGGTAGAGCTGCCATGATTTTTCCCTTGGTTGGGCATGCCGCTGAGTCAAATCAGCAGATTGTGCAGACTGGCTGGTGAAGAGAGCTCGCTGTGTTGTGATTTTCTACCACCGGATCCCGATGCATAGCACAAGGATGCGCGATGGATCTAGAAATTGACACAGACGAAGCAAAAATGAGACAAAATGGAGACGCACCTACCCAGAAAAGAAAAGACTGATCACTAAGAGCCTATAGGGCTGCTTTTAGCGCATTTATACATGCCCAAAATAGAGTCTCCAAAAACTCACGAAAAGCACCGGTTTTGATGTTATGTTAAATATTTGAGGTTGTATCTTATTGAGATACAAAAAGGCGCTCACCTCTTGAGGAGGCGGGCGCCGTTTGATGGGCACACCTGATGGGGTGCGCCTGTGATTGGAGTAAGCCCCAAGCTCTGACCTTTTGAGCTCGCGTTAGGGCGTTGCTCTGAGCCTAACCTTACTGCGGGCTCGTGGCAGTGCTGGGACTTACCGTGCCTGTGTTATCAGGTTTATGACTTAAATTGCAGTCCGATTTGAGTCGGCTTGCTGCTTCTAAGGACTGCGCTTTACGCGTGGGTCTTAGAAGGTGAAGCGAGCGTTAGCGCTGGCCGAGAACTCATCGGTGTTGGAGCTGCCAACATAGCCGACGCCGACACCTAAGCTGAAGTTACCAGTTTGAGCAGCAACACCTAAGTTAGCGCTATAGGTGAAGTTGTCAAAGACCTCAGTGGTAAGGTTCTTGTCTAAGTTCGAGACACCATTCCAGCCTACAGTACCCTCAGCTTCATCATCGCCGAAGTTGCCTTGGAGGGTTAAGTCAAAGCTTGGCTTAACGGTCCAGTTACCGGCTACGATGTCCTTGGAGATAGTGACACCTACTGGAATCGAGAAGATGCTCAGCGAGTCAGCCTCATAGCCTGCTACCTCACCGGCAACAGCCGAATCTACAGTGTAGTCATCAAGGTCTAAGGAGCTGTAGCGCAGACCAGCGTGTGGCTTGATATCCACGCCCGAGAACTCTAGGGCATACTGACCGGTGACACCGATCGTGAAGATCGAGGCGTCCATCGAGCTCGAGAGCTCACCGATATCAGCAAGGCCGGAGGCGGCGGTGACGTCGTTATCTACCGTGCTGTAGCCTAAATCAGCTACTACGGTGAAGTTGCCAACGTTATAGCCTGCGTACATGCCAACACCCCAATAATCGAAGTCATTGGAGACGTTGGAGGCGATGCCTTGGCCATCAGCGTCACCGGAGCCGACATTGAACATCAGACCAACGCGCAGCTCTGGCATAAAGGCGTAATCAGCACCTAAGGAGACACCATAGAGGTTGAGATCGGTGCCATAGTCGACGCCTTGAGCCTCAAAGCCGTCCGAATCTACATTCTTGTAGATTGGAGCAACCCACAGACCGCCACCTACGCCATTCTCAGCGGTGGTGAGGTCAGCAGCTTGAGCACCGATACCCATACGGGAGGCGATAACTTCGCTCGAGCTCTTAGCGGAGGTTAAAGCAGCCTGAACTGCACCACCGTAAACGGCTAAGCGAGCGGCCGACTCAGCGGCTTGACCATTGCCACTGTTAACCGAAGCGGTGAGCAGGGCATTGTCTGGGGCATTACGAACTAACAGGCTCTCATCGCGTGGATCGGAAGCCTCATAGGCCTGAATCGACTCAGGGGTGTAACCTTCACCTAAGACAGGATCGTCGGTGGTCTTGGTGTCACCATCTAAATCGTTGGTGGCGTACTGGACGATGGTCTCGTAGATTGGATCGGAAGCACCGCTTAAGATCGAACGGGCGTTATTATTCAGACCTAAGGTGATGCCAGCGCCTTGGTTCTTACCGGTCAGATCGTAAACCAGTAAGCCGTTCTCGGTCTGGACTCGGATCGTGCCTGAGCCATCAGCATTCTCACCTACGATATCAACACCATCGTTATCATCATCGTTTAAGAGGTTGAGTTTCTGGTTGGTGGTGAAACGTTGCCCAGCTAAGATAATCTTAGAGCCGGTCTCAGCGTAGACTTGAGCTCCAGATTCCTCAAAGGTGATGGCCGTAGCCTTCATATCCTTACCAAAGGCATTATCAGTCATGACGATGCCCGAATCAGCCTCTAAGTAGGCCGAGTAGTTGTTACCTGCCTTATTAGCTTCATGCTGAGGGCTGGTAAGTTCAGAGCGGGTAGCGGTCGAATCTAAGACGATCTTATTGCCGGTACCTACGGTGAAGCCACGGTTGACGTAGAGAACTGCGCCCGTACCGTTGGTTAAAGCACCAGTGCTATCGGTTAGCTTCAAGCCAGCTAAAGCCGCTTGAGTCTCAGCAATAGTAGCGCCTACGCCAAAGGCCGAGTTCTGGCCTAAGTAGAGGTTACCATCAGCCGTACCTGCGTAGTGGCTGTTCGATGGAGTGTAGCTCTTGAAGTACTGGGTGGCACCAACTGAAGCGTGCTGGTCGTAGTCTGGGTCGATTACGATGTCATGGCCGCTTAAGTCTAACTCATAAGTCTCCATGTAACCGGCCGAGCCAACTACGTCATCAGCAGTTGGGCAGGCTGCCTCTTCGCTGGCCTGACCTAAGTAGAGGTCACCTTCTAAGGTTAACTTGCCGTGAGCCTTTAACAGGGCATCACCGACAAAGTAGCTGTCAGCACCTAAAGTGATGTTTTGAGCCTCTAAGAAGCCACCCTCAAAGTTAGCACCGCCACGGGTATCTACATCGTGGTATGTGACCGAGCCGTCAGTATTCGTGCTGGCAACCAGTAAGGTACCGCCGTTGACACCTTCGTAGTGGTTGAAGATACCAGCATCATCTTTGCCCGAACTATCAGTGCCGCTTAGGTCGACATCGCCAGCGACGACGACATCAGCGTAGGTGTACAAGGAGTTGCCCTTGACGCCAGCATTGACTGTGGTGTCGGTGTGAGCCGAGATATAGCCCGAACCAGTGATCTCAGCAACCGTGATCGCATTAGTGCCTTCTAAGTTTAAGGTGGAGCCAGCAGCCAGATCAATGGCGCCTGCGGCACCTGCGGACTTAGTGGAGTCTAAGGTGAGTTCACCACCCGTGACATTTAAGTCAGCCAGGGTTGAGGTGTTGCCCACAGTGGCAAAGTTGCCGCCATTGATACCAGCATTGCTTAAAACCGTATCATCAACGATGTTGATGGTCTGGTTATTGGCAGTGGTTTGCAGAGCACCATAGACGCCCTTGATGTCGTCCTTGACCTCGGTTAAGAGCAGGTTCTCAACTTGCTCATTCTTGACGCTGGCCAGCACATCAACGATTGGAGCGTACTTAGCTTGGGTAGCAGTGTAGTAGGTGCCATCCTCGCTTGCGGTCAGGATCGAGCTTAAATCGGAGATCGCGGTGTCACCGATATCAAGCCAGCCGTTTAAGGCGCCGTTATCACCCGTGCCGCCTAACCAAGTCTTCTTTAAGGAGACTAAGGAGGCTGCGCTTAAGCCATTCTGGAAGCTGTCCTGGAAGTTGAGCTCAACGGTACCACCTTGGAGCTTAATAGTGCCAAAGCCATCTTCCATGGTAACCGTGTTGTTCGAGCCTACAGTAAAGGCGTTATCGGATGCAATGGAACCAAAGGCTAAGGTAGCACCAGTGGAAACCACTGCTGCATCATCAGCTAAGGCTACACCGTATGGGTTGGTGGTGTTAGCGGCAGAACCAACACCTGGAACGACCTCGCCCTCAATGCGTAAGGTGCCCGATTTGATGTTGAGGCTATCAGCTGCCTCAGCGGTAACACGAGTAAAGCTCGAAGCCGTGCCATCCTTTGCGCCGTAGAAGTCAGCCTTACCACTAGAACCGAGGCTTATCTCAGTGGCTTGGTACGAGCCATTGGCGGTGAACTTGCCATTGGTTACAGTGAGCTTACCACCAGCCTGAGTCCAATTACCCCAAGAGGTGAACTCGCTGCCGCTATCTAAGGTAATCTGCTTAGCGTTAACCGTGCCGGTTGCTGGCTTTTCAGAATTGTAGTTGACAGCATCGCCCAAAGTTAAGGTAGCCTTGCCACCAGAGCCTAAGAGCAGGTTGTCATTGCGGACAGTTAAGCTGCTTACGGCTACTAAAGTGCCGTCCTTGACTGCAACGTCAGCTTCCTTAACCCAAACGCTGCCAGACTGAGTCTCATCGAGGTTCTCGAGGATTAAGGTATCAGCCTTGAGGGTGTTGGTAGCGCCAATGCTTAAAGCCTCAGACTTATCAGATGCCTGAGCCACACCAGTGGTCAGGGTCAGAGTGCCAGCTACGTCAATAGTGGAGTTGCCTTTTAAGGCGATATAGCTGCCGCTATCGGTATTGGTGCTCTTGAGCTTAGCAAAGTTCAGATCTAAGCTGTCCGTGATCGCTAAGGTACCGCTATTGAGCGCAAACAGCACGGACTTGGCGCCGTTGTCGTTTGCGGTATTGGCGCTCAGGATATCCTCAACTTGGCTGCCTTCAAAGACGATAGTACCGCCTTGGTATGCTTGAATGCGTTTGCGCGTAGTGTTGTTTAAGGTCAGATTGCCTACGCCGCTCACATCCACGGTGGCATCTGTGCCTTTGGCCGTAATAAAGCTGTATTGCTTGCCGTCGGTATAGGTGTCAATCAGCTCTAAGTCGCCCGTGAGCTCGAGGTAAGCTGGGTTATCGCTTTGTGCGGTGACTGAGCTGGTTTGGGTGGTATCAGCCTGGATTTGACCACCAGAGACCACGATATCGTTATCAACAACCCAGTGGCCGTGCTTGGCAACTAAGGCCGAGCTGGCTTTATTGGTGCTATCTGAGGATAAAATGAGCTCATCACCGGTGACGCGGCCTACGCTGTTTGCGATCTTATTGCCGCAAGCATCCAGTACGAACTCATCGTTCTCGTCGACCTGGTAGTAAGGACGATCGAGCTTGAGCTCGGTGCCCTTGATGAGGAACTCATCGTTCTTACCTTGGACGTCTAAGGTGTTGTGAGCGATGACCTTGGCCCACTGAAGAGGCGAGGTCGCGCCGTCGTAATTGTTATCGCCTAACTTGATGTCATCGCCTTCCTTGGTGAGAAAATAGCCTGTGACGCCCTGTAAGCCGGCTGACATGGTGACGTTATCACCAGCTACCACAGTATCAGTTCCGATCTTAATGCCGTTGCTTGAGCCATCGGTGTTGAAGATGTCGAGCTTGCTTAAGTCGACCTCGTCAGTAAAGGTCAGGGTGGCGCCAGCTGCAGAAGCATCGACCTTACCAGTCTTGAGGAAGGTCTCAAGCTTCTTGGAGCTCATTTCCAGACCGCCAGTAGAGGCGAGGTTTAATGAACCTGAACCCTCAAGCTTACCGGTGTCTTCTACAACAATATTGGCATCGACCGTGGTAGTAGTGTTGTTGATCAGGGTGCCGTTTTCGATGGTTAAAGTGGTGGTAAGCTTTTCGCCATTTTCGAGGTTGTTAGTACCACCGACCTTAAAGGTTGAGCCCGAGTTGACCGTGATCTTACCATTGAGTACGACCTCGCTTGAGCCAGTCACAGCATCGGTTAAATGGACTTCCTTTTTTTGGTAGTCACCACCCAAGGTTAACTTACCGCCTGAGGCTACTATAATTTCAGCGCCTGAATCGACTTTGATATCTTGGCCAATGATCGCAGCGGTGGAGTCTTTAGCAGCTGTGATCTTAGCGCCATTACCAAAGATAATCTTACCCGAGATCGAGTCATCTAAGGTGCCATCTTTATTGATGTTATCAGTAGCACGAAGGAGAGAGCCCGATTGCAGGGTGATCTTACCGTTGATGCGCATGATACCGTTTTGCGTAGTCGAGAGCTGTGCATCGGTTAAAGTAACTTCAGCGCCATTAGCTACGGTCACATCTTGGCCATAGACCATGTCGATCGAGTCCCAATGGTCCTCAGCCTTGCCGGTAAGGGTAACGGTAGAACCGCTTTCAAAGCGGACTACGTCCATCTGTACCCACTTGCCATTATTGAGGTTGAAGGTACCTCCATTCTCGACAATCAGGTCACCGGTATTGTTTTGGGAAATGTTGGTTTGATCGGCGCTCGATAAGGTATAAGCACCAGCTAAAGCACCACCGCTCACCGTCAAGGTAGCGCCGCTCTTTACTGTCAGAGCACCTTTAACATTGACTGCATTCTGGTGCTTGCCATTAGCCTTGGTAATGGTCAGGCTACCGTTTTCACCAGAGATCTCTAAATTGTCGAAGAAACGGTTGGCGGCTGCAACGCCATCGGCTTGGGAATCAGTGATGGTTACAGTGCCAGAGGCTCCTTCCCAAGAGGTTGCACCACCAGTGTAGGCAGCAGCCTGAGCTTGGCCGACGGCTAAGCCTGCGGTGAGCAGGACGGCGCTGGCGATGCCCTTGACGTAGGCACGCTTGAAGATGGCGCGGTATTGCGCCAGTAAGAAGTTTAAAGCGTTGTTTGAGATTTTCACTGAAGTGATCAAATCTGTGAAAGGCGAGATGAGCTCTCTTCGTTTGACTTTCAAGAACCAAGCTTAATCCCAAGGCCCTGGCTTTATCGGCCTTAATGGCCTCAGGACAAAGCCTAAAGGTCCATGAACTCAAGCCTCAATCCAGCCAGTGCTTGCTGCACTTCTCTTAAGCGCTGGTCGCACCATTCTCAGGTGCTGGCGCGTAAGGAGAGCACATACTAAGCGGCACCTGTACCTTAATTCCGCAGCACATTGAGTCAGTCCAACGGGCGACGCACTAATCTTCCAATACTAAATAATTAGTACATCGATGTGACGTCCTAAGGATGACGCAAACGCACACCCCAAGGCTGAGCTCAAATTAAGACTTTATGCTTGCCATGTAAGTCTTTGAGCTTGCCCAGTGTTAGGTTGAGCTGGCAGTGACTGCGGGGGTAGAGGTACGAGGTGAGGCTGGATGTAGGCTTTGAGGTGCAGGGCTTGGGGCATCATGCCCGTGTGGCATACGCTGAGGTTGTGGCAATGTCTTTTGCTCATGTGGCTGGTTGCCTCATGAGAGCAATAGGCAAACGAAGCCACACGCGTACACGTGGGCCCTGCATCTTGTTGGTTGGCGGCACGGATCCTTTGAGCTGAGACCTGTGCTGCTGCTTACCTTGTTCTTTTGGTACGCTCCCACGAACCTTTATGGCTCGTGGTAGCAGGTAAGCTTAATTCCTTTGGTTCTTGCACAGACTCTTGGTTAAATTTGAGTGCGCGGCATATTAGGTACTGGATACCTGCGCGCACTCACCTACCAAAGAATCTGTGGCGCCATTCTTTAGCCCACCCATGCTATCCAGTGCATGTTCCTTTGCTGGTGGGGCTTGGGTATGGTGCAACCCATGACTTAGCAGATGGTTGCTCAGTGCAACCGAGGGCGGGTATCCAGAGTGTCCCTGCTACCACGATTGGTTCGTGGTGGCCCTGCCAAGTCAGTCAAAACAGCAGATTGTGCCGACTGTCTGGTGAAGAGAGCTCGCTGTGTTGTGATTTTCTCCCACCGGAACCCGATGCATAGCACAAAGATATGCGGTGGATCTAGAAATTGACACAGACGAAGCAAAAATGAAGCGAAAATGGGCGCGCGCCCACTGAGAAAAGAAAAGACCTAACACTAAGAGCTTATAGGCCTGTTTATGGCGTTTTTATACAAGTCAAAATGGAGCCTCTAAAACTTCACGAAAAGCTTGGAGGAGGGATCCGGTAGGGTGATCCGAGCTGGGGGCGACGAACCGGGAGCAACTTGCCAGGCTTGTGCGGTAATTTGGGGGCAAGTAGGTTGGCTTGGGGGCCGAGAACAGGTTGGTTTGGGGCCTGAGATAAAGTGCTCGAGATGAAGTAGTTCGATGGTAAGTGCTCGGGATGAGGTAGTCGGACGGTAAGTGGTTGGAGGAAAATGGTGGGAAAGGAGTTCTGATATTTGGTGCATCGAGGCTAGTGATGGAGTTTAAAAGTTTTTAACGTGCCTGCTCGCCTCGTGAAGCCTAATTGGATGGCTTGTATCTACGGATTGTCCGGCAAATCGCCCCATCAGCACGGCGTTAAATACTTTTAAACTGGCTCACTAGGTGGTAGGTAAGCCTTCGGTTGCTGGTCTTGAGACAATTTGAATCAGGCCAAAACTGGGGCAAACCGGGTCAATGACGAGTTTTTTTTCCAGAACCGTGTGACAGCTTTTTCCCGTACAGAATGACAGCTTTTCCTGACCGAGCGCCAGCTTTGGTTGATGCTCCATGTTTTGCTTTGCCCCGCCCTGATATGCCTTGATTTAGTTGATATCGGATCTTGGTTGATGGAGGGGCACGTAGGCGGCCCTAACAAGCTCGTAAAGACCGTGTAAAGGTGATTTGTGCACGTGCACGCTAACATGGTGAGCCTCCTAGGGGTCACATTATTCTTGAACATAACAAAGGCGCCAGCGCGCGTAAGCGCGTGCTGGCGCCTTTAAGGCTAACTTGAGCTGGTAAAAGCTCAAAGGCTAAAACGGCGCCTGCGATGAGGCGCCGTAGTTGATTGAGGTAAGTCCCAAGCTTGGCCTTATGAGCTGAGCCTTACGGTGAGCTCGGGGCTTTGCCTTGTGGCAGGCTCAGAGCCATGCCTAACGGTAGGCTCTACGCCATGCTGGGACTTACCCTGCCTATGTTGGCTTTAGCCTTAGTAGCTGGCTTGCTTTTAAAGCAGGCCTGCCTTTAAGGCTTGCAGCTTCAATTACAGGCCGATTGGAGTCGGCCTGCACTTCTAAGGCTTGCTGTCTGAGACCCACCCCGCGCGCAACGCATTGGGCGTGTGCGCGTGAGGTGGGCTTCCTTCTGAGAGCTGCTTGCCTTTTTAAGGCTTACTGCCTCTAAAGCTTGCGCTTATGCGCTTCTCTTAGAAGGTGAAGCGAGCGTTAGCCTGAGCGCTGAACTCGTCAGCGTTGCTTGAGCCGGTGTAGCCTAAGCCAACACCGAAGCTGAAGCTGTTGCTCTGAGCCTCAACACCCAGGGTGGCACCATAGGTGAAGTTGTCAAAGACCTCAGAGGTGACGCTGGTCGACAGGTTAGTGCCAGTCCAAGCAACCGAGCCCTCGGCCTCGTCGTCACCGAACTGGCCAGTGACGTGGAGATCTAAGGCTGGGGTTACCGTCCAGCTCTCACCCTCGAAGCTCTTAGCGAAGGTGACACCTACTGGGATCGAGAAGACCGACATGGTATCGCCATCGTAGTTAGCGACGGTGCCGTGGCCAGCAGCCTCTAAGCTGTAGTCATCGAGGTCAAGCGAGGTGAAGCGCAGACCAGCGTGTGGCGTTACGTCAACCGAAGCGAAGGTGAACTGGTACTGACCGGTAACACCTAAGCTCCAAGCGGAGGTATCGCTCGAGGCGGTCAGCTTGCCAACCTGGTTGCTGCCCTCGAGATCGTTGTCGATCTGGGTGTAGCTTAAGTCGCCGGTGACAGTCAGAGCACCTGCTTGGTAAGCACCGTACAGAGCAAAGCCGAAGTAATCAAAGTCGTTGGAGGTACCAGCGGCTGCGGTATTGCCTTGGCCGTCTAAGGAACCAGAACCGACGTTGAACATAGCACCTACGGTGATTTCATTCGTGACCTTGTAGTCACCGCCTAAGGCGACGCCATAGAGGTCAAAATCAACACCGTAGTCGAGGCCTTGAGCATCAAAGCCATCGGAGTCTTGGCTCTTGTAGATAGGAGCTACCCATAAGGTACCACCCATACCGTTTTGAGCTACGTTCAGGCTTTGAGCGTTAGCACCAATACCAAAGCGGCTCTCTAAGATGTCAGAGTTGCTATTAGCGGCAGCTAAACCAACCTGAGCGGCACCACCGTAAACAGCTAAACGAGCAGCCTGCTCAGCAGGAGCACCGTGGGAAGCAGTTACGACCTCGTTTAAGAAGGAGCTGCTGCCGGTGACCTTGGTAGCTGGAGCGGTGTTGGTTTGATCATTGTTGGTCTGAGGCTCAACTTTAGTCAGATCAGTGGTCTCACCAGCCTTGGTCTTAGCTTGAGCGGTCTTGGTAGCATTGTCCTTAATCTCAGTCCAAGCTACAGTGCCAGCGCCGCTGTCAGTGCCAGCGTTAGAGCCGGTGTCCGAGCCAGTGCCGTTGTTAGCACCAGTATCGCTGCTGTCTGGAGCTAAGCGATCCTCGTGGTAGGAGATCAAGGTTTGGACTACTGGGTAGGAAGCCTCGCTCATGACCGAGAAGGCCTTCTCCTCATCGACGTGCAGCTGTACGTCCTGGCCTTGATTCTTACCCTTTAAGGTAGCGAATAAGAAGCCGTTCTGAGTGTAGACCTTGATGGTACCATCAGCGCCCGAGGCGTTAACGATATCTACACCATTTTGATCGCCGTTGTCGTTGTCGCTGAAGAAGTTGAGCTTCTCAGAGGCATCGAAAGCACCAATTAAGACGATCTCACCGCCATTAGCGTTGATTACAGCTGCGTCACGGTCAAAGTGGATAGCAGTGCCAGTCTTCTTACCATCGGCGTCCTCAAAGGCAGCCTCAGACATGAGGATAGCAGTGTTAGCACCTAAACCTAAGGTGGCGAACTGATCTAACTTATTGCTGGTAATGGTGTACTTGAGAGCACGACGGATGCCATCAACGTCAGAGGTTACTGGATCAGCGTTTAAGGCGATCTCAGAGCCATCAGCAATGGTCAGCTGGCCATTTAAGTAGAGGATCGAGCCGTACTTCTCTTGCGACAGCGAGCCATTCTCTTGGAAGTCAGCGATAGCCTCACGGGTCTCAGCTAAGGTGGCACCAATACCTAAAGCGGCATTCTTACCAATCAGAGCCTTGCCATCGATGATGCCAACGTCATTGGTTACCGAATCCCAAGTCTTGTCACTGCCGTCCTTGAAGTTCATGACTGCGGCAACCGAGGTAGCCTCACCGTAGGCTGGATCTACCATTAAGGTGCCACCATTGAGATCTAAGTACTTAGAAACCTCTAAGTAGCCGGTGCCGGTGTAGGAAGTCTCCTCGGCATCGTCCCATGTCTCGTAGTCTAAGTCATTGCCTACAGCAATTAAGCTATCAGACTTGCCATTGTTAGCAGCCACAGCGGTCAGGGTCTCTGCGCTAATTAAGCCACTGTGAACAGTGGTTAAGTCAGCGTCATGCTCTAACTCGATGTTGGTAGCAGCGATCTTACCGCCGATAGCGTAAGCCTCACCGTCGCCACCGAAGCCCTCAGTCTGGCTGCTCTGCTTATTGATGATCAAGTCACCATCGATCTGAGCAGTACCGTTTCTGACTGCTAAGGTGTTGACCAGAACCTCTGGTACATCCTTAGAGGTGTCATCTGGGTTGTAAACGTGGAGGGTAGCACCAGCGTTGACATTAACACGACCTACACCAGTGATATCGCCCGTGACATCAGCGTCGCTATTGACGTTGACGCGGGTGTTGTAAGCAGTGGTGTCACCGGTGCCGATCAGGGTATCGATACCGTTGATCGTGGTCAGGTTGCCATTGCCGTTGATGTTTAAGGTGGTGAGGTTGCGCTCGTCGTTAGCGTCATCCTTACCATTGGTTAAGGTAACCTTACCAATCTTGCCACCGTTGACTAAGTTGAAGGCCTTTTGGGCACCAACAATAGCGCCTAAGGCATTGTCATGACCTTCATCGCTGATGAAGAAGCCATTGTTGCCTTCAGCAAAGCTTAAGGTGGTGTTACCAGCTAAGGTTACTTGGGCCGTATTTGGTACATTGGCAACCATGGAGAGCGAGCCCCAGCCACCCTTAACCTCGTCACCTGGATTAATACCGGTGATGTTGCTTTGGCTCATTTGATCGGTAGTGACATCTTCAATCTCATTCATGAGATCGGAGTCTTGCTTAACGTCATCCCAAGATGCAGTCCAGCCTGACAAGCCTTCCTCTGGATTGTTTACGGCCGTATAGCCAGTGAACTTACCGAAGGTAGCGCTACCAAGGTTGAGCATACCGCCTGCCGCTAAGACACCATCGCTATTGAAGCTGTCGTCAGTGAAGAGCTGCTTCTTTAAGTATTGGACAGCAGCTGAGGAGAAGCTTGAACCAGAGGCAAAGCCTAAGCGTAAGGTACCGCCTTGGTTTTCGATCTTGGTGTAGCCATCACGTAAGGTGACGGTATCGCCAGTGTACTGGCTATCAGCCAAGATAGCACCGTTAACAGCGGCACTACCGAAGTTTAAGGTACCGTTGTTAGCAATGCGGATCGAGCCATCTTCATCACCAAAGGTTACACCACCATTGGTATTGTTCTCAGAGATCGCAGTACCGTTAATGGTTAAGTAGCCTTCGACAAAGATACCGGCTTTATCATTAGCATCAGTTGGGGCAGTGAGCTCTGCGAGGTTAGCACCGTTGAACGAAGCAGTACCATTAGCTGCTACGTGTAAATAGGTGTCAGCCCCCATAGTGAGGTCGCCAGCCGTTAAGGTAGCAGTGTATGGATTGTCGTTAACGTCGGTGTCGTAATCTTCACCTACGATCAAGCGGCTGCCAGCACCGCTTAAGTTAAAGTCGGTAGCAGAGGCATTCCACTCGCCGTTAGCAAAGTCGATCTCAGAGCCAGAAGCCAACTCGATCTTATTTACCGAGATGGTGCCCTCAGCGCCTACCGTATCGGTCTCAAAGTACAGGATAGCGGAGGAAGTACCCTCATCACCTAAGATCAGCTTATCGTTGACGGAGGTTAAGCTGTGGGAGATCAGAGCACCGCCGTTGGCAATAGTTACCTGCGAAGCGTAGGTGTTAGTGCCATCTGGCTTCTCGCCATTGGTCTGTTGCAGGTCGTTGATCTCGAGATCATCGACGACCACAACACCACCTAAGTAAACCTTAGCAGCATCGGTGAGGTACTCTTCATCATCCAGCACAGTACCACTGTGTGGGTTGACGATAGTGAGGCTATCAGCTACTAAGCGACCGCTGGTCTTATCGAAGTCATTACCAGCCTGACCACCTGATAAGTTGAAGCCGTTGGTGTCAGGGTCAATATCGAAGTCACGGAATTGGGCCTCGATATCACCGTCGACACGGAGTTCACCACCTGCGGAGGCATTGATGAATGCTCCAGACTGGTTATTGTTAGCATCCTTGGCGTTCCAAGCGTGGTTCTGAGCTAACAGGTCATTGACGTCAGAGGCAGTCATTAAGACCACACCACCAGAGGTAGCGTTGATTACAGCCTTACCATTGAGGTTGCCGGTCTCAGCATCGCCCTTCATCTCGACGCCGTGAGTGAGATCTAAAGCAACATAGCGGTTGTCGCCATAGAAGTCGTCAGCGTCTGGCTTTTGATAGACACTACCACTATCGCCATCGGCGGTAACCTTAGCCTCACCACCCTTAGTAACATCTAAGGTTAAGCCAGCGGCTAAGCTTAAGGTAGCATCTGGCTGGCGAACGAAGCCACCGATATCCTGCAGCTCGCCCTTAACAGCCGACTCGCCACCAACGGTAATGGAACCGCCCGAGGTAACCGTTACGAGGTCATTGGCAGTCCAATCGCCGTCCTTGATGATCAGTTCGCCCTTATTGGTACCTTTGGTCTCGATGGTTACAACACCATTGATGCTGCCTGGTAAGCTGGTGTAGTACTCATTAGCTGCATCCTGATCATTAGTCAGCATGTAGTTAGAGCCGATAACCTTAGAGGTCAGGTGGTAGCCGTCGTTGAACTTCTGGTCATTGTCGATTGAATCGTTTTCGTCGTTAAGGTTGTCACCGCTGGTCTTAGCGGTAAAGTTGATCTCTTCCTTAACGGTAGCCTGACCAAAGGTAATGGCAGCCGAACGATCCGAGGACAGGTCGGTAGCACCTAAGTTTAAGGTATTGGCGACGATAGCAACACCAGAGGTGTTATCTAAGGCATCTAAGTTGCCGTACTTGCCTTGGGCCGTGGTGGTGTTAGTAGCCAGCTTGTGAGCTACGGTAACGGTGTCGGCCTTGAAGAACGAACCGCTTAAGGAAGCACCGGTGGTAACGATGTCGGTGTCAACCTTAATCTGGCCAGCAAGTGGAGTGGTTTCAGTGGTGAAGTTGAAGTCACTTAACTGTACCGACTCCTTAAAGTCGATAGTACCGGTCTTAGTGACTTGGACAATACCAGCACGATCATCAGCGTCGACAGTGCCGTCCTTATCGAGATCGTAGTCTAAGCCGTCGGTGGTATTAGCGGTTAAGTAGTTGGTTAAGCCAGCCTGAGTGATCTTAAGGGTAGCCTTCTCAGAGGTGACCGCATCTACATTCTCGGCTTCATCCTTAGCAGAACCGCCATCGATATTGAGCTGAGCACCAGTGGAGACGGCAAACAGCGAGTCGTCACCCTGAACGTCTAAGGAGTTATAGACATTAATGGTGTCGGCGTTTGCGATCTGAGCGCCAGCGGCTACCGTGCCAGTACCGTTATAGTAATTAGGAGTAGCACCGTGATCAGAAATACCGCTGATGTTTAAGGTGCCTTCCTTAACGTGGATTAAGGCGGTGGAGGTGATCTGTACGTCATCACCAGCTAAGTTGTACTTGTTAGCGGCAGTGGCATCGTTAACGATGTAGGTACCGTTAACGGTTACGGTGTTACCGCTGTGGATTACATCGGTGTTTTTGTTATTGTTATAACCGAGATCAACCGCAACAATATTAGCATTGGTGATTTCAGCGTTTGCGCCAATAGTTACGGTATTGTTGGTAGCGGTTAATGTTGCAGGATCTTGAACAGTACCACCGCTGTTACCAGTTGTAATGAAGACGCCAGCTACGGTTTCTGGAGTAATGGCACCACTGGCAGCGGCTGGTTGTGCTGCTACTTTAGCATTTACGTCAACCGAGTTGCCAGTAAAGGAACCATTGAAGCCAGCTAAAACGCCAAAGACGCTGCCAGTTACGTTCAGGCCCTTATCAATCTTAACGGCGTTCTGGTTGGCAACAGTGACAGCGTCACCTTCGTTAGTTGCTTTTGCACCGGTCGAGATCAGAGCACCGTAAACATCGGCCTTGATTGTCTTTGCAGTATTGGCATCAGCGTCTTTGTAGGTGCTATTGGTGATAGTAACTTCGTTTTGGGAAGCTGTTACCGTATTCTGTGCGGTAAGCTTGTTGCTGCTGCCATTGCCTTCAGGATCGGCAAAAGCAACCGCACCTGCGATGTTATTGTAGGTATAGCCCTTAGCAGTGGTGCTGTCCACCTTCACATCAGTAGCGTCAATGGTTAAGACGTTTTGCGAGGCTGTAACTTGATCAGAGCCTGCTGCCTTTACGGAGTATGCAATACCACCATATAAGCTAACGTTAGTGGCAGTTGTGTTCTTGACGCTGACTACGTTGGCATTGGCGGTTGCGGAGCCACCGCTAGCAGTGGTAATAGCAAAACCACCAGCTACCATGGAACTTTGCTGAAGACCACTGGCATTATCTGCTAAAGTGCTGGCACCTGTGAACTGTAGGTTGCCACCATCGATAGACACATTAGCATTGGTGCCGTCACCTAAGGCGCGGACGTTGTTATTGCCGTTGGAAACTGAGGTTTGCATCGCCCAAGCAGAGTTACCAACGATTTGTAAAGATTCACCACCAGCTACAGCAGTAGCCAGACTAATAACATCAGTATCGGTTAAAGACACAGTGTTGTTACGAGCGGTAATTTCAACGCCATTGGTGTTGTCACTATCTACTTGACCACGACCACCGAAGATGTATGCACCCTTGCTATCACCAATTTTAATATTGTTGGCGGTAACAGAGTTTTGGGCGATCACGGCTTGAGCACCAGTACCACCCTTGGCTCCAATCACGCCTAAAGCACCTTCAAGGGTATCTGCCTTATCAAAGGTGAGTCGGTTTGTGGCGTCGTTTTTGTTAGAGATCTCGATATTGACGCTATTGCCGGTTAAGGAGATAGTGTCAGTACCTTCGGCTAGTACACCGCGAATAGCACTATAAGTGCCATTACCGATGGAAATGGTGTCTGCGACATCGGCTTTAACAAAGGCTTGGTTATCAGAGGCAGTTGCACTACCATCAGCAGTCTTTATGTTGGCACCATATACACTGAGGCCTACACTACCACCACTGATGTTGGCGGTATTGCCAGTAGCGGTTACGTTGCCTTTATCTACATCAACATTAGCACCGTAAGCGCTATTGGTGATTTGACCGCCTGATAACAAAGTCAGTGTATTGGAATTAGCAAGGAAGTTAGTAATACTAGCATTGCCACTGCTGTAAATGTAACCACCAAAAGCATTACCAGATACTTGTGCGGTATCAGGGTTAGTTACTCCTGGCGCAACAGCTTGAACATGGCCAACAGATAAATCACCGCCTGACACAGTACCAGTGACACTATCTTGGTCAGGGAAGAAGATGCTATTTTTTCCGTTGTAATAATCTAGAGCACCTGCCGCAGTGGTGGCACTGCCAGCACCAACGTTGTTTTGCATATCTGTCCACTTAGAGTTGGTGCTATCGAACTGGTACCATTCATCTGCTGCTTGAGCTTGGCCAGCGGCGAGGCCTGCGGTCAGGATGACGGCAGAGGCGATGCCCTTGATGTAGGCACGCTTAAAGATAGCGCGGTATTGCGCTAAGAGGAAGTTTAAGGCGTTGTTTGAGATTTTCACTGAAGTGAACTCTTCAAATCGCGAAAAAAAGGGAAAAGTGATTCCCGCAGGTGTTGCTTGACCTTGGGCCCATGCTGGGTCTGATTGGGAGCTGCCACCGCCCAGCGGGCACGCCCGCTGGGTGGTGGTTAATGCTTTGGATTCGTACTCGAGGGCGTCCTGCCCTTTGCCTCAAACTCAAGCCCCAGCACCATCGGCAACTGGGGCTTGCTAAGCCTTAGCCTGGGAGGGGCTAAGGCGTGTTTCCTTTAGTCTGGCCTCGATCTACCAATTGGGAAAAGGGATAGTCCAATTGGTTGAACCTAAAGCCCGGAAGCTGCCCAGTGGGTTTGGTTCCCAGCGGCAGTTCAGGCTATCCCAATTAGCTAACCGAGATAGCCCTGTCGCTCCAAGGGAAGCCTCCTTGTAGGGAAGCCTCCCTTGTGGGGTAAAACCACCCTGTGGGATAGGCCCTACTGGTTTGACCAGTAGGCTTGCCACAAGGCGCGCTAAGTCGACCGCGCCCAAAATGAGATACCAGGCGCGGTCACTAATACCAAAGGAAAACGGATTTTTGTCCCAGGAACCTCCTTGGTCTGGTTGTGCGACCGACCAAGAACAGGCTGGGACGTTTTAGAGGGAGTGTTCAGCCTAAAGCAGCGGAGTGGTTTGGTGAACAGATGCGGCCACAAGTTTGAATGGTTCGCCAATTAAGGCGAAAACATTCGACCGTGAAGTCGCACTGGTTCAACTAAACTAAGCCCAATGCAGCATGGAATCGTGTCTGCCCACCACAGAGTGATGCATGTACGGCAGATCACAATAAATTCCAAAAATCAAGTCAATATCGTCGATCGTGCAGGTCGACGGAGAGAGGGGAATCGTTGTGCCCAGTTGTCAATAGCCCACAAAATAGGGTATCGACCAGAAAAAGGACACGAACAATGCGTAAATAGTCGAAAATTGCGTCGCGCCCCACATAAGAAAGAAACACACCCACACTAGGAGCTTTTCATCATTTTTGGTGTGATTTTAGCCCTACCAAAATCGAGCCCCAAAACCATCACGATCGACATTGGCGCGACCCCGCCGCGCCCGAGGCGGTAAAATTTTTTTGAAAATTTTTTATTGGGTAGGTCTTATTTTGTTATTTATATTCCCAAATTTGCGAAAGCTAGGTGTTCAAGACCCACCAGTGTTTTTGGTTGCCTACTTCCAGCAGGTCTTGTGATGTCCTGGTGGTGCGCTGGGCCCATTCTGGTGTGCCCCAAGAGCTATGCTTGGGCAAAGCAGGTGATGCTCAGGTGGCTTGTTTTGCCCTGCTTGGCCTTGTTCAGACGGTATGGTTGTCTTTGTTTAGGGGCTATGGCTTGCCTCACGAAGCTCGGTTCAGCTGGGCTGCTGCGCGGTGTTTTTGCTTGCTGAAGGGTGGCAAGTTATTTTGTGTATCGCGTCAGTATGCTTGGTTACAGCGCGATTGGAGCTTGTTCTTAAGGGCGGCAGTTTTTCTTGCTACAGTTCGGCAGGATATTTTGCTACAGGGCGGCAAATTCTTTTGCGGCACTGCGGCAGGATGTTTTGCTACAGGGCGGCAAGTTCTTTTGTGGCAGCGCGACACGATGTTTTGCTATACCGTGGCAGATTGGTCGGGCAACGTGCCGATAGTTGGCCTCCTTACGTGCTGGGTTAGCTCCTGCTTTGGTTGGTGGTCTGGGCTCATCTAAATACGTTTGTCGCTTTGGGCTCTAAATGGGTGGTTTGTCGCTATGCGGTAGCTCGTCTAAATGCGTTTGTCGTTGGGAGGCGAGGCGCTCAAGCCACGGCTCTAAGGCCGAGCAAGGCTGCGGCCGCACCGAGCAACCATCGCCAGCGACATTCCTATTT
>CALXXU010000179.1 GCA_944392765.1 uncultured Anaerobiospirillum sp.
ATTACTAAGCTCCTTGTCAATACGGTGTTTTTGGCTTGTCTGACAAGGAGCTAGATCGAATTATGAGAACTTTGGGGCTATAAATTTCAAAAATTTACGCATATTAAAATATAACAAAATAAACTTTATTCTGATTTTTAGAAAAAAAAAAAAGCACATCATAGTCTATGAGCTTGCTGATTTTTGGTGATAATTTGTTGTGCTGAAAAAAGTGTTGCTTGGGCTACGAAAAGCAGGGGCGGGGCAAGCTGGTGGGAAAAGCAAGGCTCCATTACTGGGGCCTTAATAGATTGGGAGCTTTGCTTCTTAATCGAAGTTGGAGCTGCGTTGGGAGCGCTGCTTATCAGTGATATGGCGGGAGGGCACCGGGATTAAGGTGAGCGCGCTGAAGTTGCGTCAGCGCATTGGGGCAGACGCTCTAATTTAGAAGATATGAGTCTGTTTGCTGGGATAAAGAAAAGGCGCCCACCTCCGAGGAGGTGAGCGCCTAAAAGCTCAGGTTAGAACCTGAGGTTTAGCTCTGTGGGCTTAGAAGGAGAAGCGAGCGTTGGCGTTGATACCGAACTCATCGCTATTGCTTGAACCGACATAGCCCACATTGAGGCCCAGAGAGAAGTTCTCTTGGTACTGAGCCTTGAGACCTAACTTAGCACCGTAGGTGAAGTTGTCTAAGACTTCAGTGGTCAAGCCCACGGCTTCGACGCCGATAAATTCAGTGCTGCTCTCAAGCTCGTCGTCGCCCATATTGGCGGTCAAGGTCAGGTCAAACTGAGGTGCAACCGTCCAAGCACCGGCCGTGATGTCCTTAGCGATCGTGACACCGATTGGCAACGAGAAGACGTTCATGCGATCCAAGTCATTGTGGGCAATGGTGGTTGCATCGCATTTAACCGAGTAATCGTCGATATCGAGGCTGGTGTAGCGCAGACCAACGTGTGGAGTGATATTAGCTACATCACTACTAAAGAGGTACTCGCCACGTACCCCTAAGGTCAGGACTTGGGCATCGGTATCAGCGCTGAGTTTGCCTAAGTAGGCTGACTGCTCAAGCTCATTGGAGACCTGAGTGAAGCCAAAATCAGCACCCACGGCAAAGTTATCAAAGTTGGTGCCTGCATAGAGGCTAAAGCCGTAGTAATCAAAGTCGTTGGAGGCACCGGAGCCCACGCCCTCACCGTCGGAATCGCCCGCACCGATATGGAAAGCGGCACCCACACGGACATTAGGGCCAAAGGTGAAATCTCCACCTAAAGCGACGCCGTAGAGGTCGATATCTGCTCCGTAGTCTAAGCCTTGGGCTTCAAAGCCGTCTAAGTCCGAAGACTTGTAGACTGGGTTAAGCCACAGGCCTGCGCCTTGGCCATTATCAGCAGCGACTAAGCCTGAGCTTGGTTGAGCTGAGCCCACGCGCTCGCTGACTGCCTCATTGACGCTGTTTTGCGCCATTAAGGCAGCCTGGGCGGCACCACCGTATAGGGCAAAGCGTGCGGTGCTTTCGGTATCACGACCGCCGTTATGGGCACCGGTGGCCGCAATGAAGGCAACACCGGCCTCCGTGCTGTCGTATGCCCCGTTCTCGTTCTTGAGTACGGTGACCGTCATATCCTTAACTGGATCCGATTGCTGCGTCAGCAAGCGCTCAGCGCCACGATTGAAGCTAAAGTTGATCAAGGATTCGTTCGTGCCACTGACAATGCTACCAGTGAGCAAGCCACCACCGGCGGTGCTGATTACCGTGCCCGAGTCGGTGACATTAGTGGTATTGGTCAGCTTAACTTGATCGCCTGCGACTAAAGCGGTTGAGTCGAAGATGATCTTAGAGTTCTCAGCTAAGGTGACGGAGGCATTCGTGGCATCAGCAAACTCGAGCAAGTAGAGCTCGGAGGCCTTGTCGGTGAAGGACTGAGTGACCACTAAAGCAGTGTTTTCACCTAACTGCACTGCACCGTCTGAACCACCAAGTTTAGTAACCAAGTCATTGACATTGGTGGAGAGCGAATCGTTTACACCGTCGATCTTGCCATCGGCGTCTAGGTATAAGGCCGCGCCCTTGGCAATGTGATAGCTCTTATTGAGTACTACCGCCGAGCCTACGTTGTTGCGTGAGAGGCTGCCCTGACTATTGGTCAGACCTAACTTGTTCAGCAAGCTCTGGGCTTCATCCTTGGCCATACCAGAAACAAAGACCGAATTTTGGCCGACGCCGACGCTACCTGCGGTGCTGACAAAGTCCTCGGTGTCAGCACCGATGACCGTGGTAAAGGCGGCCGCAGAGCCATAGTCTGGGTCCAGTAAGAGCATACCGCCGTTCAGGTTTAAGGTCGTAAGGTGCAGGCTACCACCAGCGCTCTCTTGCTCTTCACCCTGAGCTTGGCCCACACTTAAGATACCGGAGTCACCAGTAAAGGTGAGGCTCTCAGCATTGACCGTAGCGTCCACAATCGAGATGATATTTTTAGCACCACGCTCGATCTCAATTTCTTGAGCCGTAACCTGACCGGTTAAGGTTGAGCTTACTTGATCCCCATTTTGAGCAGGACCAGAGCTGGCGCCTAAGGTCAGCTTGTTGGTGGTAAGAGAGGCTCCTTCCTTCATCTCGAGCGACTCTGCCGTGACGTTGAAACGGGTGGCTTCAGGCTCATCCGAGCTTAGCTCCGAGGTCAAGGCGCTGTCTAAGCTTAAGTTGCCTACCTCGATATCACCTTGAGCGGTGATCGGGCTGCTCGTGGTCGCAAGATTTGCTACGTCTTCAATCGCACCGACCGTGACCGCACCATTTTGCAGGGTGACGGTATTGACGTTGGAGATCTTGCCGATAGTTGTGGCATTGCCGTTACCGGCTACGACTACCTGTTGGTTGGCATTAGCAGAGCCTGTGATATCAGCAATGGTACCACCATTAGCCAAAGAAACTTGGGCTTGGTAACCGGTCAAGGAGATACCACCGACTTGACCATCGGCCGTGGTAACGAAGTTGCCACCGCTCGCTCCGGCCAGATTTAAGGCCGAACCATCGGCGACGCTCACGCTAGTCGTGCCTAGGGCCAGCTCGGCCGAGCCCCAAGTATGGGTGCCAGTCAAAACGCTGCCGGTGACGCCGGTGACGGTGATATTCTTTAAGGCATCAGAGCCAGCGTAGTCAGCGGCAGCGTCGACGCTGATTTCACCTGCGGCCTCGATTTCAGAGGCAAGGCCAACGTTGACGTCATCAAAGGACACGGTACCCATACCGTTTTGACCTATGATCGCCGTCTTGATGGCCTTAAATTGGCCGATCGTGATAGTGTCGGTGCCTAAGAGAGCTTTTGACCCAGTCAGTCTAATAGTCGAGGTGCCATCGAGGTCGATTGCGCCGCTTGCGAACTTCTTGCTATCGGCGGTAATCGATTCCTTGACCTCGCCTGCGGCAGCGGTGTAGTCGATGACGTTATCTAAAGCGGTGGTGAAGGTACCGTTCGAGCTGACATCAACCGTGCTGGCTGCAGCGCCGCTCATTGCTAAATCGGCGGCGCTCAGGGAGGCTCCCTCTACGATGACGTCATCCTTGGCGCTAGCACCTAAGGATTTCACCGTGACGTCCGCGCCCTCAATCACGCTGAAATCACCCTTGGTGACCGTGACCGCACCTACGTCAGTCCAAGTGCCAGCCATAAACTTAACCTTGGCGTTGTCATCATTCAGGGTGACGTTGACGTTGTTGAAGCGGCCCGCACCATCAAGCTCCGTGACCTCATAGCCCGAATTGGCCACAAAATCGGCATTGGAGCCTAAGACCAGTGAGCCTGAAACATTCAGGTTCTTAGCTCCCTGAGTATCGGCCGAGCTCAAGTTAAATGAGGACATAGCGTAGACCCGATCGTCTGCGGCAATGGTATAAGAGCCAGCGCTCTCCTCTTCTGTCTTGGCAATAACGCGGTCGGCGCTGACGCGATAATATCCCGAGTTATCTGTGCCCACAGTGACTTGAGCACTCTCAGCGTGGAAGGCAAAATTACCAGAGCTTGAATGGGTTATCTTGCTGGAGGTCAAATCGACCACATCCTCTTCTTCCAGCGTGATATTGGCATATTTGTCTGCGGCTGAAGCAATAAGATTGATCTTGGCGTTTTCGCCCTCAAGCAAGTTGGAGATGGTCTCAAGGCGTAACCCGCTATCGGTGACGTTAATCGTGCCGGTGTTGGTGAGCTCTGCGATAGTCGCTAAACTTGCGTCATTAGCAAGATTTAAGGTGCCGCTGTTATGGATGGTGGCTTCATTGCTATTAAGATAACCGGTCACATTTAGAGTGCCAGCATTGTTAAGCTCGCCACTGATTTCTACTTCATTGGCTGCCAGAGTGGCGGTCTTGGAGGCAGATACCTTGTAGGTACCGTCGATCTGAATCTGGCCGCCGCTCTCGGAGGAGTAGTAGCCTTTATTGCTGTAGGTGCTGTAGATGCTGGCGTCGGTGATGACCGAGTCGGCGCCCACCGTGACTGAGTTTTTGGATGCGGTCATGCCTGAGATGCCGGTCTTGTCAAAGGCACCGGCAATAATGATCTTATCGCCGCTTACCGTGACGTCATTGAGCTCGACCTTATTGCCGGTCATATTGGCGCTGCTTGCTCCTGCATCGGTGCCACCGCCTACGATGTACTTGGCATCGGTGGAGCTTAAAGTGACATTGGTGAGGTTGGCGGTATTGTTCGAGATCGCAAGGGTACCCGTTATGCTGGCTTTATCTTCAGGAGAGAAACGGCCGAAACCACCAGCAAAATATTCCTTGGCTTTGATATCGGTAGCTGCGCTGTTGCTGGCTGAGCCCAGATTTAATGTATTGTCTGCAACTGTCAGCGTGCCTGAAGCGGCATTGATGCGGGCATAGCCACCGGCTAAGGTTTTGGAGATTGCCGAAGTGTCGATGCCTTGTACTACCTTGCTTGAGGTGTAATTAAGGACGTTTTGGGTCGAAGAAGCATCACCTGATACAGATAAGGCATAGCCACCGACGTTGGCAGCATCGGCGTATTTATCGGCCTGAACGGTCAAGGTGTTGCTCGTGGCAAAGGCATCACCACTATTTAAGGCCATACCGCCAAAGGCTGAGCCGCCTAAATCGTCATCATAGCTTTGATCTTGGCGCGTTGTGTCTGGGAACTTAAAGTGGGTGCGAATAATGTTGCCATCGATATCAGCATCAGTACCACCAATGGTCAGATTGCCCCCGCTGGCGGTAGTGGTCAACTTGCCTTCAGCACGGTTGACGGCACCTGTGACATTGAAGAAATTCATATTGCCTTCAAGTGTGGCAGTGCTCGAGTGGAAGATGCCGCTGGCAATGCCTGTAGCCAGAGAAGTATCGAGACCGTCAAACTGACCAGCTGATACTTTGCCCAGGGTTTGCTCAAAGTAGTCGACGTTGTACTGCTTGTTTACAGCATTGGAGGCTCCAGTTACGATTTCGTACTGGTTGGTCACGTTCAACGCTTCGTTGATGGTCTGCGTATATAAATAGACCTCAGCTTGGGCCGAGGTCGAGGCAAGGGCGGTGGTTAACAGGATAGCGCTGGCTAAACCTGAGACATAGGCGCGCTTGAAGATGGAGCGATACTGAGCCAAAAGAAAGCTTAAGGCGTGGGATGACAGCTTCACTGCAAAAATTCTCACAGTTCATCGTGGGGTGAACGAGCAGTGATGCCGCAAATGCTTGAGGTGAAGACAATTACCCTATGACCGTTCAAGACGGCTAGGTTGTGCTGCCATTAATCCTTTGGTTCTGGTGGTGACAGAGCTATCACCACGGCTCAGCTCATTCCGTGCGCTTGGTATGAACCGTAGTCTCCTTTGCGGGCTGCGGTCAATTAACATAAATCTCAGAAATTTTGCGCACAATAAGGGCTAATAAAGCAAACTTTAGCTCAATTTTAGAAAAAAAAAAAGACGCACCTATCTTATTAGCCTGGGCTACGTTGGGGAAAAGGTGCCGGGCGAGGGGACGCTGGGTTGTTATGTGTGATGC
>CALXXU010000180.1 GCA_944392765.1 uncultured Anaerobiospirillum sp.
TGAATCGATTTCGTCTGAGACTGCGCTATGTTGTGGAGATAAAAATATTAAAATAGGACAATCATAATAATTAATCATATATGTCAAATGACAAGTTTACGTTGGTCATGTAATAACGGAGGTAAATATTGGTTTAACCTTGATGTAATACCAATTGAAATTCAGGCTGCTTAGCAGGTCGCGCAACCCCACTGGGACAGTCCGAAAATTCTCTCTACTACATCGACAGCAATACCTGCGTGGAATAGCATAATTCTTGCTAATCTTATTTTTAGGTTGAGTGAGAGCTCAGCCGCGACTTTGAAGATGATGTCTCTAGCATTTTCAAATTGTGCACGTAAAAATATTTCAATTTTAACTGCAGCAATTTCACAGTTGGTAGCCCAAGCATAGTCTTCGATGTTTTTGAAGTTGGATGGTTTAAAATACATAGCGTTATGTCCTCAGAACCTTCTCTGGTCCGTTAGCCCCGCTGGACGATCCTAGAGGCTTGAACCTGCGTTTAAGCAACGCTCTTTGTGGCAGAGCTCAGATAGGGCCTCCATTGGGACAAAGTGGAAGCGCCCTGGTTTTTGTGGATTGTTTATTGCTAATTTACATAAAAATTTAGGGCATTAAGGTCGTAGCTTTTTTATATAAAACTATAGGGAGCAGCTTGACTGATGCTTATTCGGCATAGCGATCAAACTGTCGGAGAGCATTGATAAGCTTTCTGATATCATCAAGAGGCAGACCTTCTTCTAATAACTTTTTAGCAATATTAATCCCTGATTTAATATAAGCTTTTATGTATGATTCGATATAAATATCAGCGTAGGCTTCGGCATAGGCTTCAGCATAGTCACTATCATCAGATTTTGCTAGGGCCTCATCATAGGCTTCGTCTCTGGCGTCGTCTCGGATGGCGCGAAATTTCGCTTCGTTCTTTAGAGCTGCGATAATTGAGTCGTTTGTCATCAGCCCGCGTCCCCTCTATGAGTATAATAGAACGGTTCGTTCTACGAGTTGCTAGTTGCAATGGGCCAAGCCCGCAAATATCACGTTTTCAGCAGGGATCCTTACGATCTGTCTGATGTAGGCTATATTAGCACCAGAAGTCTACCGATGTAAAGAAGAATTTGTTAGAGTATATTTTTTTTGAGCAATGCGGTTAAGATTATGCGGCCCGCTTAAAGCGAGCTGGTTAGGTGGGGTTTCCAGCTGGAGTCGAGTCGGTAGGAGGGCCGGTTCGAATGTCACGCCAGAAGCGTTAATCTACTGGAGGAGCAAAGGAGATGAGCCAACAGGGATCATCAAATCAACGATTAATCCGTGATGGCAGTTGCAACAGCTATTAACCGCAGCGCGGCTTATAATTAACGGTAGCAGTAGCCCCCTGGATTCAAGATAATGTTAACAAATCATTAATTGCAGGTGAGTAAATATGCCTAATTTTGTTGGTCTTGCTCTTTTAATTATGGTGATTTTTCTGGGCTGTGCCCTTATTTATCTTGGGTATAAGTTGTTTTCACCTGTAGCGAAAGAGGAACTAGAAGAGTTTAAACAGAAATTGTCAAACGGTGGAAAATATATTTAATATCAGATTTTAATTTGATGCGAGGTTGATGCTTGGTAGAGCTTGCAAGCCTCCTCGCAAGATATGAAACGCGCTTGGGTTTCAGATAAAGATGGGGAGCCGGGGCGCGCGGCCTAGTTTTAGGGCGGAGTGGTGGTACTACTCGTCGGTGCCGGGAACATTGCGGACCGGCAGGTTAGGGTCTTGGAGCAGGTCGGCGTCTTCGTCCTCATTGACCTGACGTCCGGCAATGGTGCGCTCTTCGCTGGCCCAAGCGCCTAAGTCAATTAGCTTGCAGCGCTCCGAGCAAAAAGGGCGAAACGGGTTGGAGCGATCGTAGGGAATGCGCTTTTTGCAGGTCGGGCAGGTCACCATGAGGGTCGCGCTTTCTTGCTTGAGCTTCTCCTCATCGGTGTGGGCCTCGGCCACGATCTCGTCGTATGCCCCCTCGGGCATTAGGTCTTTAAGGCTCATGATTAGCCTCCGCGCACGTAGGCTAATTCAAAGGTGATGTCGCCCACCGGTGCCCCCTTGGTGTAAGGCAGGAAGCGCACGTTGATGTTGGACTGAAAGCCGCTTACGACTGGGTAGCCGCGCACATGCTCGGGGTACTTGATCTCAATGAGCTCACATTGCTCCGAGGTCTCCTGCATAAAGCCGTTGATCGCAATGCGAGTCTGATAATCTGAGCACAGACGCCACAGATTCAAGATGCAGGTGATCGGGATGCGGATGCTGTCTAATTCGTGCAGCCAAGCAGTGACCGTCTCGCGCTTTTCTTCGGCCGGCAGACGTGACCAGAAGGTAAAGAGCGGGGTATCAAAGCAATTGACACCAGCCGGAGTTAAAAAGCGCGGCTTGATGCTCTCGATGATCGGGTCGTTTTGCAGCACGGTGCGCTGACGGGTAAAGGTGTTTAAGGCCTGATGGGACGCTGAGATCTGCGCTAAGAGCTCGCTTAACAGCGTTTGATCGGCCTCAGGATAGTCTTGCCACTGCTTGAGCTTTTGGGTGAGCTTGTCTAGGTCTTTGCCGATGTCGATCTTAATGGCGCCTGAGCCATCGATCAGATCGATGTAGTCGATAAGACCCCGCAGCAGACTCATGGTCTCAGCATTAGAGTTTAAACCCTTGCACTCTTCAATGCGTTGGAAGATAGCCTCGAACTTGAGGTAAGTCCGAGCCTTAGGGCTTAAAGGAAAATCGTAAACGAACATAGGGTGCTACACGACGCTGGGGCAAAGAACCAACAATGAAAGAATCAGAAAAAAAAAAACGAACAAGTTTGAGCCTTAGCTTGCGTTCAAGATCCGTGCCCTAAGTTTAAGGCAAGGTCTCAACCGGCGCCGCAGCGCGGGCCTGAGCTAAGTACTTCAGATGTAAGTTTAGCACGGCTTGACGTTTATCAGCTACGCACGGGCTATCGGTACTAATGACCTCATTGGCGTGCTCAAGTTTAAAGTCCCGTGGACACTGGCGTGAGATGATGGCCAGGGCCTGCTCTTTGGTGGCACCATCGCGCTTCATGACGCGGCTAAGCTGGAGCTCGGGCTCGCAATCGACCACCAAGATCGAGTCCACGACTTGATCCCAGCCGTTTTCAAACAGCAGCGGAATGTCCAAGATGACGTAGGGCGCCGGGTGCTCCTCACTAAAGACCACGCTCGGGTCAAGCGGAGTGTTGATCAGCTCTTGCGTTTGTAAGAAGTGTTCCTTGCGGGATTGACGCTCCTCTCGGCTTAGCGTCTCCTGCGGCTTAGTCTTAGCTTTAAGGCGGCGGGCCTCTTGGGCATTGGCTTGCTGCAAGGCCGCTGTGAGGTAATACACCTCAGGCAGGGGCTGATGGGCGGCCACCAAGTCACAGTACTCATTGATAAGCCGGTGAATGGCCGGATGAATGATGGCGTTGAGCGCGGCGAGCTCTGATTCCTGGGCAAAGACGCGCTCGCGTAGGGCGCGGCGGTTTAAGGAGCCATCGGCCTCAATCACCTCAGCGCCAAAGTGGGCCGCGATTTCCTTGAGGGTTGGGCTGCCGGGCAGCACCACCACGCGGGCAATAACGTCGCTGTCTATAATCTTGACACCGTAGACTGAAAACAGCTTGCCGATGTAGCTTTTGCCGGTGCCAATTCCACCGGTCAGTCCCACCTTGTACACCTTAATTTCTCTCAGACCTTGCTCGTATTTGCTTGACATGCCAAGTAATATTTTAGAGTTATATCACATAAA